>DASRPK010000237.1:0-15116 GCA_035646395.1 Gemmatimonadaceae bacterium | reverse complement strand
GACCATGGCGCCGAACTCCAGCGCTGACCGCAGTCGGCTGGCGAGTGTCACGGTCTCGCCGTTCTCCTCCGGATCGCTCAGGTCCTCGTAACGATCCTCGAGCATCGTTCGATACACACCGACGCGCTGCGACAGCAGCTCCTCGACGAGCGCGATCAACGCGTCGTGTTTTCTGCCGAGTGACTCGAGGTTTCTGAGCGCAAAGAGCGCCCGCCACAGCTTGGACGCGTTAGGGTCCCGTTTGCCGAGCGTACGCGCGTGCGCTTCCATGATTCCGCGCAGTCCTTCGGCTCCTTGCTCGACTTTCGTGCGCAACAGGTCCAGCAGGCTTGGCGGCAGCACGACGCGGAGAAACTCCTCCTGATTCACGTCGTCCGACGGATCGGCAATGACCTTGAGCGCCGCGACGACGTAGGCAATGACGGGGTCGTCGCCGATCGCGCGTCCCAGGGCAAGACGGCAGGGGATGCCCGCGCCGATCAGCGACGCCTCGAGCGTGTCGCCGATCTCATGGCGCCGGTACAGAACGGCGTAATCTCCCCAGCGAAGATCGTTGGCGATGCGGTCTGCGAGCAGGTCGTCGAGCAGCCAGTTTCCTTCAACGAGTTCGTCCCCGAAGTTGAGCGCGCGAACCGGATACGCAGTCTCCCGCTCGGCGACAATCTCCTCCTTCGTCCACGGACCTGGTGGGTTCCGGCGCACCAGCGACTTCGCCAGGTCAAACACCTGGCGTGGGCAGCGATGGTTTTCGCGCAGGGTAATAGGCGAAACGATCTCGAAATCATTCTTGAACGTGCGGAACAGCGTGGTATCGGCGCCGGTCCACGAAAAGATCGACTGTTCGTCGTCGCCGACGGCAAAGATGTTCCGGTGCCTCCTGCCTAACGCTTTGACCACTTCGTACTGCCGGGCGTTGAGGTCCTGGAACTCGTCGACCAGGATGTGATCCCAGCGGGCGCATACCTCGTCGGCCGCCGCGGGCACGGTTTCGAGCAGCCGCGCCGCCTTTACGACGAGCATGTCGAAGTCGGCCATGTTGCGGCGTTCGAGGCGTTTCACGTAGTCCACGAACAGGCGAGCGTTCTGATCGGTCAGAGGTTCATCCCTCAACCGGTGCAACGCAAAAGCGCCCAGGATCGACGTATGAAACCGCGCCGGCTGACCCAGCCGCGAAAGCACCGCGCGCTGATAATGATCGTCCGCGATGCCGAAGCCGCTCTCGAGACCCTGGTAGGTCCCGTGATTTCGCAACAATTCGGCACAGAACGCGTGGATGGTTCCCCGCTTCACCAGCTGCGCCGACGGACCCAGGTCGTCGAGTCGGGTGCCGATTTCCTCGGCGGCCTTGTTGGTGAACGTGAACGCGTTGATGCGCGACGGGGCAATGCCACCCCGCTCGATGAGGAACCGGATGCGCTCAATCAGGCAAAAGGTCTTCCCCGCGCCGGGACCGGCCAGCACCAGCGCCGGACCCAGAGGGGCCTCGATCGCCGAACGCTGAGAAACCGTTGCTGTGAACGCGTTTGCTGCCATTCTCCCGCCGCCGAGTCCAATGAAAGTTACTGGCTGGGCGGCACGGTATCGTCACCCGGATGGAACCGGGAAGATGAATGCCTCATTCATTTTCTGAGGCGAGGAACCTGGCTCCCAGCAGCGACTTGACCGGGCACCTGAGAGAGTCGAGTTTCGTTGGCCTCAGCAACGAGCATACAGCAAGGAGGAGTTGATCATGACACTGGCACTGGGCGAAGTCGCCCCGGACTTTGAAGCGCAGACCACCGAGGGGCCGATTCGCTTTCATCAATGGCTCGGCGATTCGTGGGGCGTCCTGTTTTCGCATCCAAAGGACTTCACGCCGATCTGCACGACGGAACTTGGTTACATGGCGCGCATCAAGCCGGAGTTCGACAAGCGTGGCGTGAAGATCATCGCGCTTTCGGTTGATCCGCTGGATCGCCATTCGAAGTGGGCCGATGACATCCGCGAAACGCAGGGGGAGGCTCCGAATTATCCCATCATCAGCGACGCCGATTTCAACGTGTCGAAGCTGTACGGGATGTTGCCGGCCAGCACGTCCGGCGATCCGCTGGTACGGACACCAGCCGACAACCAGACGGTGCGCAACGTCTTCGTGATTGGTCCGGACAAGAAGGTCAAGCTGGTGCTGGTGTATCCGATGACGACGGGCCGCAATTTCGATGAGGTGATCCGCGTCATCGACTCGATGCAGCTCACGGCGAAGCACAAGGTGGCAACCCCGGTGAACTGGAAGCAGGGCGAAGAGGTCATCATCGCCGGGTCGGTGTCCGATGACGATGCGAAGAAGACGTATCCGGAGGGTTGGAAGGCGCCGAAGCCTTATATACGGATTGTGCCGCAACCGGGTTCGTGATTCCTCGGTGTTGATCGGATGAAGGCCGGGCTAAATGCCCGGCCTTTTTATTTGGACTGAAGAACTGAACAGGGAGGGCGCAGGGGACGCAGAGGACTTCCTTTGGGGACCGAGACTCCGTGTGACGGCTTGGTGACGGCTCTGGTTCAGCATCCTGGATGGAAATCAATGAACTGACGGGGCAGATCATCGGGGCGGCAATGCGAGTTCACTCCGCAGTTGGGCCCGGGCTGCTGGAGAGCGTCTATCGCACGTGCCTTCATTACGAGTTGGCACAGCTTGGACTGCAGGTTCGGGCTGAATACCCGATTCCGGTCGTCTATCAGGGGGTCAAGATAGATGTCGGTTATCGCGTCGACTTTCTTGTTGAGGACCTGGTGCTCGTAGAGCTGAAAGCTGTTACACCGCTGCTTCCCGTTCACGAAGCACAGTTACTCACGTGCGTAAGGATGATCGATCGACCGGTTGGTCTGCTCATCAACTTCCACGTGCTTCACCTGCGGGACGGCATCCGGCGGTTGGTGAACCAGCATCCGCGCAAATAACAAAGGCAGTCCTCTGCGTCCTCTGCGCCCTCCATGTGCAGATCTGATCCGCGGAGATCCCCGCAGGCGACGCAACCCTTTTCGCGGCCCCGCTGTCCGTATATAGGCACTTCGCCTATAGCCCGAGAGCCAGCATATGCCGCCGACCCCCCAGGATTTGCTTCCGCTGCGCCCAATTGACTTCCTCATCCTGCTGATGGTGGCGCCCAGGGAACGTCACGGCTACGGCATCATGCAGGACGTCCTGGAACACACTGAGGGCCGCATCGAACTCGAGGCGGGCTCGCTTTACCGGACCATCCGACGGCTGGGTGATCAGGGCCTGATCGAGGAATCCGCGAGGCGTCCGGCCGCCGAGGCCGATGACGAAAGACGACGCTACTATCGACTGACGCCCTTCGGCCGGAAGGTGGCGATGGCGGAATCGGCCCGCCTCCGGTCCCTCGTCCGACTTGCCGAAGCGGCGCGGCTGCTCGACCCGCTGCCCGGGAGGGCGCGTGCCTGAATACCCGCGCACCAGGCCCCGCACACGCGGGGAGTGGATTTATCGTGCCCTGCTCCAGGTCTACCCGCGTGAGTTCCGGGACGAATTCGGCGACGCGATGGTCGAGTTCTTCCGCGATCGCAACTCGGCGGCTCGTGCCGAGGGCACGATCTCCTTGGTTCGTCTGTGGTGGCGTGTCGCGCTGGATCTGCTCCGCAACGCCCTGCCAGCCCGCGCCGACGCCCTCGTCCGTTCACTGCGCCGGGTGCGCGACTATCACCGGGCACCACGCACCGCACCATCGTTAGGCTTTCTGCGTCAGGAGGACCGGATGTTCGCCACGATGTTCCAGGACCTGCGTTTCGCGTTACGCGGCATGCGCCGCGCGCCAGGCTTTACGCTCACCGTGCTGGCTACGCTCGCCATCGGCATCGGTGCCAGCGTGACGATCTTTTCGGTCGTCAACGGTGTGCTGCTCAAGCCGCTTCCGTACCCGGAACCGCATCGCATCGTCCGCGCGCAGCATCTAGAACCGTTTGGAACGGTGTCCGAGCCGGAGTTCGTTGACTACAAGCGCGAGGCGAAAGCGTTTGCCCTCCTTGCCGCCTATCGCACGGCTCCCGTCACACTGGGCGGAACGGACGGTGAACCGGAGCGGATCGAAGCCGCCGTCGTCTCGGAAGACTTCTTCCCGGTGCTCTCCCGGCCCATGGCGCTCGGGCGCTCATACAACGCGGACGAGAATCGTCGGGGAGGACCCTTTACCACGGTGATCAGCCACGGCCTCTGGCAGCGACGGTTCGGCGGCGATTCCTCCGTTATCGGGCGGCAGATCGTCGTCAACGAACGCCCGCGCACGGTTATCGGCGTCGCGCGGCCAGGCACCGACTTCCCGAACAACGGCATCTCGATATGGTTGCCGATGCGGCTCAACTACGACACGCTCTGGGATCGCAACAACCATTACCTCGAGCTGATCGGCCGCCTGGCGCCTAACGCAACTGTCGAACGTGCCGGCCGCGAGATCCAGACGCTGGCGCGGCGGTTCCAGCGCGACTTCCCCGACATGTACGGCGGCGGGGCGCTTATTACTCGCGTCACGCCGTTATCGAACGTGATGGTCGCCGACGCGAAGCCGTACATCATCACCCTCTTTGGCGCCGTCGGTTTCGTGCTGCTGATCGCGTGCGTGAATGTCGCGAATTTGATGCTGGCACGCGGCGAGTCGCGGCGGAAGGAAATCGCCATCCGCTCGGCCATGGGCGCCTCGCGCGCTCGTGTGACTCGTCAGGCACTGACGGAAAGCCTGTTATTCGCCATTGCCGGAGGAGTGCTCGGACTGCTCGCCGCGATCGGCGGGGTTGGCGCCCTTCGCGCCCTGGCGCCTTCAAGCGTGCCGCGCGTCGACGAGGTGGCGGTCGATCCCATGGTGATGCTATTCGCGATTGGTGTGACACTGCTGACGGGCATGCTGTTCGGCATGGGACCCGCGCTCCGTGCCGTTCGCGATGATGCCGCCGAGTCGTTGAAGGAAGGCGGCAAGACGTCGTCCGGAAACGCGCGCGGACTCGGACGGATGCGTCGCACGCTGGCGGTGAGCGAGATCGCGTTGGCGGTCGTAGCGCTCAGCGGCGGGGGCATGATGATGCGCTCCCTGTGGCACCTGCAGGCGATCGACCTCGGCTTCCGCCCGGATCACGTGCTCGCGATGCGGCTTGCGCCACCGCAGAGTTACGCCGGCGGCCAAGGGGCCGCACTCTACGACCGGATCCTGGAACGCGTACGCGCACTGCCTGACGTGGAGAAGGCCGCTGCGGTCGAGGATTTGCCCATCACTGATGGAAACAGCATGTGGTCGATTCTCGTCGATGGGGCGCCTCAGACGTCCGTCGCAAAAGCGCCCGTGGCCATGCCACAGAAGGTGACGCCGGACTACTTCGAAACCATGGGTATCCGGCTGCTCCGCGGGCGCTCGTTCACCGAAGCCGATCGCCCTGACGCTCAGCTCGTCGCCGTCGTCAACGAGACGATGGAAAAGAAGCTGTGGCCGGGGAAGAGCGCCATCGGCGGCACCGTAAAGCTGCTCTCCGAGCAAATGCCGTGGGCGACGGTCGTAGGCGTGGTACGCGACGTACGCTCGAGGGGTTTTCTGGAGGAAATTCCGCCGACGATGTACTTCGCACAGGCGCAAGCGGGGCGCATTGCGTTTTATGTCCCCCACCACATGTGGATTCTGGCGAGAACGCGCGGCGAGCCTTCGGCCATCACGGCCAGTGTTCGCGCCATCGTGCGTGAGATCGAGCCGGCCACTCCGATAGCGAGGGTGCAGACGATGGACGAGGCAGTCGCCGCGTCGGTGGCGTCACGCCGCTTCACGACATCGCTGATCGCCGGCTTCGCGGCGATCGCGGTGCTGCTGGCAGGGCTCGGCGTCTACGGCGTGATCACCTATTCCGTCAACCAACGCCAGTTCGAGATGGGCATCCGGATGGCGTTAGGCGCGACACGTTCCCGTGTCGTCAACCACATTCTGCGCGAGGGACTCTGGACCGGTGTGACCGGCGCGGCGATCGGGCTCGTGTTCGCCTCGGGAGCGACGCGATTGCTGAGGGCAACTCTGGTGGAGGTGAAGCCGGGGGATCCGCTCACGCTCGTGGTTGTCACGCTGGTGCTGCTGAGTGTTGCGATGCTTGCGTCGTGGATACCGGCGCGGCGCGCGAGTGCAGTCGATCCGGTCAGGACGATACGGGCGGAATAGGATTCACCCCGACCGCCGCCATGAATCGTTTCACGCGCTCCCCAGTGGGCCCCGGCGACCGCGGCCCAGCCGCCCCCGGCACCGGCGCAACGTCGAGGACGACCAGTGTCGGGCCAACGGCGCCTAACGCTGAATCAATTCCCGAACGCCAGTCATCCAGCGACGACCACCTGAAGACTGACTGGATCCCACTCGCCCTCGCGAGCGCCGCATAGTCTACCGGAACGGTTTCGGGGCCTGGCGTCACCTGGGCACCAGTGACCTCGTACACGCCGTTCACGAAAACCACGATCACGAGATTTGCCGGCGATTCTGCGCTGATCGTGACAAGTGACCCGAGGTTCATCAGCAACGACCCGTCACCGGATAATACGATGACCCGTCGATCGGGCTGCGCGAGTGCCAGCCCGAGGCCGACGGACGTCGCATGTCCCATCGCGGACGGCACCAGGATGAAGTCGAGATCGTGCACAGGCCCGAGCGCCATCCATTCACGCGCGCTTCCCATCGACGGAATCACGATGTCCTTCGGGCCGCGCGCATCGCGCAGGGTCGCGACCGCCTCGCGCATCGGCATGCCCGCCAGGCTCACGCTCGTCCCTCGGCGATGAGCGCGACCGCCGGCTGGGCTGCCTGACGAGCGGCCGCGAGGAACGTGCGCACCTCATCGAGCTGCGTCGGTGCCGTAATCAGGCGATACGGCAAGCGCCACGCGTCGAGGATCGGTTCCGTGAACGTCAGGCACGTGTCACCGGGGAGCACGCTCTGGTCGAGGTAACTCCGGTAGCCGATCATGCTGGGGATCGGGAGCTTCCAGTCGTGCACGATGTTGCGCAGCGCGTCGCCCGACTCGAACAGTCCGGTGCACTGGATCAATACGAGCGGTGTTGCTCCGCCGAGGTATAACCCTCCGGCGATAGCCCAGGCTTCACCCTCCCGGCAGACACGAATCACCTCGAGGCCCGGGATGCCTTCCATGGCGTCGCCCCACGCACCGATGGTGCTATCGGGGACCGTCACCACGTGAGTGACACCGAGATCGAGCATCATGCTCGCGATCTGCGGGCCGGAGAACATCAGAGCGCTTGTGACATGGCGCCGCAATGTAGCACCTGCAGCACGTGAATCCGGGAATCGCTGGAATCACACGGCGGGTCCCTCACCGCTGTCTTCGACAGACGGGCTGTCGGTGTCTGGAATCCCACGTTTTTTGGCCTGGCGGGCCTTCTCCGCCAGATCCGCATACCGCTTGCGGATCCGATCCATCCTATCCTCGTCAATCTCTTCCAGGTCGAGTAACGCGTTGTGCGCGCCTTGTGTCGCGCGAAGCAACTCGTCGATCTTGAGTTGAAGCGCTTCCGAGTCGCGGTTCTGCGTGGCCTGGATGAGGAAGACCATGAGGAACGTGACAACCGTGGTGCCAGTGTTGATCACGAGCTGCCACGTATCGCTATATCCAAACAGGGGACCCGTCGCGGCCCACAGGAGCACGACACCCATCGCCAGCATGAACGCCGAGGGTCGCCCCGCCGCTCGCGATGTACTCTTGGCAAAGTGTCCAAACCAGGAGTTATTGCGCGCCATCGACTTCCTCCGTCATTTCAGTTTGGCGCCGCGCTCGGCAAGCAATTCGCGCAGCACGGATCGGTGACAATGTGACTCGTCTTCGCAGTAGCAACCGATCGAGAAGTCAGCATGGTGCGAAAGCGTTGCGAGAAGGTTCAATGCCGCGCTCGCCTCGGATTTCGCCATCTCCGATCGGAAGCGTCTGATAAACCCTGCCCAGGCGCGGTCGTTCGCTGCTGTGAGGCCCAGCTTCAAAGTCTCCGGACTAGGGGAGAGCGTGGGAAACCAGACATCGTAGAAGTTCCGTGACGCGAACTCGGCCTTGGGAACGCCGCGTGGCGGGCGCCTAACGGTCCCCAGTCGCGGTCCTTCGCCGGGGAGGCGTTCTGAGCCAAGGCGAACGACTCGAATCGCCATGGATTCCTAACGACCGACGAGTGAGAGCGAGATGATCTGCACTCTCGGGATGCCGTTTTCGTCGACCTTGTAGAGCGCGGCCCGGCGATCGGGGAGCGCTTCGAACACGTAGCCGTCGATGGTACGACTGCTCACGACGCGAGCCTGCACCGGATCGATGACCTCGACGTACGTGCGAAACATGCGATCGAAACTCATGTCCCTCGCCCGATACTCAACACCTTTGCCTACCACGAGACCTTTGGCTGTCCACCCCTCCTTCCATGTAGGCGCGGGGGTGTGAATGAACAACCATACCAATCCCTCGGCATCCTCGCGAATGGCACCTACCTTCGGAGTCGGCGGGGTGATGGGTGTACCAATAGTGGCTTTCGTCTCGCCGGTGAACCAGTCGAGTCGCCGGGACAGCGATGCATTCGCAACTCCCTCCTTGTCCCATTGCGTGAGCAGCGGACGATTCCAGTACACGGACCAGATCCCCTCGCGGGCGACGCCGATAATCTGGTTCACCTCGACGTTTCCCATCGGGCCACCGGTACCTCTTGGTCCGAAGGAGCCCAGCATCTGCATATCGCCTCCAGCGAGCGACAGCCGGTGCAACGTGCTGTTGGGAGGACGCGAGAAGAGTGAGTGGCCGTCGGTGATCAGCAGGGTTGGCCAGGAGAGAACGATGAGTCGTCCGAGACCCGACCTGGTGTGAATCGTTCGAGTGACCTTGAGGTCGGGACCGAGCATCGTGGCTCGCGCCTCCATCCAGTCGAAAACCAGCATGGAGTCGCCGATCGCAAGCCCGTTATTGGCCGATTGAAACTCCCCTGGACCACTCCCTTTCCGACCGACTACGCGGTCGACCATCCCGTTCGAGTGGAACGTTGTGGGCGGCTCCAGTTCCTGGAACACCCAGTACCGTCCTTTGGAGTCGACGTTCACGGACATCGGTTTCCCGTTCAGCGACCCAACGCCGTCGTCGGTGCCCAGTGTGACCAGGTTTCGGACGCTGATCGTGCACTTCGAGCAGGTCGGCTCGTTAGGTATTGTCGTCGATGCCGGCGTCTGAGCATGCGAGGCCCGCATCGCGATCAAGAGGACAGGAAGGCAGAGTTTCATCGTGATTCCTCCAGCGCTCGATCTTCGGTCGCCCGGTCCAAGATCTCGCGAATGGCTGCGATCAACGGGGGATTCGCCGTGTGCTCACGTCCGTACTCCAGGTTGAACCGATAGTCGAACCCGGGCGGATTGCTCCCCTGCGTGTGTTGGAGAATTGTCTCGAGCTTGTCCAATGCCTTGGCGAGCTTCGCCACCGGCGTTTCCGCCGCCTCATATTCATCCCACAAGCCGACGATCTCATCGCGCTGTGCTCGAGGAAGGGGATCCACCAGAGTGAGCAAATCCCGTCGTTCGGCGGCTGACTTGCCCTCGATCGCGCCATTGGCGAGACGCCGCGCCTGCTCAGGGGCCGGAATGTCACCGCCAATCGCTTCGCCCAGATCGTGGACAAGGCACATTCGGATTAGTCTTCCGGCATCGACATCCGGAAACTGGGATGACACGAGCATCGCCATCAGCGCAACGCGCCATGAATGCTCGGCGACACTTTCGACCTCGCCGGTCGTGGTGAACGCGGACCGCTTGACGGTCTTCAGCTGCTCCGCCTGGCGGAGAAACGCGAGAATCCCAGCGAGCTCGGACTCGTTCATGAGGCGAATATGGGTTGGAGTAGCTCCTCCCCGCGAGTAATCCGCGTAGACATCCTGACCGCCAGCGGACGTGCCCTCTCCCGTCGGGTCGTGGGAGGGACTATCCTCGAATACGGACCTGACCACCAATCCAGCAGCGAAACCTCGAAAGACGAATGCGACACTTTACGCGTACTCTTGTCCTTGGGCTGGTCGTTCCAGCCGCGTCCATTGCGCAAAGCGCGAGCAGGCCTCCCGAACGCGCCATCCGTCGCGACATTCCCATCACGAACGCCATCCGCCAGGCGTACGAGAAGTCGACGCGCGATTCCAGCGGCAAGCCGGGACGCAACTACTGGCAGCTCCGTACGGATTACACGATCGCGGCCCGGCTCGACCCGACGACCCAGACGATCACCGGGCGCGAAACGATCACGCTGCATAACGAGAGCCCCGATCCGCTGACCGAAATCCGGCTCCGGCTCGATCACAACCTCTACCGGCCCACGACGCCGCAGGGTTTTTCGATACCCGCGGAGACGACCGAGGGCATGGTGATCACGAGCATGACGGTGAACGGCCAGGCCGTCGACCTCAACGCACCGCCTCCCTCTGGTCGAAGCGGCGGTCAGCCGCCAGCAACAGTACGGGTTGCCGACCTGCACCTCACCAATGCGCGCATTTTCCTGCCCACACCGATTGCGCCGCGCTCCAGCGCGACGCTCTCTATAGACTGGCGCACGAAGCTGCCGGGAGGCCCGGGCGGTGCGGGTCATCGCATGACGCAGCGCTGGGCCGACACGCTCTTCCAGCCGACGCAGTGGTTTCCCCGCGTCGCCAAATATGACGACTTGCGTGGCTGGGATACGAACATCTACCTCGGCCCCTCCGAGTTTTATAACAACTTCGGCCGGTTTGACGTTCGCATCACTGTGCCCGCCGGGTGGATCGTGAGTGGAACAGGAGTTCTGCAGAACCCTAACGACGTGTTGACCGCGCGGGCTCGGGAGCGCCTGGCGAAGGCGCTCGGCTCTGATTCCGTCACCGTCATCGTGGGCGCCGATGAAGTCGGACCGGGTGCCGCCACCGCGTCCGGTGACTGGCTCACCTGGCATCTCGTCGCCGACCAGGTGAACGACTTTGCCTGGGCGACCGCGAAGAAGTTTGTGTGGACGGCAACCCGGGCCACGATTCCCGGCAAGGGACCGGTACCAATCCACATGGTCTTCCTGCCAGGCCGTGCCAACCTGTTTCACGACGCGGGCTGGATCACGCGCCACGCACTCGAGTTCTATTCGAAACTCTATGCGCCATACCCGTTTCCGCAGTTGACTCTGCAGGACGGGCCGAGTTCGGGCATGGAGTATCCGATGGTGATCAACTCGAACCGCGGGGCCGCCGATCACGAGGCGGCGCACCAGTGGTGGCCGATGATGGTCGGCAATAACGAGACCTGGTACGGCTGGATGGACGAAGGCTTCAATCAATACATGAACATTCTGTCCGAGGCCGACTCGATAGGCAGGCCGCCGGTGCTCGACAAACTTGGCCAGAGCTATGGCGAAATCAGCGGCGATGAATGGGAACCGCCGATGATGTGGAATGCCAACTGGGCCGGTCCGCGCTATGGCTTCCAGACGTACTCGAAGACTCCGCTGATGCTGTCGATGTTAGGCGGAATCGTCGGCGACAGCGCGGTCTGGCGCGCGCAGAGCGCGTTTACCAAGGCGTGGGCCTTCAAGCACCCGTCGCCGTGGGACTTCATGTTCTTCATGAACAACCAGTTCCAGCAGGACCTTGGGTGGTTCTGGTATTACTGGTTGTTCACGACCGAGCGGGTCGACGGGCGAATCCATCTGGTAAATACCGCCGGCGCGAAGACGACGGTAACGGTGCGCCAGGAAGGTCAGATGCCTTCCCCGGTGGTGCTGCGTGTGGAGTTCGCGCCGACCGGAGCGCCCATCCGGTTGATGCAGAACGCCAGGGCGGAAGGACCTAACGCCGCGATTGTCACCTGGCCGGTGAACGTCTGGTTCGGTGGCAGCAAGACGTTTGTGGGGACACTGGACTTCGGCGGTCGGCCGATCCGGAAGATCACGCTGGATCCGTTTGGCCGGTTTCCGGACAGGGATCCGAAGGACAACGTTTGGCCGCGTTAGGATGGCCGATGTGAGATGGCGGATGGAAGATGAAGTTGTCTCCCATCTCCCATCCGCCATCGACCATCCTGGTAGTCTATCGCGGCTCCAGTATCCGGTCGGCTCTATCGACAAGGTCCTGCCAATGCGCCCGAGCCACTGACCCTGCTGCCGACGCTGTCGCCGCGGCGCGTGCCTGCTCACGGATCGACCGAACCTGCGACCGTGCCAGCGCCGGCAGGTCACTTCGCGTCACGTTAGGCGCGGCGAGGAACGGGCCGGGGGGTGCCGGCGGCGGACCAGCTGCACCCGGAGGCGCGGCCGGTGGAGTCGGCGGTGAAATGAGCGCTCCGAGCCGCTCCAGATACACGCGATGCAACGTCCGACGTCCCGCATCCAGTTCCATCGGCGCGCCCGCCCCGCCCCACACCGCGCGTTTCACATCCGCCAGGTACTCGGCCACAGTATAGGCGCGTGACCCTTCGAGCACCTCGCTGTCCGACAGTCGACCGAGCCGCACCGCGCTCAGCAGCGTCGTAAGGACATTTGCCTGACGAGCCGTCAACGCGGCCGCACCCGTCGGCGGGCCGAGCCTCGTCGATACCGAAGCGGGGGCCAGCCATTCCGGCGAATTGAATACGTTTTCGGCGATGAAATCGAGCGCCGCCTTTTGCGTCGCCTTGGGTACCGCGCGGAAGACCGCCCCCGTCTGGTCGGCCGTCTTGTTATCGACGTAGACACCGCCGATGAGCGTCGCAACATGTCCCATGTATTGCGCCCACATGCCGACGGTCTCGTTATACAGCTCCGTCAACTCGGTAAAGTCTTCCCCGCTCTTCGTCGTCCACGTCACGAGGTTCGGTACGACCTTCTTCAAATTCGCGACCGCGTACCCGCTCGACTTGATCGGATCGTTGCCGAGGTCTTCGGTCTGCGCGCGCGGATCGACACCGGAGTAGAACTGCGGGACGTAGCGGTACGGGAACAGGACGCTCTGATCAGCCAGCCACTTGTTGAGCGTCGCCTTCTCGGCTTCCGGTGTCTTCGCGTCAGGCAGCACGCGATACCCCCAGTTGATGATGAAGTCGTCAAAGGGGCCAAGGCGGCGGATGTAATCCCTGGGTTCGAGCCCGTCGCCGGGCTGCGCGACGTAGTTCTGGCGCGCGTAGTCCATGATCGTCGCCGATACGCCGTACTTCCGCGTGAACGACGGCTTGCGCAACGAATCGGTCGGGAACGAGCTGGAGGCGACCATGTTGTGCGGCAGGCCTAACGCGTGACCGACTTCGTGCGTCACGACTTGGCGCATCGTCTCGCCCATCAGTTCCTCGGGCGTCTCGAGAGTGCGCGCCGCCGGATTCGAAGCGCCCGTCTCGATCAACAGGCGGTTGCGATACGACCGCATGTGGTTGTGATACCAGGTGATGTCACTTTCGATGATCTCACCACTGCGCGGGTCCGAGGTGCTCGGACCGACGGCGTTACGTACCGTGCTCGCCGCCCAGCGCACTACCGAGTAACGGCTGTCTTCCGGATCCCACTCGGGATCTTCTTCGGCGGTGGGCGCATCCTTGGCGATGATCGCATTCTTGAAGCCCGCTTTCTCGAACGCGCGTTGCCAATCCTCCACGCCCTGCTTCATGTACTTGCGCCAGCGCGTCGGCGTCGCGGGGTCGAGGTAGTAGACGATCGGCTTCACCGGCTCGACCAGCTCACCACGCGCGTACGCCGCCGGATCTTTTGGCTCGAGGCGCCAGCGGCGGATGAACGTTTCCGATTCCGCCTTCAGCACATCGAGACCGTAATTGACGCGGTCGACGGTGAAGAAACCGGCGCGCGCATCAGCCAATCGTGGACGCATCGGCACACGCGGCAGCAGGACCAACGACTGCCGCATTTCGAGCGACAGCGCACCACTGCGTTGATCGCCCGGCGGCTCGGCGGCGTCGAACGTCTGTGTGTGGCGCACTTCAACGTTGAGCGGGAACGACCGGACGGTGTTGACGAAACTGCGTGCCGGATCGAGACGGCGAACCTGGTACGTTCGGCGCTGGGCCGCACTCAGTCCGCTCAATGTCGGTGTGTCGCCGCCGAAAAATTCGGTCACGTCGATGACGAACGTGGCGCTGTCGCGCGAGCCGGCCCGACCGTACGCCTGGATGGGGAACGTCATCAGAATCGCGCCGACGTTATTGCTCGCCACCGAGAGCGCGATCGGCAACGAGTCATCGGCGACGGCGTCCACGCTGATGCTGCGCATCGATACGCGATCGCCACTCCGCTCCCAGCGAACCAGCCGCTCACCGACCGACGTCCCCGCCGAAAGGAAGCCTCCAACATTGGCCGGCACTCCGGCGATGCGACTTACCAGCAGGAAATCGCGGCCGATCAGGGTATCCGGCACCTCGAACAGAAACCGGTCGTCGATCTTGTGCACCGTGATCGCGCCACCGTCCGAGACGGCGCGATCGGTGACGACCTGGTTGTATGGACGCGGGCGACTGGGTCCGCCCCGTCCCGCTCCCTGAGTGGGCGTTTGTGCCCCCGGGGCCGCCGGTGGAGCTCCACCTTGTGGCTGCTGCGCGGAAATCTGGCCGATTGCGATGACGGAAAGTCCCGCCGCGATTCGTACGATTCTGGTGTGCATAGTCGTGACCTGTGACTTGGTGATTCAGACTGCCCGTTTGCCCGTTTGTCCGCCTGCCCGCCTGCCCGCCTGCCCGAAGGGATTCACCATGCTTCCAAGCTGTCAGATTTGCCAGTCCTCCGGTCAACCCACCTCCCGTCTCCCGTCTCCCATCTCCCATCTTTAAGCCCGTGACTCCCATCGTCCGGATTCTGCTGTTCGCCAACATCGGCGTCTTTTTCCTCCAGAGCACCACCGTCTGGATCACTGAGCTGATGATCTTCATCCCGCGCCTGATCGTGGTGCGGCCGTGGACGGTCATCACCTACATGTTCCTCCACGGCGGCATGATGCACCTCGTCTTCAACATGCTGGGCCTGTTCTTCTTCGGGCCACGTGTCGAGGAGCGACTCGGCTCGCGCAGTTTCGTGTACCTCTACTTGATCAGCGGGATCACCGGAGCGTTGCTCTCGTTGATCATGGGTCCATCGGCGGCGGTGCTTGGCGCGTCGGC
>DASRPK010000236.1:0-2710 GCA_035646395.1 Gemmatimonadaceae bacterium | reverse complement strand
AGACGTCCTGCACGATGTCCTCGGCTTCAGCTGCGCTGCCCAGCATCCGGAAGGCGATGCTGAGGAGACGAGAGCGCACGCTGAGAAACGCGGCCAGGCCGTCGTCACAAGTATCGGGTGACGTTGTCATGTGGTTCCTTGGGTTCTCAGGTCACACGTGCGTGGACGACCAGCGGCAAGCAACATGGATGCCCGCGGAATGGCCTACGCAGCGCACGTTTTCTTCAGGACATGCCACGAGATGTTGAGACTTGATGGCAAGGGGCGGGCGTCACATCACGGCATGATGCCCGGTCTTCGATGCAGGGAATCATTCAGGAGACAGGTATGAGCACGATCACAGTGAAGGATGGCACGACGATCTACTACAAAGACTGGGGCAAGGGACCGGTTGTCACCCTCTCGCACGGATGGCCGCTCAACTCCGACATGTGGGACGGGCAGATGCTGTTCCTCGCACAGCAGGGCTTCCGGGTCGTGGCACACGATCGCCGTGGCCACGGCCGATCCAGCCAGGCGTGGTCCGGAAACGACATGGACGGGTATGCCGATGATCTGGCGGCCGTGATCGAGGCCCTGGATCTCAATGACATCACCATGGTGGGCCACTCGACTGGTGGCGGAGAGGTCGCGCGCTACATCGGACGGTACGGCACGAAGCGTGTGGCAAGGGCGGTCCTCATCGCCGCCGTGCCGCCGATCCTCTTGAAATCTGCGACCAATCCGGAGGGGCTCCCCGTCGAAGTCTTCGATGGCTTACGGAGCGCTCTGGCCAGGGACCGCTCGCAGGCCTACAAAGACTTTGCTCCCCTGTTCTATGGCGCCAACAGACCTGGTGCGCAGGTGTCGCAGGGCACGCTGGATCAGTTCTGGCTCTGGAGCATGCAGGCCGGCCTCAAGAACGCGTACGACAGCATCAAGGCTTTTTCTGAAACCGATTTCACCGAAGACCTCAGGAAGTTCGACATCCCGACCCTGGTCATGCACGGCGAGGACGACCAGATCGTGCCGGTCAGGGAATCGGCGAAGAAATCGGCGAAGCTGATCAGAGGGGCCCTGGAAATCTACTACCCAGGCCTGCCGCACGGTCTCACCGCGACGCATGCCGACCTCGTCAACCGCGACCTGCTCGCGTTCTGCCAGCAAGGGAAACATGCAAGCACCGCTGCCTGACAGGCTCGCCGTGGTGAGCCTGTCGCAAAGCGCAGCGTCCCGTTGTCACGTGAGACGAGGAGAGAAGAGATGACCGAACGTACCATCACCGAGCACGAGGCAGCGCAGATCGAGCGCGCGAACGCCTCGAGCGCCACACCCGTTGTCTTCGTTCACGGACTCTGGCTGCTGCCTTCGAGCTGGGATCGCTGGGTGACGCTGTTCGAGGAGGCCGGCTACATCGGGTTGACGCCGGGCTGGCCCGACGATCCCGAGTCGGTCGCCGAGGCCAGGGAACACCCTGAGGTGTTCGCCGGCAAGGGGATCGGCGAGATCGCCAGTTACGAGGAGGCGATCATCCGCCGCCTGAAGCGGAAGCCTGTGATCATTGGCCACTCCTTCGGGGGCTTGCTGACGATGATTCTGGCGGGGCGCGGGCTCGCCGCCGCGTCGGTCGCGATCAGCCCTGCTCCGTTCCGCGGTGTGCTCCCGCTGCCGATCTCGGCGCTGCGCACGGCCAGCGTGGCCCTGCGCAACCCCGCGAACTGGAACCGCGCAGTCCCACTCACCTACGAGCAGTTCCGCTACAGCTTCGCGAACGCGGTCGGCGAGGACGAGGCGAAGGAGCTGTACCTCGGCTACTCCGTCCCAGGCACCGGCGAGGCGCTCTTCCAGGCGGCGTCCGCCAACCTCAATCCGTGGACAGAAGCGAAGGTCGACTCGATGAATCCGGATCGGGGTCCGATGCTGATTATTTCGGCCGACTTGGACCACACGGTGCCCTGGGCGATTGCGAACGCGTCCTACAAAAGGCAGAAGCGCAACAAGGGCGTGACCGAGATCGTCATGATGCCGGGCCGCGGGCACGCGCTGACGATCGATGCTGGCTGGCGGGAGGTCGCCGGGAAGGCGCTCGAGTTCGTCGACCAGTTCACCGCACGAAAACGGAACGTCGCGTGACTCCGCGGCAGGACTCGTCGCCGCGGTCAGAGTTGTCGTGACATTCACCGAACATGGCGCAGTACGCCGACGCCGCGTCGTTACGAACGAACATCGCGACCGTCAGCGCGGTTCTGGCCACTCATGCGTCGGCGTTGGGGCGCGACTTCATCGCCTATCGCAACCACGTGTATCGGGTGGTGAACCTGTGTCTCGCGATCGCGGGAGGAGGCGACCGAGTCGCGCTGGAAAAGATCGCAGTTGCTGCGGTCTTTCACGATCTTGGGATCTGGACGAACCACACGTTCGACTACATTTCGCCGTCCGTTGGGCTCGCGCGCCAGTACCTGTCGGCCTGCGCGCACGCAGACTGGATCCCCGAGATCGAGGCGATGATCGCGGATCACCACAAGATCACGCCTTCAGGGCCACATCGAGCGCCGCTGGTCGAGCCATTTCGCCGCGCCGATTGGATCGACGTGTCGCGCGGACTCAGAACATTCGGCGTACCACGTTCATTCGTCAGGTCGGTGTTCGGACGGTGGCCGAGTGCCGGGTTTCATTGGCGGCTGTGGCAGCTGACGGTCGATCGGTTGCTGAAGCACCCGCTGACCCCGCT
>DASRPK010000235.1:0-2807 GCA_035646395.1 Gemmatimonadaceae bacterium | reverse complement strand
GCTCGTGTGACGACCCAGTGACCGTTGAAACCCGTGCGATTTCGATTCCAGCGCAGGTTGTAGTCGAAGCCTCCGGTAAACGCGTCGTCCGTCTGCTCACGGAGTACGCCGGTCACTATCCCGCCGATATTCGACGACCCGTTCATCACGTCGCGCTGCACACGACCGACGTTGTACGACGTTGCCGGTTCGATCAGCCGTTCGCTGCGAATGTATGAAGTTGTACCGTCGGTGCCGATCACCGGGGACTCGACTTCCGCATACTCACGCCCTGTCAACGCCGTCAGCGCGCCATAGGTCTATCCGCGGCCTTTGCCGGTGAGCTTCGTTGCTCCGAGGATCGTCGTTTCAGCTGGCGCGTCGAGTCTCCGTTCATCGGCCGCAAGCGGGAGACGTCCGGGAGTGCGGCCGATTCGCCGCGAGTGGAACAGCTGGAAGTTGCCGTAGGGCGGCACGAACGTCCGGCTGTCTTCGAGGAAGAACGGCCGCTTCTCCGGGAAGAATGTTTCGAAGACGGACAGATTCAGTACGGCCGGGTCCTGTTCGACCTGGCCAAAGTCCGGATTGAACGTCGCCGAAAGCGTCGCGCCGGTCCCGAGCCCCCAGCGGGCATCAAGACCCGCCGAGGCACCACCTTCGTTGACGCGCGCGGGAAGAAACTCGCCGCGTGCGAGCGTGTACGGAATCAGCTCCAGACGCCCCGGCGCGGGCAATTGCTGTTCGAACACGAGATGGCCGAAGAACGACACCTCGCCGCGTTCACCACGAGGCTTCGGCACCCAGGTCCCGTTCTCGCTCTTGCGCCGGATCTGCCGCTGGATGTTGAACCCCCACACCTGACCCGGCACGGGCGAGGCGGAGAAGCGCATCTGCGAGAACGGAATGCGGAACTCCGCCGTCCAGCCCGTATCCGTGATCTCGCTGCGGACGTCCCAGACCGCGTTGTAATCGTTGTCGCGATTGGTATCGTCGTAGAAGGTGAAATCCCCCTGCCAGCCGGACGGATTGGTGGAGAAGTTGTACGCCGTCTGATGATCGTGGCGGGCGTCGAATCCGATGGTGACGTAGTCCGTTGGCGGGTTTTCGTCGCGTCGTGCAAGCCCGGCCGCGATCTGTTTCGCATCCGAATCGAGCGCCGAGACGGCCACGTAGATGTACCGATCGTCGAACGCGATCTGCACGCGCGTGTCGTCGGTCATCGGCTTGCCGTTGTCCGGGTCGCGCTGCGTCAACCCCCCGCCGACCTCGGCGAGCTGCCAGGTCTCGTCGGACAGCCGGCCGTCGATGGACGGCGCCGTGCCGGTAATTCTGAGCGCCCGCACGACCTTGCCATCCTTGTGGGTCCGGTTCGGTTCATTGGCGCTCCCCACCTGCCCCTGCGCGAACACTGGATGGGAAAGGAGCACGAGCCCCGCCGCGGCGAGGAACCCTGCCAGGATAAATGGGCGATGCACCATGCATTGGACCTGTGCGCGGCCAAAATGGTTGGCAAACCACGCGACCTTCGGAGTACAAAAACCGGGGCCAGACCACAACGGTTACGGACGAAAGAGGCAGACAGGTGCGCGCAATCGTTCTTGAACGAGACGAAGTTCAGATGGACCAGGTTCGGCCCGCGCCAACCCCGGCCGCGGACGAAGTGCTGGTCCGGGTAACTCGTGCCGGCGTCTGCGAGACCGACCTCCAGTTGATTAAGGGCTACATGGGCTTCCGCGGGGTGCTCGGCCACGAGTTCGTCGGGGTCGCGGAATCCGGCCCGTATGCCGGCCAGCGGGTCGTCGGCGAGATCAATTGCGCCTGCTGGAGCTGTGAGACCTGCCGCAGCGGCCTGCCGACCCACTGCCCCAACCGTACCGTCCTCGGCATCCTCAACCATGACGGCGCGTTTGCCGAGCTGATCGCCGTGCCGCAGCGCAATCTCCATCGGGTGCCGGACGCGATACCCGACGATATCGCCGTGTTCACCGAGCCGGTTGCCGCCGCGTTTCAGATTCCGGCGCAGCTCGAGATCACCGCGACCGACCGGATTGTCATTCTGGGTGACGGACGGCTTGGGAATCTGTGTGCCCAGGTCCTCGCGTCGATATCCGATGACGTGCTCGTTGTCGGGAAGCATCTGGAGAAGCTGACACTCCTAGAAACAATGGGGCTCAGCACGGCAACGCTTTCGGACGACCTTCCGGCCCGCGCGGCCGACATCGTCGTCGACTGCACCGGATCCGAGACCGGCCTTCCAATGGCTCTGAAGCTGGTTCGTCCGCGGGGAACGATCGTGCTGAAGACAACCGTGGCTGGCACGCAGACGCTGGCGTGGGCGCCGCTCGTCATCGACGAGGTGACGCTGGTCGGCTCGCGGTGTGGTCCGTTCGATCAGGCGCTCCACGCCCTCGAGCACGGCCTGGTCGATGTCGAGCCGTTGATTGCCGACCGGTTCAATCTTTCCAGCGGCCTCATGGCGCTGCAGCGCGCGCAGCAGAAGGGCGTACTGAAGGTTCTTCTCGAGATGGGCGTATGACCACGGTTCACGCTTCCGGGTTCCTGCTTCCCGGTTCGTGTTCAGCTTCGCTTCCAGGTTCGCTCTTCGCTCTTCTGTGTTCCGTTCTTCTTGCTGCCTGCGGGGATGGTAGCTCCGCCGGTTCGAGCATCAATCATCAGATCGTCGAACGTTCGCGCCTCAGCATGGGCTCGGAGGTCCGGGTCACCGCATCGGTGTCCAGCGAACCCGATGCGCTCCGTGCGTTCGAGAAGGTATTCGACGAATTCGATCGCCTCGATCGCCTCCTGAGCGTGTGGCACGCCGATAGTGA
>DASRPK010000234.1:0-33580 GCA_035646395.1 Gemmatimonadaceae bacterium | reverse complement strand
ATCGTCGCCATCCCGGCCGTGTGGTTCTACAACTACTTCACGACCAAGATCGACAACCTGACCGCCGAGATGACGTACACGTCGAAGGAAATGATCGACTACCTCATCAAGGGCGTGTCGGGCGAATTTGGCCGGTCGCGGTTCACCCGTGAGTTCAACGCGCAGATGGGCTCTGGCGGCCCGGTTGCCCAGTAACAGAGCCTAACTCACCGCGGAGATCCTCATGGAAGTATCAACCGGTGCGAGTGCGGTAAAAAGCGAGCCGAACGTCGTTCCCATGATCGACGTCATGCTGGTGCTGCTCATCATCTTCATGGTGGTGCTGCCAGCTCTGACGGCCGGCTTTACCGCCAACCCGCCCCAGGGCATCAACCTGAAGTCGCATCCCGAAGAGGATACGGACCAGGTGCTCGGTATCGACAAGGAAGGCAATTACTACATCAACAAACGGCCAGTCCCGCTGGATTCAATCGGCCCGATGCTGAAAGCGATCTACGCCAACCGCGACGACTACGTGCTGTATGTCAAGGCGGACAAGGACCTGCCGTACTCGAAGGTCATCGACGCCATGGACATCGCCTCCAAGAACGGGGTGCGCGTGGTCGGCGCTGTGTCCGAGCAGCAGCCCGGGACGCAGTCCACGGTCGAAGGTGACATCCTGAACGATCCAAAAAAGAAACCGTAGCCGCGGAGCGATTGATATGGCAGGAATGGAAGGCAAAGCTGGCGGACTACGGAACGAGCCTAACGTCGTTCCGATGATCGACGTGCTCCTGGTGCTGCTCATCATCTTCATGATCACGATCCCGCTGTCCCGGGTCGCGATCGACCTGCAGCTCCCGGATCCGAAGCCGCCCGAAAACCAGGACGACCAGAAGCCACCCGATCAGATCGTGCTCGAGGTGCTGCCTGGTCCGCAGTTCCTGATCAACAAGACGGCGTACTCCAAGGAACAGCTGCCGGCGCAGTTCAAGCAGATTTACGATCCGCGGCCCGACAAGATCCTGTTCGTGAAGGGTGACCCGAACGTGAAGTACCAGGAGATCATCTGGTCGATGGACGTGGCTCGAGGCGGGGGGGTCAAGGTGATCGGCATCCCGCCCAAGGCGGCGCCCACAACTCCCTGATCTGCTCCAACAACACAATTGCGGGCGCGGCGGGTGAACCTCCAAGGTTCATCCGCCGTAGTACTTCATGGGGCGAAATTAGGGGTCAGACACCTAATCGAACCACGCGCCGCAAGCGGCTGATCTCTCGCAATTAGGTGTCTGACCCCTGATTCTTGACCATCGTCAGTGGGAAGCATGACCGAATCCGAAGGCAGGAACCACAGACCGTACCGACCACCGATCGGGATCCCCTCGACGGGTGAGCCGCGGGCGCAGGCCACTGCGGCCGCACTTGCGCTGCACCTGCTCCTGATCCTGCTCGTTCTCGCACCCACCATCTTCATCAGCCAACAGCTGATTGAGTTCACCCAGCAGGGTGCTGGTGGCCCCGGGCCGGTAGGTGGTGGCGGTGGTGGAGCGCAGTCGTTCCCCGGGCGGATCAAGTACATCCCGGAACGGGTCGATTTCCTGAAGCTGGAGACCAAGGCGGTCTCTGTTCCCAAACAGGAAGTGGTCAAGCCGAAGGAGGAGATCAAACCTCCACCACCGCCGCCACCGACTCCTCCGCCTCCAACACCACCCGCGGCCGTGGCCACGGATTCTGCGACCGCGGTGCGAGTTGATTCGACCAGTGTGCTGGTTGGAGCCGGACGCGGAACCGGAAACGATGGGACGGCCGGTACCGGTCCAGGACGCGGGGGAGGTGTGGGATCCGGGATCGGAACGGGGCGGGGATCCGGCACTGGTCCGGGCACAGGCGGCGGTGATGGAACGGTCTACCCTCCCACCGTAGTAGCCCTGCCGATCCTTCCACTTCCGATACCCGCGAAGGTCCGGCCATACAAGCTCGTTGCGCAGTTCGAAGTCGATAGCGTCGGCAAGGCGACACTTCTTGCGTGGAATCAGTCGCGCGATTCGGGCTACAACAAGCGCATCCGTGAGATGCTGCTCGAGATCCGGTTCCGGCCCGCGGTTACCACAGACGGACGCCCGGTAAAGGCCATCGCGGTAGTGACCGCGGAAGCGCTGTAAACCAAGGAGCCGCAAGGGTCTGGCCATTCCTCCCCGGCCAGCATATCTTGACGCCGGTTTTTGCAGCCCGTCCCACGTCCCCCGGCAGTTCTGCCCGTCGGCGACTCCTCACAAAGTCATTCTGATCGCACCTTCGGCACCGCGCAGGTTGTTTCCCGCGCAGGCCAAATCATGCTGGCGAATGGTCATCTCGCGACGTGGCCTCCCCATTCCAGAGAGTGAAACGATGAAACGGTTGCTCCACCGAACGCTGTTCCTCTTCCTTGGACTCGCCTTCCTGGGCGCAGGCGCATCGCTGTTTGCGCCACACGCGCACGCGGTCCAGGTGCCCGCGGCCACGACCCAAGAGCAGACCGCACAGCCGGAACACCGGCCCGGTGGCGAAGTGAACATCCACCTGCCCGACCTGAGGCAGGGTGACTTCTTCGGCATGACCGGCCACCAGATCCTGATGTTCGGGCTCGGCGTGTGCGTGCTGGGATTGCTCTTCGGCATGACGTCTTACACGGCGGTGAAAAAGCTCCCCGTGCATCAATCGATGGCTGAGGTCTCTGAGCTGATTTACGAGACGTGCAAGGCGTACCTCGCCAAGCAGGGACGATTCCTGCTGATCCTGTTCGCGTTCATCGGCAGCATCATCGTCTTCTACTTCCTGCTGACCGGACTCTCGATCCCGAAGATTGCGATCATCCTGTTGTTCGGCCTGATCGGGATGGGCGGCAGTTTCGGGGTGGCGGCATACGGAATCCGGATCAACACGCTCGCCAACTCCCGCACCGCGTTCGCTGGTCTCGCCGGGAAGGCGTATCCAGTCTGCGAAATTCCGCTGCGTGCCGGCATGAGCGTCGGCATGATGCTCATCTCGGTCGAACTGCTGTTCATGCTCGCCATTCTGCTCTTCATTCCGGCCGACGTCGCGGGGGCCTGCTTCCTCGGCTTCGCGATTGGTGAGTCGTTAGGTGCCGCCGCGCTCCGTATCGCCGGCGGCATTTTCACGAAGATTGCCGATATCGGGTCCGACCTGATGAAGGTGGTCTTCAAGATCAAGGAAGACGACGCCAGGAACCCGGGCGTGATCGCGGACTGCGTTGGCGACAACGCTGGTGACTCGGTCGGCCCGACCGCCGACGGTTTCGAGACCTACGGCGTGACCGGCGTGGCGCTCATCACTTTCATCGTGCTGGCCGTGACCGACCCGGCGATCCAGTCCACGCTGCTCGTCTGGATCTTCCTGATGCGCATCATGATGGTACTGGCGTCAGGGCTCTCGTATATGATCAGCAACGCCATCTCGCGCGCCAGATATGCCAGCGCCGTGAAGATGAACTTCGAGGTACCGCTGACGCAGCTGGTGTGGTTTACCTCGATCGTTTCGGTGGCCCTGACGTACCTGTTGTCGTACCTGACCATCCCGAACCTGGGCGACAATCCGGATCTGTGGTGGCAGCTCTCGACCGTCATCACGTGCGGCACGCTGGCTGGTGCGATCATCCCCGAGCTGGTGAAGGTGTTTACGTCGACGCATTCGCGCCACGTTCGCGAAGTCGTATCGTCGTCGCGTGAAGGCGGCGCCTCGCTGAACATCCTGTCCGGCCTCGTCGCTGGTAACTTCTCGGCGTATTGGCTGGGCCTGGCGATCATGGGCCTGATGGCCGCCGCGTCGTGGGTTGCGACGATGGGCGCGCTGGATGCGCTGATGAAGGCCCCTGCGATCTTCGCGTTCGGTCTCGTCGCGTTCGGTTTCCTGGGCATGGGGCCGGTCACGATCGCGGTTGACTCGTATGGTCCCGTGACCGACAACGCGCAGTCGATCTACGAGTTGTCCACCATCGAGCAGATCCCCGGCATCGAAGCCGACATCAAGAAGAACTTCGGGTTCACGCCGAATTTCTCCGTGGCCAAGGAACTGCTCGAGGAGAACGACGGCGCCGGCAACACGTTTAAGGCGACCGCCAAGCCGGTCCTCATTGGTACTGCGGTCGTTGGCGCGACGACCATGATTTTCTCGATCATCATGGCGCTGACCGGCGGCCTCACCACTGACATCGACAAGTTGTCGATCCTCCACCCGCCGTTCCTGCTCGGATTGCTCGCGGGTGGGTCGGTGATCTACTGGTTCACGGGTGCATCGATGCAGGCGGTGACCACCGGCGCCTATCGCGCTGTCGAATTCATCAAGCGCAACATCAAGCTGGAAGGCGTGACGAAGGCGTCCGTCGAGGATTCGAAGAGGGTCGTCGAGATCTGCACCGAATACGCGCAGAAGGGCATGTTCAACATCTTCCTCGCCGTCTTCTTCTCGACTCTGGCTTTTGCGTTTGTCGAGCCGTTCTTCTTCATCGGCTACCTGATCTCGATCGCGCTGTTCGGCCTCTTCCAGGCAATCTTCATGGCCAACGCCGGTGGCGCCTGGGACAACGCGAAGAAAATCGTGGAGACCGAGCTGAAGATGAAGGGCACCGAGCTCCATGACGCGTCGGTCGTGGGTGACACGGTCGGGGATCCGTTCAAGGACACTTCGTCGGTAGCCATGAACCCCGTCATCAAGTTCACCACGCTGTTCGGCCTCCTCGCTGTGGAACTCGGGGTCTATCTGGCCGCTGAGAACGGGTCCGGGTTGAGCCGTGGCCTGTCGGTGGTGTTCTTCGTGATTTCGATGTTTTTCGTGTGGCGTTCGTTCTACGGGATGCGGATCGAGTCCGGGCAGCCCGTTCACGCCTGACCCCGGAGCCCCGTGGCCAAGGGAATCTTTGCGCGAAAGTCCGTCGCCGATTTCGAATCTGATCTCGGGTTCGGCGGCGGACTGAAACGGACGCTGGGCAAGTGGCACCTGACGGCGTTAGGTGTCGGGGCCACGATCGGCGCGGGAATCTTCGCCACGACCGGCACCGCTATCGTCGGTGACCCGCTTCGTCCCGGGGCGGGCCCGGCGATTATTTTTTCCTTCCTGTTGACGGCCATAGCATGTGGGTTTGCCGCCCTCTGCTACGCCGAGTTTGCGGCGATGGTGCCGATCGCCGGTTCCGCATACACGTATTCGTACGCGGCGTTAGGCGAATTTGTCGCATGGATCATCGGCTGGGACCTGATCGTGGAGTACGCCGTCGGCAATATCGGCGTTGCCATCGGCTGGTCGGGCCACTTCCGTGAGCTCCTGAGTCACTTCGGCCTGAATTTGCCGGCGTGGTTGAGTACCGACTATCGCTCGGCGCACGATGCGTTTGAGACGCTCAACGCCGGTGGCGCGGTCGACGCCGGGACGCAATTCCTTGCGTCGGCCTGGTCAGGGGCACCGCAGCTCTTCGGCGGCCTGCCATTGATCATCAACCTGCCCGCGGCGCTTGTCGTGTTCGCGGTCACGATCATCCTCGTGATTGGCATCAAGGAATCAGCCAATACGACCAGTGCGATGGTCGTGCTGAAGGTGGGAATTATCCTCTTCTTCCTGGCGATCGGCGTGTTCCTGATCAACCCGGAGAACTGGAACAACCCGGCGACGGGTGGATTTGCGCCAAATGGCTTCAAGGGCGTCAGTGCGGCGGCCGCCATCATCTTCTTTGCGTATATCGGTTTTGACGCCGTGTCGACCGCCGCGGAGGAGACGAAAAATCCGGCCAAGGACATGCCGTTCGGCATCATCATGAGCCTGTTGATCTGCACAGTGCTGTATATCGCGCTGTCGGCGGTCATGACAGGCATGGCGCCGTGGCAGTCGCTGGGGACGCCGGAGCCGATGATCACCGCGCTGCAGCAGGCCGAGGGTCCACCGGGACTGCTCACGTTCTCCCGGTTCATCATCGCGTTAGGCGCTGTGATCGCCATGGGCAGCGTGCTCATGGTCTTCCAGCTGGGCCAGCCGCGCATCTTCTTCTCGATGTCGCGTGATGGCCTGCTGCCGAAGTTCTTCTCGAAGCTGCATCCCAGGTTCCGCACGCCGTACGTCGGCACGATTCTCACCGGGACGTTCGTCGCCACGTTTGCGGCGTTCGCGAACATCGCCGAAGTGGTGGATCTCACCAACATCGGCACGCTGTTCGCGTTCGTGCTCGTCTCGGCTGGCGTCATTTTCCTCCGCAAGTCGGATCCGGATCGGCCGCGACCGTTTCGTGTGCCGTGGGTTCCCCTCACGCCGATCATCTCGATCGTCGCCTGCCTGTACCTGATGCTGCAGCTGCCGCGGATCACATGGATCCGCTTCGGGATCTGGCTGTTGTTGGGTCTCGTGATCTACTTCTTGTACGGATACAAGCACTCCGCACTTCGCAACAAATCTTGAGCCGTAACATCGCACGCTTGTCGTCAATCGTGACCTCCCACATCCCACTTCTCACATCCCACATCCGGCGCCATGGCTGAGTCTATCGGCAACTCAGGTAAAGGCATGAAGCTCCACACGAAGATCCTGCTGGGTCTTCTCGTCGGGGCCGTGGTCGGGATTGCTGCGAACCAGATGCTGGGTGGGGATCACGCTGCCGTCGTCTGGGTCAACAAGTACCTGGCGGGTCCGATCGGGCAGATCTTCCTGCGCATGTTGTTCATGATCGTCATCCCGCTGGTCTTCGCCTCGATCGCGTTAGGCGTTGCCGGACTGGGTGATCTCGGAAAGGCAGGTCGCGTTGGCGGAAAGGCGATCGCGTACTTCTTCGCCAGCACCGCGCTGGCGGCCACGCTCGGGTTGATCATCGTGGCGATCGTACGCCCCGGCGAAAGCCTGGCGCCGGAAACGCGCGAAAGCCTGCTGCAGACCTACGCCACCGATGCGTCGAGCCGGGTGCAGGCGGCCGCGACCAGCACGTTCGGCATCGAGACCGTGGTCAACATCGTGACCCGGAATCCGGTCAAGTCCGCCGTCGACCTGGACCTGCTCGGCATCATTTTCTTTGCGCTCATGTTCGGCGCGGCCCTCACGAGAATTCCCGCCGACAAGGCGAAGCCGATGATCGGCTTTCTCGAGGCGCTGAATGAAATCGTGATCAAGATCGTGGGCTTTGCGATGCGGATCGCTCCGTATGGCGTCGCGGGACTCATCTTCGGCGTCACGTCACGCTTCGGATTTCACCTCCTGAAACCGCTGGCCGCATACATCCTGGTCGTGCTGGGCGCGCTGTTGATTCACGTCCTCGTCAACATCTCGGCGATCCTCAAGTTTCTCGTCGGGATTTCGCCAATCCTGTTCTTCAAGCGGATCCGCAGCGCACTGGTCACCGCGTTTTCGACGAGCTCCAGTAGCGGCACACTTCCGACGGCGTTGGCCGTGGCGGAGCAGAACCTCGGTATTCCTCCGCAAATCGCCGGCTTTGTGCTCCCGCTCGGGAGTACCATGTGCATGAACGGCACGGCGCTGTTTGAGGGCATTACGGTCATTTTCCTCTGCCAGGTGTTTGGCGTTGACCTGAGCATGGGACAGATGGTCGTCGTCATGATCATGTCGGTCATCACGGCGGTGGGTGCGGCAGGCGTGCCTGGAGGATCCATTCCACTGCTTGTCGGAATCCTGACGATGTTTGGGGTGCCGGGAGAGGGCATCGCCATCGTGTTAGGCGTCGATCGCATACTCGACATGTCCAGGACCACCGTGAACGTGTGGGGTGACCTCACCGCGACGGCGTTTGTCGCCAAGTCCGAGGGTGTCTGGAATGCGTCGATGGTCCCGGCTATCGAGGGACTCGACCACGCCTCGGCGGACGAGAGTCCGGGGTGGCCGGCGCCGAAGGTTCCATAGCCTGGGCATGGGGCGTGGGGCATGGGGCGTGGGGCATGGGGCAATTCCCTCATGCCCTTTTTCTTTGCGTAAGCGCGGTGCCGAGGGCAAAGCCTGAGATCGCAGGTCGTGCGCCGTCAGGGTTTTCTCGTCTCGATCATGATCACCCCCTGGCTATGGTCCACTCCCCACCGATTGATCGCCGTGGCAGCGTCGATGTAGCGGATGGAAGCGATGTCGCTGGTTGAGACTTGTCGCAACGACTGGATTCCGCCAAGCCGGCTGTTGTCGAGATAAACCTGAACTTCGCGCTGCGTCGTCAGCCCGTCCGGCCGTTCGATGAGCCAGGTCCGGCGCAACGCTTCCACAGCCTCGAGGGCGTTCCGGTAACCGCCTTCCTGGAGCTGTTCGAACGTGATGACGTTGCGGTCACCACGCGTGCCAGCGGCTCCCTGTCGCGCACCGCATCCAGTGACCGTTGTGAGTACCGCGACGAAAAGCAGTTGACGCGTGAACGGGGCCACCATGAGTCCTCACAAGACGAGTGACGTAATCATGGATCGACTGCCTCACTATCGAAAGGCTACGCACGTGCGCCCTAATTCCTCTTTTCCGAGGGGTTGAGCTTGCCGAGGACGGCCTGAATGAAGGCGGCGTGATCCCAGGCGTCGCCATAACGAGTGCGACCCAGCCGCACGATCACGGCGTCATGGGAAGGTATGATCGTGATGTATTGCCCTTCGTGCCCCGCGGCCTGAAGCGCACCCGCGCTCAAGGAAATTGCCGGCTGCCCGGGGTCCGTCGGTACACCAAGCCAGAAATGCGCACCGTAGGCGCGATTTGAATCCGCAGGGGCAGGGATGCGCGTGAAGTCCACCCAGTCCTCCGGCAGAATGCGTTCACCATTCCACGTTCCGTCGTTGAGATACAGCTGGCCGAACCGCGCCCAGTCGCGGGCGGTCGCGTACATCAATGAAGACCCCACGAACGTTCCCGCGGCGTCGGTCTCGATAACAGCGCTCGACATGCCGATGCGGTCGAACAGCGCATCGCGAGGGAAGCGAACGTACACGGTATCGTTGTCCAGCACGTTCCGGATGACGCGCGCGATGAGGACGCTCGTCCCGCTCGCATAGGCCCAGCGCGAGCCCGGAGTCGCGACGAGATCCCGCGACGCGACGAACGCTGCCATGTCGTCGTTCGCGAGCAGCATCCGGATCACGTCGGAGCGGAGGCTGGTCATGACTTCATTGAGCCGCAGACCACTGCTCATGTGCAGCAGGTGCCGCATCGTGATCGCCGCACGTGGGTCGCCGGGAGTGCTCCATTCCGGGATTGGCACCGGGGTGTCGATCGACAGTCGGCCATCGCGCACCAGGATGCCCACCAGCGCGTTCATCACGCCCTTGGTCATCGACCAGCCAAGCAGACGCGTGTCGCTTGTGATGCCGGGGGCGTAGCGCTCTCCAACGATCCGGCCGTGCTGCATAACGACGACGGCGCGGGTCCGTCGCAGGCGTGTGGTGTCCGGCTCGTCGAACGCGCGGGAAATCACCGAGTCCAGGGCGAGTCGAACCGGATCGTCAGGCGGCGCGGTGGGCAGCGGGAGTGCCGGCTTCCGTCCCCAGAGGCCCGAATCGTCCCGCACCGACGCGTGCCGCAATTCCGACCGTGTCATGCCGCGCGGCACGAGCGCACAGCCTGTGGCTCCGCGTGTTGCGGCCTCGCGCTTTACGAAGCCGAGCGCCGATGCACGAACAACGCCTTCACTGGGGTCGACCCGAGTGCGGATGAAGCGCAGCGGGGCGAGGTCATCAATCTGCAGCTCGGCCAGCACGTCCTGCGGCCGCCAATCAGACAGGAAAACGCCGGAGCAGAGCATTTTGGCCTTGAACGCGACGGCGATGCCTAACGTTTCAAGCCCGCGCTCAATCGCGAAAACGGCTCCGACGAGCATTGCGCCGGCAACTAGCAGAACAACAGGACGCAACGGCCGCCGGTTCATAGTTACAGGTTGTCAGCAGCGGATGGGACGTTCCTCGCACCGCTTACCGGAAGTGTCGGTGCAGATCAGATGTCGAAGTTTATCTCACATCCCACATCCACCATCGCGCGCTATGCGCGCACCCCAGCCTCCCTCATCGCAAACCGCACCGCACCACGTTCCGGCACGACACGTTCGGTCAGGATACTTGCTCCCGGCGCGATCGACTTGAGCCGCTGCTCCAGCCGCCGGCGCAGCAGCGATTTCGGCGCCAGCAGTCCGCCGTGCATCGCCAGCCGGAACGCGGCGCGCTCGTCGCTGAAGAGTTTCCGGGCGAGGGTCCGCACGTGAAGCGCGAGTTCTTCGACCGCCAGCGTGACGAGAGAATTCGCGCGCAGGTCGCCGGTTGCCGCGACCTCGAGTACGACCGGGGCAAGTTTGCCGAAATCGGCAGGCGCTGCCGACCCCGCCCAGGGAATCAGCTGGTCCATCGTCTCGACGCTGAGTGCCTTGAGGATGGCCTCAGTGAGTGCGCTCTCCGGTTCGCGTCCGTCATGACTGGCGGCGGCGACGCCCAGCGCACGCCGACCGATCCACGCGCCTCCACCTTCGTCGCCGATAACCGGGCCCCATCCACCACAGCGCGCCATCACGCCGGTTGGTCCTTTGCCATATGCGATCGATCCGGTGCCCGCGGTCAGCAACACACCAGGCCCGGCGCCGAACGCATCCTCGATCGCGATCTCGGCGTCCGTCAACACCGTGACGCTCCCGGCGAGACGGTCCGCGTCCAGCGCCGCTTGCAGCGTGTCGCGTTCCTCGTCCCGACCAGCGCCGGCAACTCCGACACAGATCACGCGAATCGACCGATCTCCGAGGTCAGCACAGGCCTTCTTCACCGTCTCCCTGATGACCGCCGCCGAATGAGACGCGGCACCGGGCCTGATCGCACTGCCGGGACCCTCAGCGGTCGCAACTTCCACCGATTGCTCGTCGACAACAAGCACGCGCGTATGGGTGCCGCCGCCGTCCACTCCGACAAATAGACCGTTCATGAAGGTGTTCCGGTAACCTTGGGACGCGGCAGCAGGAAGGATGACGCGATGCCGACGATCATCGTAATCGACGTTCCGATCAGAACGTACCAGGGCCAGGCGATTCGCGCGAAGGGACCAAGTGCGTCGGCCATTCCTGGAAAGGCGGTGCTGATCCGTGCCGCGAACACAACGAATGCCATCGTGACAATCCCGACCGAAAGTCCGAAGATCGCGTCGCGCTGCGCTGCCCGCTTCCAGAAGTTGCCGAGGAAAAAGACGCCGAGCAGACCGCCGTAGGTGAAGCTGGCGATGCCAAGCGCCACAACCACGACTGGAGTCCCCTGATCCTTGAATAGCAGGGCGCCTCCCGTCAGCGCGATGCCCCAGAACAACGTGAAGCGCCGCCCGGCGCGAAATGTCACGGGGTCATCCGCAGCGCGACCTGTGAGCGGCATGTAGATGTCGTGCGTCGACGCCGCGGCAAGTGAATTGATGGACCCGCTCTGCGTGCTCATAGCTGCCGCGATGATTGCGGCGACCAGCAAACCCGTAAGGCCTGTGGGCATCTGCTCGATGATGAAGCGAGGAAAAATGCTGTCTGTGGGCGTGATCGCCTGGCCGCCGAAATGAGCCCAAAGCCCCAGCCCCACGACGAGAAAGAGTGCCATCTGGAAGAAGACAACGATGCCGCTGCCGATAACCGCCCGTTGTGCTTCTCGAAGATTCCTCGATGACAAGAGCCGCTGTACGATCAGTTGATCGGCTCCGTGCGAGGCCATCGACAGGAAACCGCCGCCGATGAGGCCCGCCCACACCGTATGGGGCCGGCTGATTTCGAACGAGAAATCGACCGCGTCGAGCTTTCCCGCCGCGGCGGCCTGCGACAGTATGCCAGGCCATCCGTCCGGAACGGTATTCCCGAGGATCACGAGTGCGGAAACACCTCCAAGCAGGTACACCGTGGCCTGCAGGATCTCTGTCCAGACTACTGCCCTCATGCCGCCCTTGTACGTGTAGATGATCGTGACAGCCCCGAGAATCACGATGGACAGCTGCATCGCAGAAGTGGTAGGGGAACTTCCGCCGATGATCAACGCGACGGGTATCGCGGTGGCGAATATGCGCACCGAGTCCGCCATCGCGCGCGTCACCATGAACACAATCGACGTCATGCGCCGCGTCGCCAGTCCGAAGCGCTGCTGCAACAGCGTGTATACCGTTACGATCTCGCCCTGGTAGTACCGTGGCAGCAGTAACAGCGCGACACCTATACGACCGAGGACGTAACCCGCCACGACCTGGAGAAACCCGAGGTTGCCGGTGTACGCGAGGCCGGGGATGCTGATGAACGTGAGGGCGCTTGTTTCTGTCGCGACGATCGAGAACAGCACGGCCCACCACGGGATCTGCCGGCCGGCAACGAAATAATCCTTCGAGCCGGCTTTCTGCCGTCTCCCCACCCAGATGCCTAACGCCGTCGTCCCCAGGAGATACGCGACCAGGACGATCGCGTCGAGAATCGTGAAGCCGGCAGTCATGTCAGGAGCGCGGAATGGTGTTGCTCGCTATCTGCTGCTCGCTATTCGCTTCGCGTTCACGCGACAACATACGCCTCCATCGCGAAATATTCGGCCAGGCCGAGGCGGTCGAGGACCGCTGCCGTTTCCATGTTGCGCGCTTCGACACGCTGCCAGAACTCACGATCGTCGAGTCCGGGGAAGGGCGCCGAGTCTTTCTGCGACTGGTGCTTGAAGATCGCCTGGATCTTGAGCTTCAACTCATCCTGCGACAGCGGCACGAGCCAGGTCGCTTCGGTGATCGGCCACTCCTGCCACGCGCCACGGTACAGCCAGACCTCAGGACGCGGCGTGAAACCGGCCAGCGCGCGATCGATCGCTTCCTTGCACATGCGATGCGTGCCGTGCGGATCCGACAAATCGCCGGCCACGAAGATCAGGTCGGGACGACACTCGTCCAGCAGCTGCCTGACGATTCGAACGTCGTCGTCGCAGATCGGGTCTTTGCGGATCTGGCCGGTGCGGTAGAACGGCAGGTCGAGAAACCGTGCCTCGCGGTTCGAGAGACCGATGGTCTCGAGGCCGCTTACGGCTTCTGCTTCGCGGATGGCTCGCTTGATGTCGAGGACTTCCGCGGAATCGACATCACCCGGCCGCTTCGCGGAAAGGAACTCCAGCACTCGCTGGCGGAACGCGTCGGCGGTGGTTTCATCGACGTCATTGACCGACGACACGCGCACGAGCCAATCGAGATAGCGGCGCACCTCGTGGTCGAACACCGCGACGTTGCCGCTGGTCATGTAGGCGACCGTGATCTCGTTCTCGTTCAGCGCCAGTTTGCGAAGGATGCCGCCCATCGAGATGACGTCGTCATCGGGGTGCGGCGAGAAGCAGATGATGCGCCGTCCCGATGGAAGCTTCGAGCGCCCGCGGATTCGCGCCCCGATACGATTGAACACGAAGCCGTTCACCTCACCGGCGGTGCCGTAGCGCGCCAGCAAGGGTGACAGGTGATTGTCGGCGTAATCCTGCATCGTCAGCTTGAGGATCGCCCTCCCGGAGCGAAGGCTCAGCCACACGACCGCACGCTCGGCCGCTTCATCTGTCCACGCGACTTCATCGACCAGCCACGGCGTGGCGACCCGCGTCAATTCCGCGGAGGCAGCCCGGTCGACATGGAACGTCGTCGCCCGATGGCGCTGGAGGAACGTCGCCGCGACCTGAAGGTCAATCTCGCCCTCCACCGCGCGCCTGACGATCAGCGCCTTGTGCTCGCCGGTGGCGAGGATCGCAATCTCCCGCGCATCGAGGATCGTGGCCACGCCCATCGTGATCGCCTCACGAGGCACATTCTCCTCGCCAAAGAAATCGGCGGCAGCGTCGCGTCGCGTGATCGTGTCGAGCGTGACGAGCCGCGTGCGGCTGTCAGCCCCGGAGCCCGGCTCATTGAATCCGATATGCCCCGTCTTTCCGATCCCGAGGATCTGGAAGTCGATTCCACCGGCCTTCTGGATCGCCTGCTCGTAGGCCGCGCATTCGGCCTGGACTTTCGAGCGCTCGATGTCACCGCGCGGGATGTGCACATTTGCCCGGTCGATATCGATGTGTGAGAACAGCTGCTCCCACATGAACCGGTGGTACGAATGCGGGTTGGTCGGGTCTATCGGGTAATACTCGTCGAGATTGAAGGTCACCACATCGCGAAAACTGAGCCCTTCGTCGCGGTGCATGCGGATCAACTCTCGGTACACGCCTAATGGAGTCGACCCCGTCGCCAGTCCAAGCACCGCCCCCCGGCCACTGGCCGCTTTTTCACGAATGACTGAGGCGATCCGCTGCGCGACGGCACCAGCCAGCGCGTCGTGGTCTTCGTAAACGTGGGTGCGGATCCGCTCTTTTGATTCGGCGGCAGTGACCGATGCAGCCGGAAACGAAAGAGGCCCGCGATCCTCGGCGGGATCGCGAGCCTCGGACCCGACGGCGCTCGCGCGGCGAGCACCAGGATCCTTTACGTGCATCGTGTCGTCTTCAGGCCGAGAACGAACTTCCGCACCCGCAGCCACCGGTGGCGTTGGGGTTCTTGAACGTGAATCCGGAGCCCTGCATCGACGAGACGTAATCGATCGTGATCTGGTTCAGGTACTGCGCCGAAAACGGATCGACGAAGAGCTTGAACCCGTTCTGCTGGACGACAAGGTCATCTTCGGCCGGCTGATCTTCGATAAGCAGGCCGTATTTGAATCCACTGCAGCCGCCGGGTTGCACGCTGACGCGAAGGCCGCCGACTTCGGGCGAGACGCCTTCGGCCTCCATGAAACGCATGACCTCGGCGGTGGCGCCGGCGGTCACGACGACCGCGACTTCGGGCTGTTGAAGAGTGCTCACGTCTGTCACCTCGTAAATGCCGACCGAAAGATAAGGGGCCAACTCGGCTGCTACAAGCTGGTTAGCCCGTTGGGGGACAATCTGTTAACTCAGGCTACAGGCTCGAGCCTAGCGTGCGACCGCGCCTATCACCGCATCCGCAACCGCCGTGCGAACACCAGTGATACCTCGGCGCTCGCGGGTTGGGTTCACCCGGTTGCTCAGCAGGATGACGAACACGCCTCGCTCGCGGTCAACCCAGAACGACGTCCCGGTGAACCCCGTGTGCCCGAACGACCGCTTCGACATCAGCCGGCCCGCCGAATTGGTGCCGTTAGGCGTCTCCCAGCCCAGCGCCCGGTGGGACAGCGACGAATCCTGAACGGCCGTGAAACGGTCGATCGTGGCGCGCGAGACAAACCGGTGTCCGTCCAGGACTCCGTCTCCCAGGTACATGCGCGCCAGCCGAACCATGTCCGCGCCGGTGCTGAACAGCCCGGCATGTGCTGATACGCCGCCTAACGCGAAGGCGTTCTCGTCGTGCACCTCGCCCCGCAGGTGTCGCTGCCGCCACGGATCGACCTCGGTTGGCGCGATGCGCTCCCGCAATTGTTGCGGAGGACGGAACATCGATTCCCGCATCCCCAGCGGCTGGAATATCCGTTCCCGCACGAACGCGTCGAATTGTTGTCCGCTCACGCGGGCCACGATTTCGCCGAGGATGATGGCACCCAGGTCGCTGTACACCATGCGTATTCCGGGCGTCGTATCGAGCGGCGTCGCGATCGCCAGCGCCATTGCCGCGTCGGGATCCTCGGACTCCTTGTAGAGCGGTCGCCAGGCTGGGAGTCCGCTGGAGTGCGTGAGAAGATGGTAGACCGTCACGGCCTCTTTCCCGCGTCCCGTGAACTCGGGCACGTATCGCTGCACCGGAGCACTCAGGTCCACTCGTCCGTTTTCGGTCAACCACATCATCGCGCTGGTCAGCGCGACGACCTTGGTGAGCGAAGCCATATCCCAGAGGGTGGTCATGCTCGTCGACGGCGACGGTTGCCAATCGAGCTGCCCCTCGGCCACCGAAATGAGCGCGCTGTCCCGAGTCCCCACGACGACCACCGCTCCTGGGAACGCCGAGTCTCTTATGCCGGCCCGCAGGATTTGTGAGAGCGTGTCCCGAAGGCCGGCCGCAAACGCGGGAGCGACAGCACCCGGGATTCCTGCCGGGGGGGCGGGTCGCGCCGAAGCGCAACTCCCCGCCGCGAGCGAGACCAACGCAAGAGCCAGCCAGATTCGTGCGTTCATCGCCGAACAGTCGAATGCGTGCGAGAACGCGGCAAGGGCAAAAGACCGAAAACACGCAGTTGTTCGAGCCGTCCGTAACTCGCGGACTCAACCGGCCGTAGGGCACTCGGTCTCGAGGCTTCGCTGTTGTGAGGTCCTCCTGGATGCCGTAGTTTCATGGGTTCCGTAATCGCCGCATTTTGCTACGGTTAGCCGCGCTCCCGTCGCCCTGAAACGGAGGCGGGGCACCGGTTCAACACCCCGACTCCGTCTTCATGGCACTGTCCGAACTCAGGTCCGTCTTCCAGCGCGGGATGTCGCCGCTCGTGGAATTCCTGGTTCGGAACGGGGTTAGCCCCAACGCCATAACCACGTTTGGCACGTTTGCCACGGTAGTTGGCGGCGGATTCTACGCTCGCGGGCACATCCATCTGGCCGGTTGGATCGTAGGATTGAGCGCCCTTTGCGACATGCTGGACGGCCAGGTCGCGCGCCGGTCCGGCCGCAGTTCGGTCTTCGGAGCGTTCTACGATTCCACGCTCGACCGCGTAGCAGACGGAGCCGTGTTGGGCGGCCTGGCCATTTTCTTCGCCCGGAACGGCGTTCATCACGAAATCCCGAATTACATGTCGACGCCGATGGTTTCGGTGATCCTCCTCGGCATGATCGGCTCCTTTCTCACGTCATACACGCGTGCGCGGGCCGAGGGATTGGGAATCGACGCACAGGTGGGGATTCTGCAGCGTCCGGAGCGGATCGTGTTGTTGTCCGCTCCGCAGGCATTTTTCGGCCTTGCGTTCGGCGGATGGGTGCTGATGGCGATCTGCGCGCTGCTGACCGTCACGGCGTGGATCACCGTGGTGCAGCGCGTCGCCTTCGTCGCCCGCGTCACTGCCGATGAGACCCGCTCGCTGAAGCCCGTCCAGCGGTCGAGCGGAAGCGGCGAGATTGAGGCCTATGAAGCCGGGGGCCGGCGCGCCGACGGCGTCGTACTCACCGCCGAACGACTGGTCCGCGCGACCGAGGACCTCGAACCACGCCTCGCCGACGTCGCCGCGCCCGCGGAACCTGTTACGCGACGCGCGGAGGCGGGTCCCACCGGTTTCGATCGCGCGCGTTAGGCAATCACCGACAATTCCTACGGAGAACAAAGACGTGCAGTCATCGACCGCGACGCCTCGGGTCGCAATTCGCAAACCCGAGGGCAAGCTCGGCGTGCTGACGCCGGGTCTCGGCGCCGTGGCCACGACGTTCATCGCCGGTGTGGAGTGCGTGCGCCGCGGGCTGTCGCTGCCCATCGGCTCCCTCACCCAGATGGCAACGATCCGGTTAGGCAAGCGGACGGAGCAACGCTCTCCGCTGATCAAGGATTTCGCGCCGCTGGCGCCGCTCGATGACATCGTGTTCGGCGCCTGGGACCCGATCCCGGACGACGCCTACACCGCCGCGAAAAAGGCTGGTGTCCTCGAGGATCGCGACCTCGAACCCATCGCCGACTTCCTGCGCGCCATCAAGCCCATGCCGGCGGCGTTCGACAACCGGTACGTCACGCGCATCAACGGCGAAAACGTCAAGAAAGGGAAGACCAAGCGCGATCTCGCCGAGCAGCTGCGCCAGGACATGCGGGACTTCAAGGCAAAGAACAAGTGCGAGCGTCTTGTCGTCGTGTGGTGCGCGTCGACGGAAATCTTCATCAAGGCCGGTCCGCAACACGCCACCATCGAGCAATTCGAGAAGGCGATGGAGCGCAACGATGAGGCCATCTCGCCTGCCATGCTGTATGCCTGGGCGGCGATCATGGAGGGAGTGCCATACTGCAATGGGGCGCCGAACCTCGCCGTCGATACGCCGGCGCTGCAGCAGCTGGCGAATGATCGTGGCGTGCCGATCTCGGGAAAGGATTTCAAGACCGGCCAGACGTGGATGAAGACCGTCATCGCACCGGGACTCAAGGCGCGCATGCTCGGCCTGGCCGGCTGGTATTCGACCAACATCCTCGGCAATCGCGACGGTGAAGTGCTGGACGATCCTGCTTCGTTCAAGACGAAGGAGGAATCAAAGCTCAGCGTGCTGCATACGATCCTGCAGCCGGAGATGTATCCCGATCTCTACAAGGGTTTTTCGCACGTCGTCCGCATCAACTATTACCCGCCGCGTGGCGACAACAAGGAAGGGTGGGACAACATCGACATCGTGGGATGGATGGGATATCCCATGCAGATCAAGGTGAACTTTCTCTGCCGCGATTCCATCCTTGCCGCGCCGATCGTTCTTGACCTCGCCCTCTTCTCAGACTTCGCGCATCGCGCCGGGATGAAGGGTATTCAGGAATGGTTAAGCTTTTATTACAAGTCGCCGATGGCCGCTGCGGGACTCCAGCCGGAGCACGATCTATTCATTCAGCAGACGAAGCTGAAGAACACGCTCCGACACCTCATGGGTGAGGAGCAGATCACTCACCTCGGCCTGGAGTACTACGCCTCGTGATGAAGCTCGGGCGCTGGCACTTCGCAGTTGTAGTCGCGGTTTTCGCGGTGGCTTGCCAGCGCGGTCCACGCGACCTCAGCATGCAGCTCATGACGGAAGACATGACGTTGCGTGTCCTCCCTGATCCCGTTCCGCCGCGTGCACGCGAGGCCGTGCGCTACAAGGTCGTGGTGACCGATCGAGAAACGGGTGAGCCGATCGAAACGGGCCAGGGGCAGATTTTCGCGACGAGCCAGGACGGCATCGACGCCTTCGATCCATTGGTGAAGGGACCAGAGCTGGGAACGTATTACGCCACGATGCACTTCATCACCGCGGGGCAGTGGGCTGTGGCAATCCGGTTCCAGCGCGACTCGACGAAGAAGCTGGAACGCATGGATTGGATGCAGGAAGTCTTTCCGGCGCGTGGCGAAGCCAAAACCAACTGATACGAATGCGACATTTTTTTCGGACGAACCTAACGCCGGTCGAAGCGATCGAAGCGGCAGACGTGTTCTTCGTCTCACTCAAACTGCAGACCGTCGCCAGCGCGGCACGTTCACGCACTTACCGCGGTGTGGTTGGCGAACCTGATATCCCAGCGACTGTGCAGATCACGGCAAAGCCCGAAGGGGGTCACTACACCTTCGTTGAGGCTGTCACCGACCAGATGGGCGAAAGCCGCATCGATCGCAACGTGAAGCGCTTCTTCGTCACGCTCCACAAGATGGCCGAGCCGACCCACGCGCTCGAAGCGGCTTACTAAGCACGCGTGGCTGGTCCCTCCGCACCACAACAAAACCCGGGAACATCGGAGGCTGATATCGCCCGTGGCCGGCGCGTCGGCGTCGGGTGTTTCGCCACGTTCGTTGGGTTCTGGAGTGGCGGAATGATCGGCGTGCTCGTCGGGAAGGCCGTGGGAAACGTGCGTCGGTGCGTGCCGATCGAGGGAACGCCCGCCTGTGACTGGTACTTGTTTGCCCTCGCTGGCATGATTCTGGGGGCGGTGACGCTGCCGATCCTGGTGCTGCGTCGGCTGGCCCGGAGCAAGCAGCGTGACCGCTGACTCGTGACTGTGATTCGTCCGTCGTTCGGGAATTGCTGAGCGATGAGACTGGAGCACCACCAACGAGTCACGCGTCACGAGTCACGAGTCACAAATCACATAACAGCGAATCAATGGCCCGTATAGACGTCCTGATGCCCTCGATGGGAGAGTCGCTCGCCGAGGGCACACTGACGAAATGGATGAAAAAGGTCGGCGACGCGGTAAAGCGCGACGAGACCATTTTCGAGATTTCAACCGATAAGGTCGACTCAGAGGTTCAGGCTGTGAGTGCGGGCATCCTCGCTGAGATCCTGGTAAAGGAAGGCGAGACGGTTCCCGTGAACGCCGTGGTCGCGCGGCTCGAGACTGATGTCAACGCTTCTGTGCCCGCTTCCACTCCAGCCCCGGAACCAGCGGGCAAACGGGCCGACGGGCAGACGGGCAGGGCGGCGGAGGCTCCAGCGCCGCGGGCAGCGATTGCCACGCCGGCGCCGGCGCCGCAGGCCGATGGTCGCACTACGTCCCCGGGATTGCCGGCGATCGTTCCCGGATCTCCACCACCGGGTTCACTTGAAGAGCGGCTGCGCACGAAGTCGTCGCCACTCGTCAGGCGGATGGCGGCCGAACATGGTGTGGACATCACGTCGCTGAGTGGATCGGGAATTTCCGGTCGCGTGACGAAGAAGGACCTCACCGAGTACCTGGAATCGGGTGCAAACGCCGCGCCCGTTGCGCCGGCTGCGCGCCTGTCGATGTATGCGCCTGCGGGCTTCGACTACCAGCCGCCAACGGTCACACCGTGGCCCGGCGATGTGGTCGAGCCGATGAGCAAGATTCGCAAGCTCACCGCGGGCCACATGGCGTACTCGAAGCAGACGTCGGCGCACGTCACGACGGTCTTCGAGGTCGACCTCACGCGCGTGACGCGCGTGCGGGACAAGCTGCGCCCCGAATTCGACGCACGCGGCGACAAGCTCACCTACCTGCCGTTCATCATCCAGGCCGTGGTTGAAGGGCTCAGGAAGTTCCCGGTGATCAATGCGGCGGTTCGCGGCAACGACATCGTGTTCCGGAAGCACTACCACATCGGGATCGCGGTCGCCCTCGATTGGGGATTGATCGTGCCAGTCATTCGTGACGCCGACAATTATTCGCTGGCGGGCCTAACGAGATCGCTCAACGACCTCGCGTCGCGCGCCCGCGCGAAAAAGCTGAAGCCCGAGGAAGTACAGGATTCCACGTTCACCATAACCAACCCGGGCGTGTTCGGATCGATCATGGGCACGCCGGTGATCCCGCAGCCGACGGTGGCGATCCTGGGCACGGGCATGATCGAAAAGCGGCCAAAGGTGGTGAAGGGGCCGGAAGGCGAGGACCTCATTGCCATCCGCACCTGTGCGCACTTTTTCCTCTCGTTCGACCACCGGGTCGTTGACGGCGCCGATGCCGACCGGTTCCTGGGCTTCGTGAAGCAGCAGCTCGAAGCCATTCCCGAACCGGGGAATTGAGTGGCGCGCGCACTGACGGCAGAATGGGTGGAGGTCGACCCGGCCGACGAACCGGAAGCCGCCCAGCGGTGGCGTGCGCGTCGCCATCAGCTGGCCGCTGCGGGTTGTAATCACTGGGTGTTCCGGAGTCCGTCGGATTCCGGCCGATTCCTCGAGTTCATCGAAGCCGGCGACGCCGCCGCCCTGACAAACGCGCGCGAGCGCGCCGGGATGCGGTCTGACGCCGAAATCCTCATCGAAGTGGAGTTGTCCTGACATGCCGACACGTTCCATCAGCATCGACGGCAAAGCGTGGCGGGTGTTTCCCTCCGGGTACATCACGCAGTACGACCGGGATGAATTTGGCCTCCTGTTCATCACGGGCACCGGCGACGATCGCGAAGTGCGAGTCACGCGATTCAGTCCGCACGGCACCCGCTCGCGTGAAGAGGCTTTATCCGAAATGCCTGACGAGGACGTGCGCCGCCTCTTCGCGCAATCGCAGCCGGGGGAGACTTCGCCGGAAGCAGGCTACACGCCGTGACGGGCGCCGCCGCGCCCGGCGTGAACGCGCGGCCGATCGATCTCCACCTCCACTCGACGGCGTCCGATGGGACGAACCCGCCAGAGGTGGTGGTTCTTGCCGCCCGCGACGCCGGACTCCAGGCGCTCGCGCTCACCGATCACGACACGGTCGAGGGCATAGCCGAGGCGCAGGATGCAGCGCAGCGCCTGGGCGTCGAGCTCATCGCGGGCGTCGAGTTATCCGCGTACGAGGCAAACGACGAAATCCACGTGCTCGGTCTTCACCTGGCGTTGCTCGATGACATGCGCAGCGCACTGATCGTGTTTCAGCAGGCGAGGCGCGAACGTGCGGAAGGCATCGTCAGGTTGCTCAACGGGCTCGGCGTCCGTATCACGTTTGACGATGTACTGGCCGTGGCCGGCGATGCGGCGTTAGGACGGCCGCATATTGCGCGCGCGATGGTGGAAAACGGATGGGCGATGGATCTCCGCGATGCGTTCGACCGATACCTGGGCGCAGGAAGGCCGGCGTATCTCGACAAGCGGCGCATCACGATTCCCGAAGCCATCGAGCTGATTCACCGGTGCGGCGGCATTGCGGTCCTCGCCCATCCCGGCCAGGACGCCACGCATGAACGGATCGAACGACTTGCCGCGATGGGACTCGATGGCGTCGAGGTCATTCACCCGTCGTTATCCGGTGATGATCGGGCGCGGCTCTTGTCGCTCACCAAGCACCTGAATCTCGTGCCGAGTGGCGGGTCCGACTCTCATGGTGGCGCGGACGGCTTTCGTGTCGTGGGCGCGATGAAGGTGCCCGGCGAGTGGCTGGCGCTGCAGCGCCAGCGCGTAAAAACGGTTCGTTTGGCCGTTGGCATGGGAACGACCTAGTGTCTCCCGCCGTGCGACCTGTCGCTCTGGTTACTGGAGCAGCACACCGCGTCGGTCGCGCGCTCGCCGTTGGCCTGGCGGGAGACGGATATGACATCGCGCTGCACTTTCACTCGTCGGGCGCGAAGGTCAGCGAGTCCGAAGACGCCATCGCAGCAGCCGGTGGCGCATCGAAGGTTTTTCAGGCCGACCTGCGAGATGCGACGGCGCCGGCGCGTCTTGTGAATGATGTCGCCGACAAATTCGGAAGGATCGACGTCGTGGTCAATTCGGCTTCGGTGATGCTTCGAATGCCAATCGGCGAGATCACGGCCGACTCGTGGGACTCGGTGCTCGACCTGAACTTGCGCGCTCCGTTTCTCATCGCGCAGGAGGCGGCGCGTCACCTTCCTGACGGCGCGTCAATAATCAACATCGCCGATCTTGCCGCGTTCGAAGTGTGGCCGCCGTACGTGCCGCATGGAGTGAGCAAGGCGGGCCTGGTGTACCTCACGCGCGCGCTGGCGCGGCTGCTCGCACCCCGGATTCGGGTGAACGGTATCGCGCCGGGAACGGTGCTTCTGCCCGAAAAGTTCGATCCGAAGTTCGCCGCGCACCTCACCGAAACGACGCCACTCCGCCGTGATGGTTCACCGGAAGACGTGGTGCAGGCGATGCTGTATCTGCTGCACGCGGACTATGTCACCGGCGAGACGATCATCGTGGACGGCGGACGACACGTCCGGCATTAACCGACATCAATGGAATCAATGGGGTCAGACTCCTTTGCTCAGGAGTCAATACCGCGACGCTTGACGCGTTACCAGATTTAATCACGGAAGTAGGAGATCGGTTCCTCTCACATCTCCCATGTCATCTCTGCCATCGATCGGGTCGACCGAGTTCGAGTACGAAATCATCATCGTCGGAGCGGGGCCCGCTGGAATGACCGCGGCTCTCTACGCCGGCCGGTCGATGCTGCGGACCGTGGTGCTCGAGCGCGGCGCGCCGGGTGGTGAATTACTGAACACCGAGATGATCGAGGACTATCCCGGATTCGAGCACGTGCTCGGCTGGGAGCTGGCGCAGAAGTTCGAGAGTCACGCGAAGAAATTCGGGGCGGAGTTCCGCACCGCGGGTGTCACCGCCATCCGCAGGGTCGGCGACATGTTCGAATGCATCTGCGACAACGGAGAGGTCTATCGCGCGCCCGCCGTCATCGTGACGGCTGGTGGAACGCCCATCAAGCTCGGCGTGCCGGGCGAGGTCGAATACGCGGGGAAGGGCGTGTCGTACTGCGCGATCTGCGATGGAGCCTTCTTCCGCGGACAGGTGATCGCGGTGGTGGGTGGTGGCGACGCCGCCTGCGAAGAAGCCGACTTCCTGACTCGTTATGCGTCCAAGGTGTACCTGGTGCATCGGCGTGACGAGTTCCGCGCGTCGAAGATCATCCAGAAACGGGTGATGGAAAATCCAAAGATCGAGCTCATCCTCGATACAGTCGTGGAGCAGGTGCATGGCGATGACCAGGGGCTCGTGCATCACCTGGCCCTGCGCAACGTGAAAACCGGCGTGCTGTCCGATCTTCCTGCCACCGGTCTGTTCGTCTTCATCGGCTTCCGGCCCAACACCGGCATCATCGAGGAGCACGTGGAGCATGATGCCATGGGATATCTGCTCACCAATGACCACATGCAGACGTCGATTCCGGGGCTGTTTGCCGCCGGAGACGTGCGCGTGCAACTGACGCGACAGGTCACGACCGCGGTCGGTGATGCGACGACCGCCGCCATTGCCGCCGAGAAGTACCTGACCGCTCGTCGCGACGCGATGGCGACCGCGTGAACTCCCCGGTTCTCGACATTCTCACGTTCGAGACCGGGCCGCTCCAGGAAAACGCGTACCTCGTCGTCGATCGCGACCGCCGCGACGCGGCGATCGTGGACCCGGGTGACGATGGCGATCAGCTGATCGCCGCGATCGAGCAGGCGGAAGCGAAACTCCGCGCCATCTGGCTGACGCACGCCCATTTCGACCACATCGGCGCGGTGAAGGCCCTGCGAACCCATTTTTCAGTTCCAGTCCACCTTCACGAGGCGGACATCCGGATGTTCGAGGCCGGGCCTTTCCAGGCTGCCTCTTATGGACTTCCGTTCGACGGCGATGAAGTGCCATCCGGGAGATTTGTCGACGGTCAGGGTCTGACGCTGGGTGGATTGTCGTTCACGGTGATGCACACGCCAGGGCATTCTCCCGGCCACGTGACGATCTACGGTCACGGCGTTGCGCTCGTCGGCGACTGCCTGTTTGCCGGCTCCATAGGCCGGACCGACCTCCCGCTCGGGAATGGGGCCGACCTCGGTCTTTCCCTCCTGCGCATCGTGGCACTTCCCCCCGAGACCCGTGTACTGCCGGGCCACGGACCCGCCACGACCGTGGCAGAGGAAAGGCGGTCGAACCCCTATATCCTGGATCTCCTGTCCCGTGTTCCGCGTTAGGCAGCCCGCTCAGCAGCGTAGCGCCGTGACGAGGCGCGGACCGGGTCGCGCCTCGAGCCTCCGCAGCACAGATTCTACCGACCCCCAGCACGCCGGCGCCGAGCCGCCCGTGCACGACCTTCCATCCCAGACTCTCCCAATGATGCGGCAATTCCGTTCGCCTTCCCGCTGGATATGGGTCATGCCCGCGATCGCTACGGTCTTCATTGCGTCCTGTGACAACGCGCTCGAAGGCATCAACCAGCAGGGTACGTGGGGCTTTGTCACCGTGAGCGCCAGGAAAAACGCCAATGGCACGCACGTCGCCAACGCCGAGGGCCTTTTCTTTCAGGGCAACCTCGCCGCGGTCCCGAATGCGGATTTTACGGCGGATACCTGCGCTGACGTGGCGTTCAGCGAAGGCAACAACCTGGTCGGGGTGACCTACCTCGACGCCGGTCCGAGCGTAACGGCGACCGTTGGCGGGATCGACCGCACACTCGAGCGGACGACATCCACCCTGGGCCTTACCTACAAGCCGGTAACTCCGTTCTCCTACACACCTGGCGATAGCATAGCCATCGACGTTCCCGGTGTTCCGGGTGGTTTTCCCGGTGGTGAGATTCGCGCCAAGACGGCCGAAGCGTTCGCGTTCCCGACCGACATCCCGGTTCCCGCCGGCACGGAAGCGATCCAGCTTGCGTGGACCGCACCACAGGATCCGCGCAGCGCCATGGTAGTTTCCCTGCGCTACGCCACGTCGACCAATCCGGGTGTGTTGGCCCGTCACGTCCAGTGCACCTTTGTCGATGACGGCGTCGACTCGATCCCGTTCCGCTGGCATCAGAACTGGTCGACGAGCCAGGGCGTGCGTGCGGTAGTGGCTACCAGATTGCGCACGAATTACGTTGGGACCGGCGACGCAAATCTCGGCGTCGTCTCCACCTATCAGGTACCGACGCCGCCAAATCCCTGAGTTCGGATCGGCGCGGGGCACGGGGGCGACGGCGCGAGCGCCGTCGCCCCCATTGCGTTTCCCAACCCTTGCCGGCGATTCCCTTGCGAACTGAAAAAGATCCTCTCGGACTGCTCGACGTGCCTGACGAGGCACTGTTCGGCGTGCAGACGCTCCGTGCGGTGCAGAACTTCCCGATCAGCGGACTCCGCCCGTTGATGCCCTTCGTGACAGCGCAGGTGTGGATCAAGAGGGCGGCCGCGCTGACCCACAAGGAAACCGGCCGTCTCGAACCACGTCTCGCGGACGCGATCGTGGCGGCGGCGGACGAAGTGCTGGGCGGAAAGCACGACGACCAGTTCGTCGTCGACCCGTATCAGGCCGGTGCCGGCACCTCGCACAACATGAACGTGAATGAGGTGCTCGCGAACCGCGCGAACGAACTGCTGGGCGGAAAACGTGGCGCGTACCAACCGATCCATCCGAATGATCACGTCAACATGGCCCAGAGCACAAATGACACGATTCCGACGGCGATACGTCTCGCGTGTCTCGCCGAACTGCCGGCGCTGGTCAAGTCCTTCGAATCACTTGCCGACACACTCGAGGCGAAGGGCAGGGAATTCGATGGCATCGTGAAAGCGGGCCGCACGCACCTGCAAGATGCGATGCCCATCCGGTTGGGCCAGGAATTCGCCGCGTATGCCGGCACGATCCGGCGTGGAATCAAGCGTGTCAACGAAAGCGCGGACTATCTGCGTGACCTCGGCATCGGCGGTAGCGCCGTGGGCACCGGCGTGACGGTCGAGCCGGAGTATCCGCAGTTGATGAACACGCACCTCCGGGCCATTTCGGGGTTGGAGCTTCGCATTGGTGCCGATCGAGTCCAGTTGATGCAGAGCATGGGTGACGCCGCGGGCTTTTCCGCGTCGCTGCGCGTGCTGGCGCTGGACCTCAGCAAGATCGTTAGTGACCTGAGGCTCATGGTGATGGGGCCCCGGACCGGCATTGACGAAATCAAGCTGCCCGCGGTGCAACCCGGCTCTTCGATCATGCCGGGCAAGATCAATCCGTCAATTCCGGAAATGGTCAACCAGGTGTGCTTCCAGGTCGTCGGTTGCGACACGACCGTCTCGATGGCGGCGGAACATGGCCAGCTCGAGCTGAACGTCATGATGCCGGTCATTGCGCATAACGTGTTGCTGTCGATGCGCATCCTCACCAACGCCACGCGCGTGCTCGACGAGAAGTGTGTCCGCGGCATCGAAGCCAATCGTGCGATGTGTGAATACTGGGTGGAACGCTCGGCAGCGCTGGCGACGGCGCTCGCCCCGCAGATCGGGTACGCGGCGGCCGCTGAACTCAGTAAGCGCTCCGTCAAGGAAGGTGTCCTGATCCGCGACCTGGTCCGCCGTGACGGAGTCCTTCCGGATTCCGAGGTCGACGAGGTGCTGGACCTTCGGAAAATGACGGAGATCGGTGTGCCGGGAGGAAAACATGGTCCCGCTCCCGCCGGTGGTTAGGGCAATCGCAATGACGGACAGCGTCCGCTAGTTTTGATCCGATGCGCATCACGACGTGGGCCGAGTATGGCCTCATCTGCTCGCTGAATCTCGCCCGTCGCTACGGGGACGGTCCGGTCACCGGCCGCGAAATCGCTACCCAGGAAAAGCTGCCGGCGGACTACGTCGAACAGATCCTGCTTCGCATGCGGCGCGCAGGAATCGTGACGAGCATGCGCGGCGCGCATGGCGGCTATGTCCTGGCGCGCCATCCCGGCGACATCTCCATCCGGCAGATCGTGTCCGCGTCCGAGCATACCACGTTCGACGTGCGGTGCCTGACGCATCCGGTGGCAGAGGATCGTTGCGCCGACTCGTCGAACTGCAGCATTCGCCCGGTGTGGATGATGCTGCAGCAGCGGATCGACGACGCTCTGGAAAGCGTCCACCTGGCTGACCTGCTGCACGACGAACCGGCGGTGCGGACACGCGTCGGGTTGCCGGTGCTGCAGGCCTAACGAGAGCAACGGTGCCCTGGCCATTCGGAAAGTCCAAGGCGACGGATCAGAGCCGGCGGGCCGTCCAGGCGTACATCGCGGATGCGTCGGCGGAGCCGGACGCATCGGATGTGGAATGGCTCGTTGCCGCGATCGGTGACGGCGATATCGACCGGGCGCGCTGGGAACTTCGTTATGCGCGCCGCGTGTTTGCGCTGCTCGTGGCCGAGCGTGATGCGCTCGACGATCGCACGGGTTCCCTGGTCGCGCGTGAAATGCGACAGGCGCTGCAACTGGATCGCAACGTGGCCGCCGGCATGGTTGCGGTGGCCGAGCGGCAGCTCAACGAACGGCTCGCCTATTTTCGCGCTGCGTTCCTCGAGCGGTCGGCAACGGAGACGCCCGATGCGCGTGTGGGGCGCGTCTTTCTCGATCGGCTCGGCGTGCGTGATGTCTCGGGGAACGTTGGACGGGCATCAGCGATCTTCAGGCGTTACCTGGAGGCCTCCCAGGACGCGCTGCGCGCAGCGTTTGGCGTGGCAAAAGTGCCTGAGGACCAGCCACCCTCCGTCTGGGCGCGAAAGCCCGGCTGAGTCTGGCAGAAAAAAGGCGTGCCTTCGCGATGTTCAGCAAAGGCACGCCAACTCCTTATTTCCAGATGCCGAAGGGGGGACTCGAACCCCCACGAGCTTTCGCCCACTGGCTCCTGAAGCCAGCGCGTCTACCAGTTCCACCACTTCGGCAAGGGGCCGGAACGTAATCGGGGCCCGAGGGTCACGTCAAACCTCGAATTCCCTGTCCGGGGGTCGGACTTGCGATTCACGTCCTGGAAAACAGCCGGATCCGGGATTTCTGAGGCATCATGTGATCGCACCCTCGGCGCGGTTCACTCGGGTCGCGCGCCTGGCGATGTGTGTACTCCCGCAGCGGTTGACATGTTCCTGATGCCGCGGCGTTAGGTTGTTCTCCACTCAGTCAGGTTGTCTCACGTCCATCACACGCGCAAACCAGGACACGGTGCGGCGTGTCTAACGAACGGGAAATGGCGGACACCAGGGCCAAAGAGTCGGACCGCCAGAGCATCGCCAAAAACAGGGCCGCCCGTCATGAGTACGAGATTCTCGACACGTTCGAAGCGGGGTTGGTGTTGACCGGTACCGAGGTGAAGTCGCTGCGCGAGGGCCGGGCGAATATCACAGATGCCTATGGCACGGTGCGTAACGGTGAGCTGTGGTTATTGAACGCTCACATTTCTCCTTACGGCAGTGGGGGTTACGTCAATCACGAGCCGACGCGCACCCGAAAGCTGTTGCTTCACCAGCGCGAGATTCGTCGGCTCATCGGGGCCGTCGAGCGTCAGGGCCTGACGTTGGTTCCGCTGGAGCTCTATTTCCAGCGCGGACGTGCCAAGGTGGCCATCGCGCTGGTGCGCGGCAAGAAACTCCACGACAAACGCGACGATGCGCGCCGCCGTGACGCGGAGCGCGACATCGCGAGGGCGTTTCGAAAAAGATGATCCTCGAAGCTCTGCTGTTCTCACTGCAAGTCGCTGATTCGGTTTCGGCTCCACGCCGCGCCGAACGTGATGCCGCACCGGCCCGTCCGGCCCGCGCGCTCGTGGTCGTCGACGCCGGTCACGGTGGACCGGATCGTGGCATGAGCGGGACCACCAGCGCGCGGCGCAAGATTTTCGAGGCGGACATCACCCTGGCGGTCGCGATGAAACTTCGCGCCGCGCTGTCAGCTCGCGGAATCGATGTGCTGATGACGCGCACGACCGACACCCTGATCGCGCTTCGCGATCGCGGAAAAATTGCCAACGACGCCCAGGCCACACTGTTCCTCTCGATACACGTGAACGCAGCCAATCCCCGGTGGCGCAACCCTCGTACCGCGCGGGGATTCGAGACATATTTCCTCTCCGATGCCAAGACCGAGGATGACCGTCGCGTCGCCGAGATGGAAAACGATGCCGATCGTTTTCTGGCCCAGGATTCGGAACCGGGTGACCCGCTCGCCCTCGTGCTCGGGGACATGTTGCAGAACGCGTACTTGAGAGAGTCCAGCGAGCTCGCATCGGCGGTCCAGACGGGAATGAAGCCCATGCATCCGTCGGGGAACGACCGTGGGGTGAAGCAGGCCGGATTCGCCGTGCTTATTGCCGCGCACATGCCGGCCGCGCTCGTGGAAATCGGATTCGGCACCAACCCTTCGGAAGCCACGTGGCTGTCGAGCGCAAATGGACAGCAGGCGCTCGCCGATGCCATCGCCAGGTCAGCCGAGAAATACCTCGCCGATTATGCACGGCGGGGTGGGGCGGCGATCGGCGGTCGATGAGCGCTCCGGCCACAGCGTCGCGCCTCGCCGTCGACCTGGCTGGTCTCTCGCTGCAAAATCCGTTGTTCCTCGCCTCGGGCACCGCGGGCTATGGTCGAGAGCTCGATGGCGTGCTCGATATCGACTCGGTCGGTGGCCTGGTCACCAAGGCCGTGAGCGTGGAACCACGTCCGGGGGCCGCCGCCCCACGCGTTGCAGAGTTTCCCTCGGGGATGATCAACGCTGTCGGCCTTGCGAATCCTGGCGTCGAAGAGGTGCGCGCGGAACACCTGCCCTGGCTCGCATCGCGCGTCCGTCACGCTCGCATTCTGGTAAACGTGGTCGGCAGCCGCCTCGAGCAATTCGCCGAAGTGGTAGCGCGGATCGACGGTGTGCCGGGCGTGCACGGGTTTGAACTCAACGTCAGCTGCCCGAATGTGAGAGCCGGCGGCACGGAATTCGGGGCCGATCCGGACGCACTCCGGGAACTCGTCAGGCGCGCGCGCGACGCGACGAAGCTCCCACTGTTCGTGAAGCTCTCCCCCACCTTGCCGGACATCGCGCGGACCGCGGGTATCGCGCTTGAAGCGGGTGCGAACGGATTGACGCTCGTGAACACGATGCCGGGACTGCTGATCGATCTCGACAAGCGAAAGCCTGTTCTCGGTTTCGGGAGCGGCGGGGTCAGCGGCGGAGCGTTGTTGCCGATTGGTCTGCTTGCCACATCGAAGGTGTACCGCGCTACGAAAGCGCCGATCATCGGCGTCGGTGGGATTACGTCCGCGACAGACGCACTGCAGTACCTCGTCGCCGGAGCGACCGCATTCGGAATCGGAACGGCGGCGATGCGCGATCCAAGATTGCCGGGCCGGCTGTTGAGGGACGTCGCCTCATGGTGCGAAGTCCGCGGCGTGACTTCGATCTCCTCTCTCACCGGCTCATTGGAATGGCCGGCATGAGTGCCGTCCCGATCGTCGCGCTCGACGTTCCCGATCAGCCGGGCGCGATTGCGTTGGTGGACCGACTCGGTGACGCGTGCAACTTCTTCAAGATCGGAGGCGAGCTCTTTACGGCCACGGGACCGGTCATCGTCGAAACGCTCAGAAGTCGGGGGAAGCGCGTTTTCCTCGACCTCAAGTTCCACGATATCCCCAACACCGTCCGGTCGGCGGCTCGCTCGGCTGCCGGCGCCGGAGCAACGCTGATCACGGTCCACGGGATTGGTGGGCGGGCCATGATTGCCGCGGCTGTCGAAGGCGCCGGGCAGAACTGTGGTGTTCTGGCGGTAACGGTTCTCACGTCGCTAGACGAAAGCTCACTATCGCAGGCTCTTGGAAAGGCGGTCTCTGTTTCCGACGAGGTGAGCCGAATCGCGACTATCGCGCGCGAGGCTGGAGCGCACGGAGTGGTCTGCTCGGGCCAGGAAGCGGCCCGGATTGCGGCGGAAAACGGCAAAAACCTGGCGATCCTGGTGCCCGGCGTGCGGCTCGCAGGAGATTCAGCGCATGATCAGAGCCGTGTGGTAAGGCCGGCGGATGCCGTAAAAGCAGGCGCCACCTATCTGGTGCTGGGAAGGACCGTGACCGCCGCATCCGACCCCGCTGCGGCCCTAGCCCGAGTGCTCGACGAGATCGCGCTCGCCGCCGCCTAGCCCGGGGTCAGAGTCGGAACCGGAGTCGGGGTCAGAGTCGGAACCGGAGTCGGGGTCAGAGTCGGAACCGGAGTCGGATATCGTCATACTGCGTCCCTTGCACGGGCACTCTAAGGTGCCTATTTTCAGCGTCTTGCCCGATTTACCGGCCCGACACGATGGAGATGCTGTGAAGGTCAGGACAAGCGTACAACCGATCTGCGAACACTGCCGCGTCGTGAAGCGCAGCGGGGTCACGCGCATCATCTGCAAGCGAAACCCCAAGCACAAGCAGCGGCAAGGCTGACATGGCTCGCATATCTGGTGTTGATCTCCCTCGCGACAAGAAGGTCGAGATCGGGTTGACGTACATCTTCGGCGTGGGTCGCACGACCGCGCGCGAGATTCTCGAGAAGACCGGTGTGAGCCCCGCACTGCGCGTGCGCGATCTCACCGACGCGGACGTGAACCGTTTGCGTCAGGCAATCGAAAAGGATTATCGCGTGGAAGGCGCGTTGCGGACCGAAGTCGCGATGAACATCAAGCGACTGATGGACATTGGATCGTATCGCGGCATTCGCCATCGCCGTGGACTTCCCGTTCGTGGCCAGCGCACACACACGAACGCGCGCACGAAGAAGGGTCCACGCCGCGCCATCGCCGGCAAGAAGAAAGTGACGAAGTAATCGGGTGGTTGAGAGGGGCGATGTTCATCCCCCATCTCACATCGCCCATCCCATATCTCGTTTCACATGGCCACAGGAAAGAAGACAAAGCGCGTGATTGAAGCCGAGGGCGTTGCGCATATCAGCGCGACGTTCAACAACACGACGATCACCATCACCGACATGAGCGGAAACGCGGTCGCGTGGGGATCCTCGGGCAAGGCGGGTTTCAAGGGGTCGAAGAAGTCGACGCCGTTCGCTGCGACGGTCGCGGCGGAGCAGGCGGCGCGTGAGGCCCTTTCGATGGGTGTTCGTCGCGTGCACGTCCGCGTGCAGGGCCCGGGCAGTGGACGGGAGTCGGCGATCCAGGCACTCGCGTCAGCGGGCCTGCAGGTCAAGTCGATCAAGGACGTCACGCCGATTCCGCATAACGGCTGCCGCCCCCCGAAGCGCCGGAGAGTCTGACCGATGCGCTACACGGGACCAAGCTGCCGGCAGTGTCGGCGCGAAGGGACGAAGCTGTTCCTGAAGGGAACGAAGTGCTTTACGGAGAAGTGTCCGGTCGAACGGCGGCCGTATGCGCCGGGCCAGCACGGCCAGGCCACGGCGCGTCGCCGCAAGGCATCCGAATACGCGAAACAGCTGCGCGAAAAGCAGAAGATCAAGCGCATTTACGGCGTTTCCGAAAAGCAGTTCCGGAACACGTTCGAAGATGTGACGTCGCTTCCGGGCATCACGGGTCACAACCTGCTGGCGGCGCTGGAGAGCCGGCTGGACAACATGGTGTACCGCCTCGGGTTCGCGTCCAGCCGCAAGGCCGCGCGTCAACTCGTCAGGCATCGCCACATCGAAGTGAACGGGAAGACGGTCGACATCCCCAGCTTCGTGGTGCTGCCGGGCCAGGAGATCCGCGTCCGCACTGGTTCACGCGAGAACGGATTCATCCAGAGCGCGATGGAGCACGCGTCGCGCGGTGCCTCGCCGTCGTGGCTCGCAGTCGATCGCGACACATTCAGCGGCCGGATGCTGGAGCGACCGTCGCGGCCGAACATTCCGATCGCGGCGCAGGAGCAGTTGGTAGTGGAGTTGTACTCGAAATAGTTGATGAGTTGAACAG
>DASRPK010000233.1:0-33068 GCA_035646395.1 Gemmatimonadaceae bacterium | reverse complement strand
GATGGGGGATGGGGGATGTCGGACCGGGGAAACTCTTCTCACAACCTCATGGTGTGCGTACCCATGCGATAGAATCATCGCGATGCCGGAACTTCCAGACATCACCGTCTATATCGAAGCGCTCGAGGCGCGCGTCCTGGGGAAGTCCATGACGGGCGTTCGTATCGTGAATCCCTTCGTATTGCGGAGCGTGGAGCCGCCGGTTCAGAAGCTGGTCGGTGTTCCGATCACCGGGTTCCGCCGCATGGGCAAGCGCATCGTCATGGAGTTCGAGGACGACTTGTTCATGGTCATCCATCTCATGATCGCGGGGAGGCTGCGCTGGCGCGCGTCCGGTGGTGATGTCGTCAGGCCGGCCCCGATGGCCAGGTTCGAGTTTCGGGACGGCGTGCTGGTCCTGACTGAAGCGGGGAAGAAGCGCCGCGCCTCGATTCACCTGGTTCAGGGCGAAAAGAACCTCGATCAGTTCGACCGTGGCGGTCTCGAGGTCCTCACGGCGTCGCGCGCCGCCTTTGCGGACCGCTTGCGGTCAGAGAACCACACGGTCAAGCGTTCGCTCACCGATCCAACGTTGTTCAGCGGCATCGGCAACGCGTATTCCGACGAGATCCTGCATAGGGCGAAGCTGTCGCCGCTCTTCCTCACGTCGAAAATGAGCGATGAACAGGTGACGCAATTGTTTGGCGCGGTACGTGAGGTTCTCACCGAATGGACCGACAAGCTTCGCGCGGACGCTGCAGGCGAGTTCCCCGAGAAGGTGACCGCCTTCCGCGAAGGCATGGCGGTTCATGGCCGCTTCGGGAGACCCTGTCCCGTGTGCGGCGCACCGGTACAGCGCATCCGGTACGCCGATAACGAGACGAACTATTGTGCGCGTTGCCAGACGGGCGGCCGGCTACTCGCCGACCGCGCCATGTCCCGGCTGCTCAAACAGGACTGGCCACGCTCACTGGACGAGATGTGAGAGCTCATTGCTTCCCAAGCATCGCGTCACGCTTTGCCTTGAACTCCGTGCCCGACTTCCATTCCGGCCACGTGGACGCCTGCGCGATACGATAGCCGACCTCGAAGAGCATCCGTCCATCTTCGACCGCGCCTGACAAGTCCCAATCCGGTTTCACGTCATCGCTGGGCTTGTGATAGTCGTTGGTCGTGTACTCGTTGCGTTTCTGGAGGCCCCACCCTTCGGGCTTGCCGACGTAGTTCACACCGGCGTCCGCATAAAGTGCTGGAACGCCTTCCTTCGCAAACTCAAAGTGATCCGAGCGGTAGAAGAAACCTTTCTCCGATTCGGGATCGGCGACGATGGTGCGGCCGCTCGCGGTCACAACCGAATCGAGCAGGTCGTCCAGCGTCGAGTTGCCGAGTCCGATCAGGACGACGTCCGACGTGCGTCCCCACTGATTGGCTCCGTCGATGTTGATGTTCGCGAGCGTCTTGTTGAGCGGATACAACGGATGTTGCGCGTAATACTTCGCGCCGAGCAGCCCAGCCTCTTCAGCCGTCACCGCCAGGAAGAGCACGGAGCGCTTTGGTGGAGTGGGTAGCTTCGTGAATGCCTTTGCGATCTCCAGCATCTGTGCCACGCCAGAGGCATTGTCCAGCGCACCATTGAGAATCTGGTCACCCTCGAGCGAGGCGTTCGTGCCGAAGTGATCCCAGTGCGCGGAATAAATGACGTACTCGTCCTTCAGGGTCGCATCCGATCCTTCCAGCTTCGCCACCACGTTGCGCGATTGTATGCGGCGCACGGTGTTCTTCACGTGCCACGAGGCGGTCCCCAGCAGCGGAGTTGGCGCGAAGGCCTTCGTCGTCGCGAATGCTGCGACGCCGTCGAAGTCACGTCCCGCAGCGAGGAAAATCTCGCGCGCCTTTGCCTCGGTGATCCACCCCTCAACCGGCACGCGACTCGACGCGCCGGCACCTGGAATGTCCAGGTTTTCGGCGCCCCAGCTCCCACTGACAACTTCCCACGGATAGCCGGCAGGACCTGTCTGGTGGATAATGATTGCGGCCGCGGCGCCCTTCTCGCTCGCTTTCTCGTACTTGTAGGTCCAGCGGCCGTAATATGTCATCGCCTTGCCGCGGAACATCGTCGAATCGAGCCGCGTGGAATCCGCCGCGTCACGAATCGGTGGATCGCCCACCATGATGAGCACGGTCTTTCCGCGGACGTCGAGTCCCTTGTAATCGTCCCAGCCGTATTCCGGAGCCTCGACCCCGTAACCGACGAAGATCACTTCGGAATTGTTCACGTCGACGTTCGTGGTGTCGTGCCTCGACACGGCGATGTAGTCAAGGTTCGGCCGCATCGCGATGGACTGGTTCCCGATCCTCATCGTTGCGGTCGAGGTGCCGGTGTAGCCGATGAGCTCCACGTTCTGCACATAGCTGCCATCGGGATTTCCGGGCGCGAGACCTAACGCCTTGTATTGCGCCGTGAGGTAGGCGACGGTGCTGTCCTCACCAGGGGTACCCGGTGCGCGCCCCTCATACGCGTCGGAGGCGAGCGTCCGGATGTGCGCGAGCATGCTTTCGCTCGTGATAGCGCCGGCCGCGGCGTCAAGGTCGGCGCGGTTCATGCTGTCCCCGCCCGCGCAGGCGACGACGAGGAGGGTCGCGATGCTGATGACAATGGGTCTGGGCATCTGCAATAGATCGGGAAACGGGTTGGCGAGCGGGCACGACTGGTTACTCGTCAGGTAGATTACCTGCCGGAGCCGCTGCACCAAATACCTCCATGCCTGCCTCATGTATCCATACGTACTCGGCCTTCACAACATTGTCCGCTGGATCGTGTTGGTTGCAGGTGTATGGTCGGTAGTCCTGGTATGGCGGGGTTGGTTGCAGCGACGCCAGTGGACGGTTGCCGAGTCCAGAGCGACGCGTGCCTTTGCCGGTGCGCTGGACCTGCAGTTCGTCCTTGGAATTCTGCTTTTTGCCGTGTTCAGCCCGCTCACCAGACAGGGATTTCGGGACATCGGTGCGGCGATGAGCGACGCACCAGTGCGGTACTTCATGCTCGAACATCCGCTGATCATGCTCGTCGCGATCGCGTTCGCACACGTGGGGGCGGTGCAGGTGCGGCGTGCGTCCAGTGACGCCGAAAGATTCCAGAAAGCGTCGATCCTGTACGGGCTCGCGCTGGCAGCAATCGCGGGATTCATCCCGTGGGCGCGACCGCTGATACCAAGCTTCTAACTCGACGGCTGGTCGTGCGCGCCCTCGTCATCTTCCGCTACCTTGCACCGCTGGTCTTTTCGTTCCTGAGAGACCGGAAGCGGTGGCTCATCGCAGGGCGGCCGCTTTCACGCACAGCCGCGTTTCACCAGGCGCGCTCGGAACGTCTCGTGTCAGCGATTGCCGCACTTGGCCCTTCGTTCGTGAAGCTGGCGCAGGTGTTCTCTTCGCGGTCAGACCTGATTCCCGAGCCTTACGTGAGCGCCATTTCCACGCTCACTGACCAGGTTCCGCCCGTGCCGACGCCGATCATCGAGCACGAGATCGAGCGTGCGTACGGCCGTCCGGTGCGCAGCGTTTTCGAGCGCTTCGACACCGAGCCGCTCGCGGCGGCCTCGCTCGGGCAGGTTCACCGCGCGTGTTATCGCGGCGAAGACGTCGTGGTGAAGGTGTTGCGCCCGGGTGTGGAAGAACTGGTGCGCAAGGATATGGCGCTGGCTCGACCGGTCCTGCGGTGGCTTGAAAAACGGATACCGAATCCGCACCTGCGAAACGCACGTGTGGTTATTGAAGAATTTGCGGTCCGGATTCCCGAGGAGATGGACTTCGTTCACGAAGCCGCGAACGCGCAACGCATCCACGAGAACTTTCGCGGCAATCCACGCGTGGTGATTCCACGTGTCGTTCCGGAGCTGGTCCGGCAGCGCGTGCTGGTGCTGGAGTACGTCGAAGGGACTCGCGTCGATCGTTTGTCAAATCGGCCTGGCGAACGACCGCAGGATCCACGCGGCATCGTGAGTGCCGTCATGGAACTGTACCTGCGCATGATGCTGGTGGACGGCTTCTTCCATGCTGATCCACATCCGGGGAATGTGCTCGTCACTCCCGACGGCCGGGTTGTAGTGCTGGACTTCGGCATGGTGATTCCAGTCTCCCGCGAGCTTCGCTGGCGCCTGGTCACCACCATCTTCGCGGCAATCAGGCGCGATGCAGCCGGCGTCGTGGCGGGTTTCGAGTCGCTGGGGATGATCGATGCGGGCGCGGATCCGGCGCACGTCCGCGGGCTCGCCGACCGGTTGCTCACGCTCGCCTACGTTGAAATGCCGATGCGGGAGCGCGTTGAACTGGTGACGAACGAGGTGATGGCCGCTCTGTACGACTGGCCGGTGCGTCTGCCCAGCGAAATGGTGTACTTCGCGCGCACGGCGGCGCTCATCGAGGGATTGGGCGTGCGGTATGACGAGAACTTCAATGCGATCACGTTTGCCAGTCCCATCGCGCTGCGCATGCGCCGTGACATCCTGGTTTCGTTAGGCCAGGGGGAGTTGCCGCCGCTGGACCTGCCCACGGTGGTTGGTGCGGCGTTGGGTCACTACGCGGGAAAAGCGGTGAAGGCGGGACGGGAGTTCGTGAAACGCATCGGGCGGGTGCTTTCCGATTCAGAGGGGCCCATTGACGAGACGAGGCGCCCGCCGACGCTTCTCGCTGGGGACTGAAACGGGGTAAACGGGTAAACGGGTAAACGGGTAAACGGGCAGGCCTAACGACTAGTCCCGGGGCGCGGCAAAGGCCATACGACCCAGGATCGTCTCGGCGCGGCGGGTGGCCACCGAGCCGTAGGGCGGCCAGCGACGGGGAGCGGGGAGAATGGCGGCAAGGCGCGCGGCCTCGAGCCGCGTCAGGTTGCGGGCTGACTTCCGGAAGTGCGTGCGCGCCGCCATCTCCGCACCAAACACTCCATCGCCCCACTCGGCCATGTTGAGGTACAGGTCGAGGATGCGCTCCTTCGACAGGCAGAGTTCGAGAACCAGTGTCAGGTACGCCTCCGCGCCTTTCCGGACGAACGACCGCCCTTCCCAGAGATACAGGTTTTTCGCCACTTGCTGGGTGATCGTCGACGCGCCGCGCAAGCGGCCGCCGCGCTGCGCCTTCTCAATCGCCTTCTCGATTTCCAGGAAGTCGAAGCCGAGGTGCAGGTAAAAGCGATCGTCTTCAGCGGCAAGAACGGCACGCCGGAGGTGCGGGGAGATCTGGGCGCGGGAGACGACATCGCGGCGTGGATACGCCGGCTTCTTGCCTGCCGCCATTCGCTGGCCTGTGCGCCACAACATGACCGCCGTCGTTGGCGGCTGAATGAAGTTGAGCGGAAGCGTCACAACGATCGGCCCGAGTGCGAAGACCGCAATCAGGATGACGAGGATTCGCCGAACGCGGCGCCAGTTGAGGCGAGGAGACAGGAGGCAGGAGTCTAGGAGTCAGTCACAGTATACGAATGTCCCCCGCTGGAAGTTTGCCGGACCGCAGGGACCTTGTATCATCACTCGGCCGTACCACCTGGAGGTGAGCGTGCTGAAACGATCGCGGACGCATTCGATTGGCTGGTGCTGCCGGGCGGTAACAACGGCGGCGTTGTTGGCTTCAGCCACGTCCCCACTGCTGGCACAAGAACGCGTCCGACTCGGCATCGAGGTGCTGTTGTCGGACTCGATGCACCTCGTGCGCGGCAAGCGGGTCGGGCTGATTACCAACCACACTGGAGTCGTTCCCGACGGGCGCAGCAGCATCGATATGTTGCACCGCGCGAATGGTGTTCGGCTGACCGCGCTCTTCGCGCCGGAACACGGGATTCGCGGTCAGGCGGATGCTGGTGAGCGAATCCAGTCGTCGGTCGACTCCGCTACAGGCGTTCCGATTCACTCGCTTTACGGCGACACCCGCGTTCCCACGGCGGAAATGCTGAAAGACGTCGACGTGGTGCTGTACGACATCCAGGACGTCGGCGCCCGAACCTACACTTACCAGTGGACGATGGCCTTGTCCGCTGAAGCGGTCACTACGCACGGCCGGGAGTTCATCGTACTCGACCGACCGAATCCAATACGCGGCGACGTGCAGGGCGGAATCCTGGATGTGCAGTTCCGCTCATTCGTGGGGCAATTTCCGGTCGCGCTTCGTTACGGATTCACAGCAGGTGAGCTCATTCGGTACCTGGTTGGAACACAGCTGATCAAGGCGAAGGTGCAGGTCGTTCCGATGCAGGGATGGAAACGCACCATGTGGTGGGAACAGACCGGGATCCCGTGGCGAAATCCTTCACCCAACATCCGCTCGGTGGACGCGGCAATTCTCTACACCGGGACAGTCTTTTTCGAAGGGACAAACCTGAGTGAAGGCCGCGGGACTCCCAGGCCTTTTCAGCTGATCGGTGCTGCCTGGTTAACAGACGCGGGGGCGATAGCGAAGGAGCTCAACGCGCGCGGCATCCCCGGAGTGTCGTTCGACTCGACAACGGTCACGGTCGAACAGGGACAGAAGTGGGGAGGTCACCGAATTCCCATGATCGCGGTCGCAGTAACCGACCGGAATGCGGTTCAATCATACCGGATCGGTCTCGAGATGCTTCGCGCGGTCTATATCCGGCACAAAGGGGAGTTTCAGTGGCGCACGGGACACATGGACCGCCTGACCGGTTCGGCACGCGCCAGAGATGCGGTAGAGCTGGGCCGCATCGAGTCACTCATGCAGGAATGGGAGCGTGAGTCGCGGGATTTCGAGGCGCGGTCAGCACCCTACCTCCTCTACCAAGCGCGCTGAACGGTACGGCTCGTCCCAGCCCCCTTGTCGGACGTGGAGATTTCGCGCAAACTCTTTGCGGCGAACAGTGTTACGATGCTTCGGCAACGTGAGTCGTTTAAAATAACAAACCTCTCATCATTGCCAAAAACGTCCGCTCCTAACGAGGGCAGCCCTGTTCTTTCGCGAAGACTCGGAACGCGCTGAGTGAACGACGTTCAGCCCGTGACCTGGCTGGTGATAGCCGCGGTGCTTGCCGTGGCGGGTCTCGCCGTCGGCTGGAGCATCGGAAGGGGCGGGCAAAAAGGGCCCGTGCCGAGGGCGGCGACGTCTCAGGCGGTGTCAGTTATTGACGATCGCGCCGCGGTCCGCGCGTCCGCCCTGGATTCGCTTGCCGAAGCCGTCCTGATCACCGACGACAATGCGCGGGTACGCGATTGCAACGCATCGGCGCTCACGCTGTTCAACCGGCATCGCGGTGAAGTGGAGGAACAGTTCGCGACTTCGCTGCGCCGCTTCGACGGACTCGATCAGTCGGAGCCGTACAAGCTGGCGCGCGAGCACGCCGTGTGGGTCGGGGAAGGGTGGGCCAGGCAACCCGATGGCGGGATGAAATTGTGCCAGGTTCGCGTCATGGCCATTCGCGACGCGCGCGCGCGTGTAGTCGCATTCGCCGAGTCATTCCGCGACGTGGCGCATGATCGAAACATCGAACAGGATGTGCGTGACTGGTTGTATGGCGTTCGCACCTTCGAACCATCAGGGTCGCCGAGCGAGCGCTTGTCGTCGGTGCGCGATGAGCTGCGCGTGCTGAGCGAAGGGTTCCGCGATCTCGATCATGTGCTCAAGCAGTACGAGCGCCTGCTTCCATCGCTTGGCGCCGACGATCCTCTCGCTGAGTCCATTGCGGGCGCCGCGCATGATGCGCGCGCGGCGGTCGCCGCGGTCGGCGTGCCAGCGTTGCTCGAAGAAATCCCTCGCGCCCTGGCGAGACTTCGCGCGAACCTGCAATCGCTTCCCCCGGATGTAATGCCGGCCGATGCGCCTGCTTCAGAAGGAACGTCGCGCGAGTAGACGCGACCCGCATCCTGATCGCGCCCGCAGTCGCTTTACCGCGCCAATCGCCAGTCACTAGGTTGCGAATCCCCTCACGCATTTAGGCATCTCCCCGTGATCGTTTCCCTTCCGGAATCACCTCAAGCCCTCGCCGACGCCACGTGGGCAGACCTCGAGCCGCTTTACGAGGCGCTCGCCACGGCGCCGATCACGAATCCGCAGGAATGGCTTCGCGAATGGTCAAGACTCGAGGAAGTCGTCGAAGAAGCGGGCACGCTGGCGATGATCGCGTACACCTGCGACACCGCTGATCCGACGAAAGAAGCTGCGAACCTGCGGTGGTCCTCAGAGATCTTTCCCAAGGCAGTGGAGATGCAGGTACGACTGGCGAAGCGGCTGGTCGAATCAGGCTACTACGAGAACGGTCTCGAGACGGTGCTGCGTGGCTTCCGCACGGACATCGAGATCTTCCGCGAAGAAAACGTGCCGCTGTTTTCCGAGCTGGAAACGCTGGTGGCGTCGTACCAGAAGATCACCGGCGGGCTCACGGTCGATTGGAACGGCGAGAAGAAAACCGTTCCGCAGCTGCAGCCGTTCCTCAAGGATCGCGACCGCACCATTCGCGAGAAGGCCTTTCGTATCGGCGCGCACGCGTACCTCGAAAAGCGCGACGAGATGGCGGCGTTATTCGACCAGATGTATGAGAAGCGCCAGCAGGTGGCCCGCAACGCCGGCTTTCCTGATTACCAGGCGTACGCGTTCCAGTCGAAACACCGATTCGACTACACACCCGATGACTGCGCGGAGTTTCACCGGGCCGTCGAGCGTACCGTCGGTCCCGCGATCGAACGCTTGATGGAGCATCGCCGGCAGCGGCTCGCGATCGACACCGTGCGGCCGTGGGATACGCAGGTCGAGCTGGAAGGCGCCCGTCCGCTGAAGCCGTTTTCGGATGTGGCGGGACTGATCGGTCCCATGCGCCGCGTGTTCACGTCGCTCGATCCGGAGCTCGGCGCCCAGTTCAACCGGATGGCCGACGAAGGGCTGCTCGATCTCGAAAGCCGTCCGGGGAAGGCGCCCGGTGGATACTGCACGAAACTCTCCTGGCGCGGCATGCCGTTCATCTTCATGAACGCGGTGGGTGTGCCTGACGACGTCAGTACGCTCGTGCATGAAGCGGGACACTCGTTCCACGATTTCGCGTCGCACCGGCAGCCGTACGTCTGGCAGCGCAGCGTGTCGCATGAAGCGGCCGAGCTCGCGTCGATGAGCATGGAACTGATTGCCGCTCCGTACCTGGCGCAGCCAACGGGCTACTATCCGCCTGACGAGGCGCGCACCGCGCAGATGGAGCATCTGGAGGACGTGCTGGTGACGCTGGCGCACATCGCGAGCGTGGACGCCTTCCAGGCGTGGATCTACACCAGCGGAAAGGGCGGCGACGCCGCGGCGCGGGACGCGGCCTGGCTCGAGATCCGGACGCGATTCGAGCGAGGCATCGACTGGAGTGGCCTCGAGCAGGAACGCGTGTCCCGCTGGTACCGTCAGCTGCACATCTTCGAATACCCCTTCTACTACATCGAATACGGCATCGCGCAGCTGGGCGCCCTGCAACTGTGGCGCGCCAGCCTGCGCGACCCGAAGGGAACAGTGCGGCGTTATCGCGATGCGCTGTCGCTCGGGGGCACCGTTTCGTTGCCCGAGATGTATCGCACCGCCGGGGCGAAGCTGGTGTTCAACGAACAGGACATGGGCGAGCTGGTGTCACTGGTCGAATCCGAGCTGGAGAAGCTGCGCGCCGCGTCATAGATCAGGACGATGAGCACCGTTCGCGTCGCGATCGTCCAATCCGAGCCGGCAGCGGGGCTCGATGAGGGACTGCACAGAACGGAGGCGCTGGTGCGGGAGGCATCGCGCAGTGGCGCGACGCTCGTCGCATTCCCGGAGACCTGGCTTCCGGGGTACCCCGCGTGGCTGGACGTCTGTCGCGACGTCGCACTGTGGGACCATGAACCGGTGAAGGCCGTGTACGCGCGCTACGCAAGCGGCAGCGTCGACGTCACGGGTGAAAGCGGCGCCTTCCTTCGCCAGGTCGCTGTCCGGCACGGCGTGACGCTCGTCGCTGGAGTGAGTGAACGCGTGAGCGCAGGGCCGGGTCGCGGGACGCTGTACAACTCGCTCCTGACCATCGATGCGGATGGCCAGCTTCTGAATCATCACCGGAAGCTGGTGCCGACCTACACCGAGCGGATGGTCTGGGGGAATGGCGACGCGGACGGATTGCAGGCGGTCGAGACGCGGTTTGCGCGCGTCGGCGGCCTGGTCTGCTGGGAGCACTGGATGCCGCTCGCTCGTCAGGCACTGCACGACTCGGGCGAAGATCTGCATGTCGCGGTCTGGCCGACCGTGTATGAGCGGCACCAGATCGCCAGCCGACACTACGCGTTCGAGGGCCGGTGCTTCGTGCTCGCGGCAGGCTCGGTGATGCGCGCCAGCGCCTTGCCGTCGGATCTCGACGTGGAGCCGACGCGTCTCACGCCGGGCTCACCGTTCGTCCTCCGGGGCGGAAGCGCCATCATCGGGCCGGATGGTGAATACGTCGTCGCCCCGCTCTGGGATCGCCCGGGTATCCTGGTCGCGGACCTGGACCTGGAGCGGGTCCGACGCGAGAGCATGACCCTCGATGTCGCCGGGCATTACAGCCGGCCCGATTGCCTTTCGCTGACGGTGACGCGAACGTCACGACGGATGGCCGCCGACGTGGCGCCTCCGGCCACTGCCTAACGATCCCCCCATGAACGGAGCCGCCATCGCCGCCGTCATCATTCGCGAGCTCAGGACGATCGAGCGCGAGTTGAATGCCTATCCAGGCGAAGACCTGGTATGGACCCTGCCGCCCGGCCTTCCCAACAGCGCCGGCACGCTGGCGTTGCACGCGGCGGGAAACCTGCGGCACTTCATCGGGACCGTGCTTGGAGGGGGATCGTTCGTGCGCGATCGCGACGCCGAGTTTTCGCGCCGGGGCGTGCCGCGGGCTGAGCTCATCGAGGGTCTCCGCGAGGCAGAGAAGGTGGTTCGTGACACGCTTCCCTCGATCGATGCTGCCCGATTCGACAAGCCCTACCCACTTGCCGTGGCCAACCGACGGGTGAACACCGGTGAATTCATCGCTCACCTGGCGACACATCTGGCGTATCACACCGGACAGCTGGATTTTCACCGTCGCGTCGTGACCGGGGACGCCACCGGGGTGGGGGCGGTGTCTCCGCTGGAGCTGCCCAGCGCAACGCCGATCGAAGGGTGACGTGCGGGGTAGCAGCCCAGCCGGTGTCCTGATCACGTAAGCGGCGCGAGTGATTGCCGCATATTCGTTGTGAACCCGGCGGCGTTCGCCGCCCCAGGAGGATTCCCCTGTGCGGTTACGTCACGTCATGAGTGCGTCGTTGCTGGCGCTGTCCACGGCTACCTGCAGTCTCGGTGACTCGGTCGATGCGGGCTCGATCAACGTGTTCGTTTCGGTTGACGATGCGCAGCTGACCGTGGGAGAAGAAAGCATCAACTTCACGGTGACGGCGCGAAACGTCGGATACGATCCGCTCACGCTCACCGGACCGAGTGATTGCCTGCTGTACGTCGAAATCTTCAACAGCCAGGGGAGCATGGTGTGGAGCTCGGTGCAGGATTCCTGCCTGGGCGCCACGGTGACCGAAGAAATCGTCGCCGGCCAGGCGAAAAACCAGACCTTCGCGTGGAATGGCGTCAATGCCGCCGGCGCGTACCTCGCTCCCGGACTGTATCTCGTTCGCGGCGTCGCGCGCACACCCGGCACGTCGTCGATCGGACCTGCGTTAACGGTCGCGCTGGACTGAGCACCCGGGTTCAGACGGACACGAAATACCGGGACGCGTTCGGGGCGGCGCGTCGCGCGTGGGCATCATCCGTGATATTCCCGTCGTGGTCATGAGTGACCGTCGTCGGGCACGGCTCATTCTGGCGAGCCTGCTCCTGACGTTCCTGATCGTGCGGCTGGCGATGTGGAGGTCACCGGACTCGGACTTCGATATTGCCGGCTACAACATCCACCACCTGTTCACCGGGCTCCTGATCGCCACGGCGGCGGGGATTCCGCTGATCCTGCGCGCGGGGCGTTCGCGGGGACTCGACTTGGCCTGCGTTCTCTTTGGCGGAGGCCTGTCGCTGGCGCTCGATGAGGTGGTGTACCTGATCGCGACCGACGGGTCGAACGCATCGTACCTGCTGCCCGTGTCGTTCTGGGGCGGGGTGGTGGTGGTGGGGTTGGGCGCCCTCTGGATCGCGCTGGTCGGGTGGCGGCGGGGTGGGGGTGGCGATGGAGGCCGCGACGCCTGACGCCGCAGGCGTCGTCAGGCGGTTCGTCAGGCAGTCGTCAGGCATGCCCATCCGTGAAAGCAGGCAAGAATCGCCCTCATGTTGGCCTTCGCGTCAGGCGTCGTCAGGCACGGGTCAGCCGGACCTAACGTCAGCTGCCTCACGAGTGACGGTGGTACCCTCGCGGGCTGGACGAGTCGGAGGTATACTAGGGTCCCCGCGCGGCCGACTGGGGTCGGCAGGACCGGACCGCGCTCCTCTTATTCCCCGCTGTCGTCGCTCGTCAGGCGGCGATGGCCAGTACCGGAGCACGCAATGGCAGCGAAGAAGGCAAAGCGGGCGTCCCGCGCCAGCGGCGCGCGTCGCACGACGCGCAAGAAGTCCTCGAATCTTCCCGCGGGCATCAGCCGCATCGACCAGGCGTCGACGCGTACGCACGGATTCTTCGTGCGCGTGGGGTATCATCGCACGCGTGATGGCGCGTGGCGGCCGAAGCACCGGTCGTTCTTCGGCGACGCCGGCCACGGCGGCAAGGCCAAGGCGCTGAAGGCCGCCACCAAGTGGCTCAAGAGCGTTTCGAAGAAGTAGTCATGCGCGCGGGCCGCACCTAACGATTGCGGTCTCGCGTGGCAGGATCTTCCTGGGCGCGCCGGGCGAATCCCCCGGCGCGCGCCCACACCCGGGCTGGCGAGCGCTTCCCGTGCCCGCTTCCGGTGCCCGGGTGACCGGACTCCCGGATCCCCGCCTGCTCGGCAGCTGGCGCCTGTTCCGTGCCGATGCCAGCCTGGATTTCGCGCCCAACGTGCGCATGGAGTTTCTCGCCGGCGGACGCCTGCGGTACGCGTTTGACGCCGGCGATACGTCCCAATCGCTGATGCTGATCTACCGGGTCGAGGGTGACGTGCTGTTCACCGATAATCCGCTGGCGCCCCACGCGACGTCGACGCGATTCTGGTTCGGCCCCGGTGACGTGCTCGCCCTGGACTTCGCCGGCGCGATCGCCTGGTTCATCCGCGAGATCTGAGGCGGCGACTCCTCTAGATTGCGGGAGGAGGTTTACGGCGTGGAGATTCTTCGCAAATCGATGTTTCGCACCGATTGCGACGAGTGTCGCAAGCCGTTTCCGGTGAATTCCGGAGGCGTCTGTGAACGGTGCCGCCGCATTCTCTGCAACGAACATTTGCACGGCTCGGTCAGCCGGCGCATCGCCATCGCGTTAGGGGCACCATACGTGTGCGTCGCCTGTCGCGCCGGCCGCACTCCCGAAGCAGGATGACCGAACGTCTCTATTACCGTGACGCCACGGTGCGGTCGTTTTCGGCCCGCCTCATTGGCGCTGACGCCGAGGGCCGACGCGTCTACCTTGATCGTACGGCATTTTACCCGACGTCAGGGGGACAGCCGCACGACGTGGGCGTGTTGAACGGCGCTCGTGTCGTTGATGTCGTGGACGAAGAAGACCGGATCGTTCATGTCCTCGAGACCGCGCTGAACGCCCCGGCCGGGTCGGAGTTGCGTGGCGAGATCGACTGGGAGCGCCGCCACGACCACATGCAGCAGCACACCGGGCAGCATCTCCTGTCGGCGGTCCTCGACGACATGCTTGGATTACGAACGGCCAGCGTGCACTTCGGTCCAGAGGCGTCGACGCTCGATGTTGCCGATGCCGCCGGTGCGGGCAGCGTGCTCACGAACGATGGACTGTCCGATGTCGAGGCACGCGTGAACGCCCTCGTGGCCGCCGCACTGCCAGTGCACGTGACGTTCGAAGATGCCCGCGAGGCGAAGGGACTGCGGAAGCCCAGTGACCGGGACGGCGTGTTGCGCATCGTGTCGATCGAGGGCATTGACCGGAGCGCGTGCGGTGGCACTCACGTCGCCATGACGTCCGGGATCGGACCGATTCTGCTGCGTCGCCAGGAAAAGATCCGGCACGGGCTTCGCATCGAGTTCGTGTGCGGCGAGCGGGCGCTGCGCCGTGTACGTCGCGACCTCGAGATTCTCGGGCGGGTAGCGCGAGCGTTCTCCGGTTCGATTGATGACGCGGCGAAACTGGTTGAAGGGCAGTCCGCACAACTCGCGGAGTTGCAATCCGAGAACAAGCGCCTCGCCGAATCGCTGGCGGAGTATCGCGCCGTTGAGCTGCAGGGTGCGGCTTCGCCGCGTGCCGACGGGCTGCGTGTGGTGGTGGAGCGAGTGACCTCGGGCGTCGATAGCGCCCGGTCGCTGGCGCTGGCGTTCGCGCCGCTGGCGAAGGTGATGTTCGTCGCCGTGTCGTCGAATCCGCCCTCGATTCTCGTGGCGACATCTGCAGATTCAGGTGTTGATGCGGGAAAGTTGTTGCGCCCGCTGCTGGAGAAGGTTGGCGGTCGGGGTGGCGGCTCGGCGCGACTGGCTCAGGGCTCGGTGCCGCGCGCTGATTTGCTGGAAAGCGTGCTGGCGTCGCTGGTCTCCGGTACGTGACGACGGTCCCGTGAAGGGCTTTTCACCACAGGGGACACAGGGGCGCACAGAGGAAACCCGTGCGTCACTTTCTGGCGCATGGATCGCTGGTTTGCGGCGGTCAAGCTTTTCGCATTTGCTTTTTTCTTTTTGAAAGCGAGATAAACGAATGAGTAGAGCGGCGCTTGTCTTCTCGATGGTCATGTTGCCCACCGGCATTTTCGCGCAGGGTGCCACGGACTCAACGGAATCTGAAGTTCTCGCGGTCGTCCATCGCATGATTGAGGGGTTGAATCGAGGTGACAGCGCGATGGCGCGGTCAACGTTTCACGCGAAGGCCAGGCTGATATCCATCGACTTGCGCAGGCCTGACAGTAGCGCTTTGCGGATCGAAGAATCCCCAGAGGCATTCATTCGGTCGCTAGGCCGTCCGCGCACGCAGGTATTCGAGGAAAAGCTCACCAACGTGAAGACCATGATCGATGGGACGCTCGCGTCTGTCTGGGCGGATTACACTTTCCACTCAGGAACCACCCTCAGCCACTGCGGCGTAGATCATTTCCTGCTCGTCAAGGAAGCCGGGGCGTGGAAGATCATTGAGCTTGCTGATACGAGGCGGCGTGTGGGGTGTTGATCGGGGCATGGGGCATGGGGCACGGAACGGACGGACAGACGGGCATCTGCTACCTAACGAGCGACCGCGCGGCGCGTTCAGCGGCTGCGGGAACGGACTCGCGACACGTAGACGAAGTCGCCGAACTGGGAGTCGTCACCGTTGGCTGCGTTTGCTGCGGCGTTGAACACGACCGTTCTGCCGCCGGCCGGAGCTGTCCAGCGGAGCGTCCAGCGCACGACGTCAGTCGCCGTCAGCTCGGTGCCTGGGCGCAAATGGTATGCGTACTGCACGCCGCGATCGTTCGCGACTTTCATGCGGTCCTTTAGACTGTCGGCGAGTGACAGGCTCCCGGCTTGCGAACTGTCGTTTTCGAAGCGGGCCGTGAACTGGAAGCCGCCGATCGCCATGCCCGGGCGCTTGAGCGTTATCGTAACCGCGTAGGTTTTCCCCGGCGTGTAGCGCTCAGGGGCCGAAATCGTGACGCTTCCCGGGCTGGCGTTCACTTTGTCGCTGGAGTGGCACGCCTGACAATGGTCCTCGCCGAAGCCGCCCGAGAAGCCGAGCGGCGGTCCGTCGCGGTATACGAGGCCAACCGCGGATTTTTCAGAGGCCTGCGCCGTGGCGACTTCAAGGCCATTCCCATAGGCGTGAACTACAAAGGCGCCCGTCGAAAGAGAAATGCCCGGGAGCAGGTAGCGGAGCAGTCGAAGCCACCTGAAACGATCGGCGCCCGCTTTCGCGGGCGCCGACACACTCGACTGCGCTCGTGACGCAGTCTCAGCTTCACTCATTGCGCAATCTGCCGCGTACCAACGCGGCCTATCGTGTTGGCGTCCGTGCCGAACCACAGGGTGCCGCTCTTCGGGTCAAACATCATGTGCCGGATGTTGTCGCTGACGCTGATGTTGGCGAAGAACTTCTCGGTCTTTGGATCGAATGCGACAAGCTTCTTTTCAGCGCCCGTTTCCGAGACCCACAGTCGTCCGTCGCCATCGGCGGTGATGGCATATGGACGCGACTGGGCGCCGCCCGGGCTCATCCACTCTTTGGTCTGACCGGTATTCGGATCGAGACGGCCCACGTAGCCGCGCTGGAAATCGACGTACCACACCATTCCATCCGGCGTGATTGCGTTGCGCCGGATCCGCCCACCCTCGGCAGTGGAGAAGATCTTGAAGTTCATGTCCGGGGTCACCATTGCGATCTTGTTCGTCGCGAACAGGCTGACGAACAGGCGGCCTTGGGAATCCAGGTCCAAGCCATACGGATTGGCGCGCTGTTCACCGAGCGGGTTGATGACCTTGACTTCGCCGGTCGCCATGTTGAGGCGTCCAATTCGGCTGGCGCCTTGCGAGCTGAACCAGATGTTGCCCTTACCGTCGAATTTCATGGTATGCGGATCGCGCGCTTCACCGGTCGGGAACGTCTTGATCTCGCCGTTGACTGGGTTCAGTCGGCCGATACGACCGTTGCGGTTGCCTGCGTACCAGACGATGCCCTTGTCGTCCACGATGACGGTATGGGGATTCGTGTTCTCCTCGAGCTCGTAGTACTTCACGGCCCCAGTGCCAGGGTCGACCATACCGACGTAGTTACCCTGCTGGCCTGCGAAGAACACCTTCCCGTCGGGCGCCACGTAGGGATCTCTCGAGCGCCCGCCGCGCTCTATGGGCCACTCCTTCATGTCGAAGGGATTGCCGGCCTGCGCCAGGACGGTCGAGGGTGCGACAACCGCGGCTGCTAATGCGAACCTGATGAATCTCCGCATCTAAAATCCTCCTTTATGGCGAAAAAGAACCGCCGTTGAGGCGTCCCGTCTCCAGGCAAAAGAGTAATACGTTATCGGCCGCACTATGGTTGAAGGTCGTCGATGGGGGTCAGATCGCGGGAGTTCGGGGTTCGGGGTCAGACAATGGTTTGACCCCGTTCACCGTGCACCCCGTTCGCTCGATTGGCGCTCAATGAGTCAATTGGGGTCAGACCATGGTCTGACCCCGAAACCCCGAACTCCACTTTCAACACCCTGAGGGTGGGAGTCCGTACCAAAGGGGGCCGGCACGGCCAGTGAACGCATTTTTCCAATGGAGTTACGAAATGGCTTTTAACGTCAGATTCAGCGGCCTGGCCGTCGGAGCGGCCGTCGTCTTGTCGCTGCCCGCGCGTGCGCAGGAGCGTGTCGACGAGGCGGCGATCGAAAAGATCAAAGCCGAAGGGCTTCAGCGGTCGCAGGTCATGGAGACTGCGAGCTGGCTGACCGACGTTTTTGGCGCCCGGCTCACCGGATCTCCCAACATCAAGTCAGCCGGTGAGTGGGCGGCGAAGAAGCTGACGGAGTGGGGCGCGGTGAACGCGAAGCTCGAGCCGTGGGGGTACTTCGGCCGCGGTTGGACGAACGATCGCCTCAGCCTGCACGTCATTTCGCCGACACCATGGCCGGTGATTGCATACGCGGCTGCCTGGACGCCCGGCACGAATGGTACGGTGACTGGTGAAGTGGTGCGCGTCGAAGGTGACTCCATGGCCGACCTGGCCAAGTATCGCGGCAAGTTGCGGAACGCATTCGTTATGCTCGCTCCCAAGCGCGAGCTCAATCCGCGTTTCACGGCTGACGCCGAGCGGTATACCGAGGCTGGGCTGGATAGCCTGGAGGCACCACCGGCGGCTCGTGCTGGCGGAGCTGGACGCGGTGGCCGTGGCGGTGGACGTGGTGGCGCCGGTGGAGCGCCATCGTTCACACAACTGCGTGCCGAGTTCCTCGCTTCCGAGGGAGTGGCGGCGATCATCCAGCCTGGCAGTGGCAATAGTGCGCATGGTACGGTCTTCACCGGAGGAGCTGGATCCCGCGACCCGAAGAACCCCACCAAAACGCTGACCTTGATCCTGGCGCCGGAGCATTACAACCGCATCGCGCGCATCATCGAGAAGGGCACGCCGGTGCGCATGGAAGCGGACGTGAAGAACACATTCCACGACCAGGACCTGAACGCGTTCAATATCGTCGCCGACCTCCCGGGCACGGACCCGAAGCTCAAGGACGAACTCGTTATGCTCGGCGCGCACTTCGATTCGTGGCACGCCGGCACGGGTGCCACCGACAACGCCGCCGGATCAGCCGTGATGATGGAAGCGATGCGCATCCTCAAGGCGACCGGGCTGCCGCTCAAGCGCACCGTACGGATCGGCCTCTGGACAGGCGAGGAAAACGGCTTGTTAGGCAGCCGGGCGTACGTGCGCAACACGTTCGGCAGTCCAGCGGACACGACCGGGACGGCACCCGTGAAGCCGGCGTACGAGAAGTTCTCGGGGTACTTCAACGTCGATAACGGCACGGGCAAGATCCGCGGCGTCTACCTGCAGGGGAACGCAGCCGTCGGCCCCATCTTCACCGAGTGGATGAAGCCGTTCAACAGCATGGGCACCGGGACGGTCACTATCCGTAATACCGGCGGTACCGATCACGGGTCGTTCGATGCGGCCGGACTCCCCGGCTGGCAGTTCATCCAGGACGAGGTGGAGTACGGGTCCCGGACGCACCACTCGAACATGGACGTGTTCGACCGGCTGGTGGCCGACGACATGAAACACAACGCGACTATCGTGGCTGCGTTCGTCTACTTGGCGGCGAACCGCGACGAAAAACTTCCCCGTAAAACGCCGCCGCGGGCGGTGCAATAAGCCCAGGGTCGAGGCTCGAGGGTTCGAGGCCCGAGGGAAGACGAGAGGCTTCAGGTGCAAGCACAGCTTGAACTTGGGGCCTTTTCGCTTGCCTGGCTGAAACGGACAGCTCCCCCGCAGCGGTGCTGGTGCCGCGGGCGCTTGCGGGTCGTCCATAAGCACGAGGTGTTTCACTGGCGACCAGTAATCGCATGTCCGCAACCGGTTCGAAGCGAAAGAAGAAGGAAAAGCCTGCAACCAGCATCAAACCGGCACTGAAGCGCGTGCCGATGTCCGATGTGATCGCGGCGCTTTCGCACGCGCTGGACCTCACGGAAGGTGCGTCGAAAGGCCATTCGGTCCGCACCTGCATGATCGGAATGCGGATCGGCCAGGCGGTTGGGCTTACGGACGAATCGCTCGCGGAGCTCTACTACGCCTTGCTCCTCAAGGACGCCGGCTGCTCGTCCAATGCGTCGCGCATGGCATCACTGTTCGGCAGCGATGACCATTATCTGAAGCCACGACTCAAGTCAGTCGACTGGGACGATCGCCGGCGGCTCGCAATGGAAACGTGGCAGGTGATTGCGCGTGGCGGCACAGTCTGGTCACGCGTACGCCACTTCCTGGGCGTCGCCCAGCAGCCAATGGTGACCCGCGAGCTCATTGCGTCGCGCTGCGAACGAGGTGGCAGCATTGCGCGGAGACTCGGCTTCCCCGAAGCGACGGCGCTCGCCATTCAATCGCTGGACGAGCATTGGAACGGCAAGGGTCACCCGCAGGGACTCGCTGGTGAAGCGATTCCTCAGCTGTCGCGGATCATGAACCTCGCGCAGACGATCGAGGTGTTTCTCGCCAGGGGTGACCGCACGTCGGCCGATGCGGTGCTGGTCGAGCGTCGCGGGCGCTGGTTCGAACCAGCGTTGACCGATGTGGCGCGGGAGCAGATGCGCGACGAGACCTGGTGCGAAAGCCTGCGGTCACCGGAGATCGATACTCACGTTTCCCAGCTGGAGCCGGGGCGCGCACGCGAGGTGGATGCGAAGGGCATCGACCAGATCGCCGAAGCGTTCGCGGACATCGTCGACGCGAAGTCGCCCTTCACGCATCGTCATTCGACGATGGTCGCCGCGTACGCGAAGGCGATCGCACAGCAGATGGGCTTCAAGCGCGACGACGTTCGTCAGCTCTACCGCGCCGGCCTGCTGCACGATATCGGGAAGCTCGGCATCTCGAGCCGGATTCTCGACAAGCCGGGCGCACTCGACAACAGGGAACGCGGAGAGATGAAGGAGCATCCGCGATTCACGTGGGAGATCCTGCGTCAAGTACAGGCGTTCGAAGGCTTCGCACTGGTCGCGGCACTGCATCATGAGAAGCTCGACGGTTCCGGTTACCCGTGGGGACGCATGGAGGAAGATCTGGACATGCCGTCGCGTATCCTCGCTGTGGCTGACATTTACGAAGCGGTCACGGAAACGCGCGCCTATCGCGTCGGCCTTTCATCCGGAGAGGCATTGCAGATCCTCCGCGCGCACGCCGGATTCCGGCTGGACACGGACGCCATAGATGCATTGGAAGCTGCGGTTGTAAGTGAGCCGGCAGTTTCACCCGAAGAGAGCACCGCGCTGTAACACCGACCGCAGGGGTCAGAGTCGGGACCGGAGTCGGGACCGGAGTCGGGACCGGAGTCGGACTCTGACCCCGTGTCTGACCCCTGCGATTCTGCGGTTGCCTGATGATGTGCGGGACGACAGGTTGGTCCGCGTCCCAGCCTCCGGGGTTCGACGCGTGGCATTCGCCGGATCAGAAGCCGCTCTCCAGGACCTCGCTCGCCGCCGCTGGCGCGTCGCGATCTCGCTGACCATCGCCATGATCGCCATCTACTTCGGCTTCATCCTTCTCGTTGCGTTCAACAAGCCATTCCTTGGCCGGCTGATCTCTCCGGGACTCAGTGTGGGCGTGTTGCTCGGCGCGCTGGTGATCGTGGCCTCGTGGATCCTGACCTGGATCTACGTGCGGTGGGCGAACAACCACTACGACAAGGCGTTGCACGCGTTGCGTTCGGGGTTGCACGAATGATCTCGGTGCAGACGCCCGCCGATCAGGTCACGCGCATCGGCGAGCCAAACGCCATCGCGATGGTGTTCTTCTTCGCGTTCATCGCGATCACGCTGGGCATCACCTGGTGGGCCGCGCGAAAGACGCGAACGACCGAGGAGTTTTACGCTGCAGGCCGTACGATCAGTGCGGGCCAGAATGGCTTTGCGCTCGCCGGCGACTACATGAGCGCGGCCAGCTTTCTCGGCATCGCTGGCCTCGTCTCCACAACGGGCTTTGATGGCCTGATCTACTCCACAGGGTGGCTCGTCGGGTGGCCGGTTGTGTTGTTCCTGATCGCCGAGCCGCTGCGGAACCTGGGGAAGTACACGTTTTCGGATGTAGTCGCGTCGCGGCTGAAGCAGGCGCCGGTGCGTATCGCGGCCGCGATTGGCACGCTCGCGACGGTCACGTTCTACCTGATCGCGCAGATGGTCGGCGCCGGCGGCCTGATCCGCCTCATGTTCGGCCTGACGTACGAGACGGCGATCATGATCGTCGGTGCAGCGATGCTGGCGTACGTGCTGTTCGGCGGGATGATTGCGACGACGTGGGTACAGATCGTGAAGGCGGTCCTGCTGCTTGGCGGCGCGGCACTGCTGGCGCTGCTGGTGCTCTCGAAATTCGGCTTCAACCCGCTGCGACTCTTCGGCGCGGCGGCGGCGCAATACGGCGACAGCGTGCTGGCGCCGGGCCGCCTGGTCGCCAAGCCGCTGGATGCCATTTCGTTAGGCATGGCGCTCATGTTCGGGACGGCCGGGCTGCCGCACATCCTGATGCGATTTTACACGGTGCCTGACGCGCAGACGGCGCGGAAGTCGGTCTTCTACGCGACAGGACTGATCGGGTTCTTCTACCTGATGACGTTCGTGCTCGGCTTCGGTGCGATGGTGCTGGTCGGTCCGGAGGCCATCCGTGCCGTGGATGCGGGCGGGAACATGGCTGCGCCCCTGCTGGCCGAAACGTTAGGCGGAACGCCCTTCCTCGGCTTCATCGCCGCGGTGGCGTTCGCGACGATCCTGGCGGTCGTTGCCGGGCTCACGCTGTCGGGGGCGGCCGCGCTCTCGCATGACCTGTGGGTGAACGTGGCGCGCGGAGGACACGCGACGCCGCAGGAGCAGCTTCGCGTCGCGCGCGCGGCGACGATCGTGCTCGCCGTGGTCGCCGTGATGCTGGGCATCACGTTCAAGGGGCAGAACGTCGCGTACATGGTTGGACTGGCATTCGCGATCGCGGCCAGCGCGAACTTTCCGGCCCTGGTGCTTTCGATCTTCTGGCGGCGCTGCACCACGGCCGGTGTCGTCGCCAGCATGTTGCTGGGAACCGCATCGACGCTGACGCTCATCTATTTGTCGCCGACGATCCAGATCGACATCCTGAAGCACGACGCCGCGGTGTTCCCGTTACGGAACCCGGCCCTGATCACGATTCCGCTCGCGTTCCTGACCGCGATCGTGGTCTCGCTGTTGACGCGCAACGCCGGTGAGCAAGCGGGTTACGCGCGGGTTGAAAGCCAGATGCATATGGGACACTGAATTGCAAATTGCAAATTGCAAATTGCAAATTGCACAATCGCAAGCGGGGGAGTTCAACGCAGCCGGTTCCGGTCTCGGGCGACAATTTTCAATTTGCAATTTTCAATTTGCAATTTGAAATCGGGTTAGCTTTCTCCCCCTTATGCCCCTAGACCGTAATCGTTTCCCGTTCCTCCCGGAACGGATTGAAGGTCTTGCCGACGTCGCCACCAACGTTTCCTGGAGTTGGAAGCGTAATGCGCGTCGCGTGTTCCAGATGCTCGACGATTCGCTGTGGCACCTGACGCGACACAATCCCATCGCGATCCTGCGACGGGTCGATCCAGGGCGCTTGAGCGAATGCGCGCGAGATCCGCGATTCCTGGAGCTTTACGACACGATGATGGACGAGTATCGTCGCGAGCAGGAATGGGCCGGCACCTGGTTCGCGAAGGAGTTCGGCGATCTCTCCCGGGAGCGGCCGGTCGCATACTTCTGCGCCGAGTTCGGGCTGCACAACTCCGTCCCCATTTATTCGGGCGGATTGGGCATACTCGCCGGTGATCATTGCAAGGCGGCATCCGACCTCGCGGTTCCACTCATTGGCGTCGGTCTCTTCTACACCAAGGGGTATTTCGACCAGAAACTGCGGCTCGATGGCTGGCAGGAAGATTCCGACGAGCAGTTCGATGTCGTGAACGCGCCGCTCGAGCGGGTCTATGGGCCGAGTCGCGAACCGTTCCTCGCCCGGCTGCAGACGAACGGGCGTGACGTGCACATCGGCGCATGGCGCATGCTGGTGGGGCGCGTGCCCGTGTACCTGCTCGATACCAACCTGGAACAGAACCACGAGGAGGATCGCGACCTCACGGCGAAACTGTATATCGGTGGACCGGAGGTGCGGTTGAAGCAGGAGTGGATCCTGGGCGTCGGCGGGGTGCGGGTCCTTCGCGCGTTAGGCGTCGACCCGGCCGCGTGGCACGCGAATGAGGGGCACGCCGCGTTCATGATGGTGGAGCGCGTTCGCGAACTGACGACGAAAGGCATCCCCTTCGACGACGCAACACGGGAAGTGAGGGCGAGAAGCGTCTTTACGACGCACACGCCGGTTCCCGCCGGACATGACACCTTCACATTCGAGGACCTTGCCCGCTGTTCCGGCGATATCTGGACCGAACTAGGCGTCAGCAAGGAGACATTTTTTGAAATCGGAACGCACCCCACAGAGGAGCCCGGTCGCTTTCACATGACAGTGGCGGCGCTTCGTCTCTCGAAGCACGTGAACGCTGTGTCTCGCCGGCACGGCGACGTGTCGCGGCAGATCTGGGCGTCACTCTGGCCTGACCGAGATGCGTCGAGCGTTCCCATCGGTCACATCACGAATGGCGTTCACGCCCAGACGTGGATGGCGCGGGAGATTGCCGACCTGCTCGACCAGCAGCTGGGTGCAGACTGGACCGACCGGATGACCGACGTCGCATTGTGGGAGTCTGTACGCGACATGGACGACGCCACGTTGTGGCGTACGCACGTGAAGCTCAAGGTCGCCTTGATGAACTTCATCCGGGAGGAAGCGCGACGGCGATGGGCGCGGTATTGGAAGGAAGCGACGCACGTGGTCGGCGCGGGAACGTTGTTGAACCCCGACGTGTTGACCATTGGGTTCGCCCGGCGGTTCGCAACGTACAAGCGCGCCGACCTCATCTTCCGGGACATCGACCGGTTGCGAAGCCTTCTGGTGAACTCGGCGCGGCCGGTGCAAATCATCTTCGCGGGGAAGGCGCATCCCGCGGATACGCCAGGGAAGGAGGTACTTCGCGCCGTGTACGGATTCACTCGCGACGCCAAACTGGAAGGCCGGGTGGCGTTCATCGAGGACTATGAACTGCACCTCGCGCATCGCCTGGTGCAGGGGGTCGACCTGTGGCTGAACCTGCCGCGTGTTCCGATGGAAGCCAGCGGAACCAGCGGGATGAAGGCGGGGCTGAACGGTGTGCCGCAGCTCTCGACGCTTGACGGCTGGTGGCACGAAGCGTACGAAGGCCTGAACGGGTGGGCGATTCCCCCGGCCTCGACGCGGGCGACGCCTGACGAGTGGGACGCGGAACGACTCTATCGCCTGCTGGAAGACCAGGTGGTGCCGGCGTTCTACACACGTGATGACGAGGGCATCCCGCGCGAGTGGGTGCAGAAGATGAAACACGCGCTGCGCGTGTCGGGCCAGCAGTTCACCGCGCGGCGAATGGTCATGAACTACGTCCTCCAGTCGTACGCGCCGGCGATGGTCGGCGACGGCGGGCCGGACGACCCGCCGACCGCCTGACGCGAGCCCGATGGCAAGCCGCCGCCGCACGCCGCCCACCGTCACTCCGCCGTCCACGCCGCGGATGGCGACGCCGCGCGCGAGCGACATTGTGACCTCGCATCCGTTGACAGCGGGCCCGAATCACGATCCCGTCACGATCGTGCACCTCGCGGCCGAGCTGGCGCCGTTTGCACGAACCGGCGGGCTGGGGGAAGCGGTGTCGAGCCTGGCGCACTACCAGGCGCGCTCGGGTATCACGTCGATCATCATCATGCCGCTGTACAAGCAAGTGCTCGACGTGGCGAATGACCTGGAGCCGGTGGGTCCGGCATTTCCGGTGCAGGTCGGCCCGCGCCACGAGGAAGGGCGGCTGTATGAATCGCGGGCGCTGATGAATAATCCGCGCGAAGGAAAGCCGCGCATCCTGTTCATTCATAACGCCGATTACTTCGGTCGCGAACAGATCTACGGCGACAGCCGCGGCGATTACCGCGATAACCACCGGCGCTTCGCCTTCTTCTGCCTGGCGGCGCTGAACGTCCTGCCGAGAGTCGCGACCGCGCCTGTGCTCCTGCACGCCCACGACTGGCACGCGGCGCTGGCGCCGATCTACCTGCGCGCATTTGACGCGAACCCGGACCGCGAGTTTTATCGCCGGACCTCGTCCGTGCTCACGGTGCATAACGCGGGTTTCCAGGGTCACTTTTCGACCGACGCCATGGCCGATCTGGGATTGCCGTGGGAGCTGTACAACTACGCGCAGCTCGAGTGGTACGGTCGTGTGAACCTGCTGAAAGGCGGCATGTCGTTCGCTGATGCCGTCACGACGGTCAGTCCGTCGCATGCGCACGAGCTGCGCACACCCGCCGGCGGCTTCGGCCTGCACGACGCATTCATCGGACTTCGCGATCGGTTCGTGGGCATCGTGAACGGCATCGACCAGAGTGAATGGAATCCGGAGACGGATCCAATCATCACGGCGCGGTACTCACGCGATGATCTGTCCGGAAAGAAGCGTTGCAAGGCAGCGCTGCAGCGTGTCTTCGGACTGCCGCAACGATCACGCGTGCCGATCTTCGGCATGAGTGCGCGCATGGTCTACCAGAAGGGACTCGATCTGATCCTTGGCAGCCCGCGGTTCCTTTCACTCGACGCGCAGTTCCTGTTCCTTGGCCAGGGCGAGAAGAAGTACGTCGACATTCTGACGGAGCTCGCGCTGCGCGCACCGGGACGCATCGGGGCGCAGACCAACTTCACCGGGACGCAGGAACACCGGCTGATGGCCGGCGCGGACATGATCATCATGCCGTCGCAGTACGAGCCGTGCGGCCTGACGCAGATGCGCGCGCAACGCTACGGGTCGATTCCGGTCGCGCGAAAAGTCGGCGGGCTGGCCGACACGATCGACGACGGGATCACCGGCTTCCTCTTCGACGGCTTCACGACGAATGAATTCCTGAACGCGTGCATTCGCGCGATCGATCATTACCAGCACCCGGACACGTGGCAGGAGATGCAGCGCGAGGCGATGTCGCGCGACTTCGGGTGGGATCGCTCCGAACAGAAGTACCGCGACCTGTACCGCCGCGTGCTGGGCTCTCCACGCTTCCGGCGGTAACACATGAACCAGGTGGACGTGGTGGTGATGTTGCACAGTCACCTGCCGTATGTGCTGAACCACGGCCGGTGGCCGCATGGCAGCGACTGGATCTGTGAAGCGGCCATCGACACCTACCTGCCACTGATCGAGAAGTTCAGGGCGCTCGACGCGTTGAACATCGCCGCGCCGGCCACCGTCGGCTTCACGCCGATCCTCGCCAACCAGCTCGAGCATGCGACGTTCGTGAAGGAGCTCGAGGCGTATTTCGACCAGCGTCTGGGCTTCTGCGACGAGGCACCGGCGTCGCTCGAGTCGACTGGTGACAGTCACCTGCTTCCGCTGGTGGACTTCTGGCGCTCGCGTCTCGTTCGATTGCGGTTGCTCTTCCACGAGATCGATCGCGACATCCCGCGGGAGTTTCGCCGGCTGCAGGAGGCGGAACGCCTCGAGATCACGTCTTCGGCCGCGACACACGGGTTCCTGCCGATGCTGGCACGCGACGAGAGCATCCGGTTACAGCTGGCGTTAGGCGCGGCGGAACATCAGCGCATCTTCGGCCGGCGGGCCGAGGGATGCTGGGTGCCGGAATGTGCGTATCGCCCGCCGGGCGAGTGGGCGCCCCTCGGTCGCCAACCGGTTTTGCGCGACGGCACGGAGACGCACGTGGCCTGGGCGGGCTTCCGGTACTTCTTCGTCGACGCGCACATGGCGGGCGCCGGAAGTCCGCTCGGCTTATATGGGGAGCGTTTCGACGGAGAAGTGGTGCATGTGGCCGATGAAGCTCCGAATGGGCGATTCCTGGCGTCTCAAACGCCGTATGAGGCGTATCGCGTCACCGATGAATCCGAGGAACGGGATGTGGCGGCGTTGGTTCGCGATCCACGCTCGTCGGCGCAGGTGTGGAGCCGGCACGGCGGTTATCCCGGCGCCGCATCGTACCTCGAGTTTCACAAGATTCGCTGGCCCGGTGGGCTGAAACTCTGGCGCGTGAGTGAGCCGGGCACCGACCTGGGGAGCAAGGCGCCTTACGAGCCGGACGCAGCACGTCAGCAAGCCACCGCACACGCGGGCCACTTTGCGCGGCTTCTCGATCGCGTCGCCGTGGCGCAGGTCGAAAAAGGTGGAACGGTCATTGTCGCTCCCTTTGACGCGGAGCTGTTCGGCCACTGGTGGTTCGAGGGACCGGATTTCCTCGGCGACTTCTACGCGCATCTGCCTGACTATTCCGACTTGCGTGCGACAACCGCGGGGCGTCACCTCGACGCGCACGCGCCACGCTCGGGCCTGCGACTTGGCGAAGGCTCATGGGGTGCGAACGGGGACTTCTCGATGTGGAACGGACCTCTTGTGGCGTGGACCTGGCCCGTCATCTGGAACGTGGAAGAACGCTTCTGGTCTCTCGCTCCACGCGCGTTGGCCAACGAACGCACGCATGAGATTCTCTCCCAGGCCGCGCGATCGATGCTGCTGCTGCAGTCGTCAGACTGGCAGTTCATCATTTCGACGGGCGAAGTCGAGGACTACGCCATCCGGCGGTTCAACGGGCACGCGGAAGACTGTCGCAACCTGCTGGATGCCGTCGAGCACGTGTTGAACGGCGGTGATCTGTCGCCCGCGGTTCAGTTGACTCGCGAGTTACAGGCGCGGGACGATGTGTTTCGCGAAATCATTCCATCGATTCAGGCCGCGATCAGCGACCGGCGACCAGCGACCGGGGTTGCTCCGGAGTTGCTGGTCGCTGATCGCTAGTCGCCGATCGCTGTGTCTTCAGTCGTCATCCACGGACATTTCTACCAACCGCCGCGCGAGGATCCGTTCCTCGATGAAGTGGAGGCCGAGCCATCGGCGGCACCCTTTCACGACTGGAACCAGCGCATCGAGCGCGAGTGTTATCGCGCCGTGGTCGCCGCCCGCATAACGGGAAGTGATGGGCGGATCGCGCGGCTGGTGAACACGCTCGAGTCGATCTCCTTCAACTTCGGTCCGACGCTACTCGAGTGGATGGAGCGTGAGGCACGACCGACCTACGAATCGATCCTCTCTGCGGACCGGCTCAGTGCAGCGGCGCTCGGTGGACACGGCAATGCCATCGCGCAGCCGTATCATCACACGATCCTTCCCCTCGCCACGCGACGGGACAAGCGCACCGAGGTGCGGTGGGGGATCGCCGACTTTCGGCGCCGGTTCGGGCGTGAACCGGAAGGGATGTGGCTTCCCGAAACGGCGGTTGACCTCGAGACGCTCGAGGTGCTGGCCGAGGAGGGGATCCGGTTTACCATCGTTGCCCCTCATCAGGTGGTAACGGCACCCTCGGGTGGACGGCCGGGACTTTGCCGCCTCCCCGGTGGGCGATCGATCGCGCTGGTCGTGTATCGCGGAGACTCGTCTCATGCCGTTGCATTCGGCGGCGCACTCCACGATGGCGTCGCCTGGGCGCGCACGCTCGCCGAAGCCGCCATGGTGCTCGAAACACCCGTCGTCACGGCGACGCCAATGGCGGTCGGATCGCCACGACGCACACCGCGAACGCCCACGGCCGTGACGACACAACGTGAGGCGCTGCTCTCAATCGCCACCGACGGGGAGTCATACGGCCACCATCACAAGTTCGGGGAGATGGCGCTGGCCCGCGCCCTCGATGAGCTGCGCGCGTTAGGCATCCGCATCGAGAACTTCGGGTCGTTCCTGGCGCGGAATCCCGCTGTCGACGACGTGGAGCTCGTCGAGCCGTCATCCTGGAGCTGCGCCCACGGGCTCGGTCGCTGGAAGGAAGACTGCGGCTGTCGCGTTGACGTGCAGAAGAATCCGTCACAGGCATGGCGCACGCCGCTCCGTGCGGGACTCGAAACGCTGGCGACGTCACTCCACGAGATTTACGAGCGCGAGGCCGTCCGTTTCATGGCGGACCCGTGGGACGCGCGCGACCGGTATGGTGCGGTCGTGGCGTCGGACGCTGCGGCGCTCGAGCGCATGGTCCATTCGGTCGCTCCCGATGCCCGGAGTGACGACGACATCATCCGGGCCCGGGAACTGCTGGAGCTCGAGCGCAACGTCCTGCGCATGTTTACTTCGTGCGGCTGGTTTTTCGACGACATTGCCGGCATCGAGCCCCGGCAGGATCTTCGTTATGCGGCCCGCGCCATCGCGCTGGCTGGTCCAGCCGCCACCGCGGCCGAGGCAGAATTCATCGAAACTCTTGCCAGTGCACACAGCAACGATCGAACGGCAGGGACGGGTCGGGACATCTACCTGCGGTCCGCGCGTCCGGCGTTCCCGGCGGCCATGCGACACGCCGCCGCCGCCGTTGCCGCGAAGTTCGTCGCACCGGGCGAGCGGAAGCGGTACACCACGGCTGCCGTGACCATCGACGACGACTGGGTCCGCGTGGTGGAGAAGCGAACCGGACGCCGCAGTGACTACCGATGGCGTGTGACCACGCACTCGGCAACGGACCTGGCCATCGAGCTCGTCGACCCGGCGGGCAACACGAATACGCTTCGCCTGTCCGACCTGCCCGAGCGCCCACGCCTGGCGATTCGCGCGGTGATGCGGCGGTCCATGCTGCCGCACGTTCTCAGCGCGGACGAACTCGACCAGTTGACGTCCGGGCAGGCGACGTTAGGCGGCCTGCTGCGGGTGGCCCTGATCCGTGCCATCGAGCGCCTCGAAATCGAATTGGATCCTTCCGCCCTGCGACTCACGATGGACCTCGTGGACGTGTTCGACCAGTTCGAGGCGCGAATCCCGTTCGATGCACAATCCGCGTTCTGGCGCATCTGGCGCGACGCGCCTCCAACTCGTCAGGCGGAACTCGAAGGGCTGCGGCACCGGCTGGGCTTTGCCAGCGACCTCCCGCAGGCCGACGGAGCATCAGCATGACCGCGCCGATCCGGTTCTGCTTCGGCCTGCACCTCCACCAGCCGGTTGGAAATTTCGGATACGTGTTCGAGCAACACGTCCGCGAGGTGTACCGGCCGTTCCTCGAGCACGTGCGAGCGCAGTCGTTTTTCCCCATCACGCTGCACGTGTCAGGTCCACTGATCGAATGGCTCGACCAGCATGAACCGTCGCTGCTCGATGATATCGCCGACCTGGCCCGCGACGGCCGGGTGGAATTGCTGCTGTCCGGGTTCTATGAACCCGTTCTCGCGTCGCTCCCGCGGGCCGACCGCCTGACGCAGATTCACTGGATGCGTGATGCCATCCGCCAACGCCTCGGCACCGAGGCGACCGGGCTGTGGCTGACCGAACGCGTGTGGGAACCGGACCTGGCTGCCGATCTCCATGACGCGGGCGTGAAGTTCGCACTGGTCGACGACCGTCACTTCCTGGCCAGCGGTTTCGTGCGAGAGCAGCTGCACGCGCCGTTTCGCACGGAACACGACGGCAAGGATGTCGCGCTCTTCCCCATCGATGAGCGGCTGCGATACCTGATTCCGTTTCAGGCACCGGCTGACACGGTCGCCTACCTGCGATCACTGCGACGCCGCGGCCGGAAACTCGCGGTGCTTGCCGATGACGGTGAGAAGTTCGGCGGATGGCCGGGCACGCGGACATGGGTCTATGAAGACGGATGGCTCGACCAGTTCTTCAAAGCCATGAAGGAAGTCATCGACGCCGGTGAAGTGGTGCTCTCGCGATTTGACGAGGCGCTGATCGCGGTGCCAAGCGGCGGGCTCGCCTACCTGTCAACGGCGAGCTACCGCGAGATGGAAGGATGGTCGCTGCCCGTGCACGCTGCCCTTCGGTTTCTCGACCTCGAGAAGGAACTGGGCGAGGCTCGCCTCCACGCCGATGGCGCGCTGGTTCGCGGAGCGCATTGGCGCAACTTCCTGGTGAAGTATCCGGAGTCGAACCGGATGCACAAGAAGATGCTCGCACTGTCGGAATTGAGTCGCGAGCGTGGCGATCCTTCCTCGGCGCGTCGCGCGATCGGACGTGCGCAATGCAATGATGCGTACTGGCACGGAGTCTTCGGCGGACTGTACCTGCCGTTCCTCAGAGCCGAGATATGGCGAAACCTCGCCGCCGCGGAGCAAGAGCTGCGGCAGCACGAGCCACTGCAGTGGGAATCGCGGGACATCGATCATGATGGCTACACGGAACTCTGGATTCACTCGTCCAGATTTTCGGCGATCGTCAGTCCCGCACGCGGCGGCGCGGTCGAGGAACTGACCCGCTTCGCGCTCGGCGAAAACCTCGCTGATACGTTGACCCGACGTCGCGAGGCGTACCATATCACCGCACTCGAAGCTGCCAGCGCGGTATCGGACTCGGCGAACGACGCGGGTAAGACCGACTCTGCTCCAAGCATCCACGACATCGAGGAGTCGCTGACACTCGGTGAGCTTCCACCGGTAGATCTCGAGGATCGAGCACTCTTTGTGGAGCGCATCCTGCCCGATGCCGTCACCATGGAGTCGTACGCGCAGGGCGATTACGTGCCCATCCTGTCGCTGGCGCGGGTGGCATTGACGACGGTGGTTGATGCGAGCGACTCATCGATCACGGTACGGTTGACTGCGCCGGACAAGTCGATATCGAAGGATCTCACCTTCTTCCCCGACGGTGGCGTGCGCGCGAATTTCTCATGGGATCCGGCGACCTTTCCCGCCGACGCGTGGTTCACGACGGAAATCTCCGTATCCCGGCCGCATGTGTTGCGAACGGAGCCAAAGGCCGAGGTGTGGCAGCACCCGATTGAGACCGTGGCCAAGTCAGAACGCGGCCTCGATCGCACGTTGCAGGGAACGTCGTACCTGGTTCGCTGGCCAGTCCGTGCCGGATCGGGAGAAGTGGAGTTGTCCGACAAGAATCCGTCCTGATCCGGCTCCTCTCACATCCGACGTCCCGCATCCGGTGTTTGTCGTCTTCGCGGCCCCGCTCCTTTCGGAGAACGCCATGCGCATGGTGGAGGCTGCGGCGACCCTGTACGGCGTCAGGCTTGGCGTCATCACCCACGATCCGGCCGACGCCCTGCGTCACCTGCAGGGGAGCGTGGCGCACTGGCGCGTGTCGGACATTCTCAACGTGGACCAGCTGGTCTGGGCGACGCGCGAGCTGGCATTCAGGAAGGGTCCGGTGGAACGGCTGTTCGGCGCCTATGAGCAGTTGCAGGTTCCGTTGGCCATGGCCCGTGAATCGTTAGGTCTTCCCGGGTTGTCGGTCGAGGCGGCGATCAATTTCCGCGACAAGCCCCGCATGAAAACGCTGCTGCGCGCCAACGGCCTGCCGTGCGCCCGGCACCGGCTCGCGCCGTCGGTCGATGACGCCGCGGCGTTCGCCGAAGCCTCGGGGTTCCCGGTCGTGGTGAAGCCGCCGGCAGGTGCGGGAGCGCTGCAGACGTACCGCGTCGAAAACATGGATCAGCTGCGACGCGCCCTGGCGGGACAACCGCCGTCGCCGTCGAGTCCGGTCCTGCTCGAGGAATTCGTGCGCGGACGGGAGCACTCGTTCGAAACGATCTCGATCGACGGGAAGCCGGTCTGGCATTCGCTCACACACTACGAGCCTACCCCATTGCACGTGCTGGAGAATCCGTGGATTCAGTGGTGCCTGGTGCTGCCGCGCGAGGTCGATGATGCGAAATACGACGACATCCGTGCCGCCGGCCGGAAAGCGCTCGATGTGCTGGGCATGACGACCGGTCTGACGCACATGGAATGGTTCCGGCGGAGCGAC
>DASRPK010000232.1:0-5843 GCA_035646395.1 Gemmatimonadaceae bacterium | reverse complement strand
TGGATGCTGTCGCCCCACAGCCGGATCGCGGTCGAGTCGCCAATGAACCGGTTGGCGATAACGCTGTTCTGCTGGCCGTGCTCGATCGCGATGCCATACCGATTGTTGGCAAAGCAATTGGCCACGATGCGCGAGTCGAAGCTGTAGCCGCCCCATAAGCCGTAATCATTTCCTTCCGCGATGTTCGCCACGAACGTGTTGCGGCTGAACGTTGCCTCCATGCCGTTGGCCGGCGCGAAACTGAAATCATTCGCGTAAAACACATTGTCGTTTGCGCCGCCCTGGCCGGTGTTCATCGTGTAATTCCCGGCCCACAGGAACAACCCGTCGCCGCCGTGCGTCGCCGAGTTCAGGGCGACGACGTTGTTGTTGCTCTGTTCATACAGCAGGATGCCCGCCGAATCCTGGCCGCGACGATAAAAGCCATGGCTGTAGCCACGGATGTTGAAATCGACCGAGTTGCGGACGATCAGGTTGTCGCTCGATCGATAGAGTCCGATACCAAGCCCGGAATTGTAGGAAAAGTTGTTGTCGCGAACCGTGACATGGTCGACGCGATTCATGAGCAACCCGTTCATCCCCTGCGTGACGCGATTCCCCTGAATGAGCCCACCGCTCACGTTGTCGAGGTAGATCGCGGCGCCGAAGCGCAGCCATTCGTTGGCTTCGTTGTTATGGAAGGAAAGCCAGTCGAGCAGGCTTTCATGCTCAACGAGGCTGAAGAGGCGAGGTTTCCAGTTGTGGCTGAGGTCGGAACTCCGGATCTCCAGACCACGAGTCGAGCGGGCGAGAATCCCCACCTTGTATCCGCGAATCCGGGCGCCAACGATCCGGACATTGCGCCCACCGTCGACGCGAATCGCTATGCCCGCTGCCTGGTCCGGGTCCGCCGACGGTGCGATTCCCTCCAGGACGACGCCGGTGAGATCGAGCGTGATACTGTCGCCGCGGATGATGAGGACCGCGGAGTCCTGGCCAGCAGCCAGTCGGTATGTCCCGGGCCTGAAACGGGTAGACCGGGTAATGACCATCCCTGCGCTGGGCTGTGCCAGTGCCGGGCCGGGGTCGCGTCCCTGCGCCCCCGCTGTTGCGGCCAGGGGTACAAGCACGAGCGCCGTTGCGGCTATCCCCGCGCGCGCATACCGCTGCGTACATTGAGCAATCGCCGCCATTACCGCTCCGTCCTCATGACTTCCCTGCGAGTGCGCACGGCAATCCCGGTCCTGCTGACGACCGCTATGGTCTGTATCAGCAGTTGCGACCGCGGTCGACGCGTTTCGACGATTCCCGAGCGACTGGACGACAGCACGTTCTGGTCGATGGTGAACAACCTCTCGGAGCCGGGCGGCTATTTCCATTCCGACAATTTCGTCTCGAACGAGCTCGGATTTCAGTATGTGATCGACGACATGCTGGCGTCAGTGGGCGGCGGCGGTGTCTACGTCGGGGTCGGCCCGGACCAGAACTTCACCTACGTCGCCGCCCTTCGTCCCCAGATTGCGTTCATCGTCGACATCAGGCGGCAGAATATGTTGCAGCACCTGATGTACAAGGCGCTCATCGAGATGTCGAGTGATCGCGCAGACTTTCTCGCTCGGCTCTTCGGGCGAAGCTGGATCGTTTCACCACCCGAAGGTCTCGAGGCCGAGTCGCTGTTCACATTGCTCGGCGATTTGCCACGCGATTCGGCGCTCTACCGGGAAAACCTGTCGTCAATTTTCGACCGCCTTACGCGAGAGCATCGCTTTTCACTCACTAGTGAAGACAGCGTCAGCCTTCAGTACGTGTACAGCGCGTTTTTCAACGGTGGCGCCGGACTGACCTACTCATCGAACACGATGCGTGGTTTCGGGAACCGTGGAATGCCAAGTTACCGGATGTTGATGACGACAACCGACCAGGACGGGTTGAATCGCTCGTACCTCGGGTCCGAGGCTACCTTTGCGGCACTGAAGGACCTGCAACATCGGAACCTGATTGTGCCGCTCACCGGAGACTTCGCCGGGCCACACGCGTTGCGGGCGGTGGGTGAATGGTTACGACAGCACAAGGCGACTGTCGACGTGTTCTACGTTTCGAACGTCGAGCAGTATCTCTTCCAGCAGACCGACGCGTGGCGGCAGTTCTATACGAATGTCTCCACGATGCCGCTGGAGAAGCGCGCGCTTTTTATTCGTTCGGTATCCAACCGCGGGTGGCGCCGCAACCAGCATCCGTATGCCCGCTCTTCATCGGTAACGTCCGGAATCCATGATCAGCTCAGCCTGTTCCGGAAGGGACAGCTGCATTCCTACACGGACGTTATCGAAATCTCGAAGTAAAGCTGGTGGCTTGAAGCGTTAGGACTTCCGTCCGACGATGACGAGCTTCCTGCCAAAAAGCGCAACCGCCGAGTTCTGTCGTGATGCGAGCAAGCTCCCGCCGAATTGCATGCGCGCGGCGAGCCAGATGAACGGGACAAGAGGCGATAGCAAAACGGACGACGTCTGCGTCTTGTCCGTCTCGAGGGCGACCAGTTTCAGGCCATGCTGCGACAGCATCCACTCATAACGATTCACGGAAAAGGGCGCGATGTGCTGGCTGACCGGATCTCGCGTGAACGGTTCGAGCGGCCCGAATGAATAGAAGAAGCCGGTGAGCAGGAACCTCAGCCTGGATTTCAACGAGAGGATGTTCGGCGTCGTGAACATGACGATGCCATCGGGGGCAAGGACTCTCGCGACTTCCGCAAAGAACCGGTCGTGCCCGTCGATGTGCTCGAGGACCTCGATCGCGACGGCGACGTCGATGCTCTGATTCTCGAATGGCAACATTCCGTCGGGATTCACCACGCGAAAGTCGATGCCGGCGACGTCGAATTGTTCCGGGACCACGTCGCAGGCGCTGACCTGGGCGCCGAGCTCTTTCAGCCGAACCGAGAGTGCACCCTGTCCCGCTCCAATATCGAGCACGCGGGGGGCGCGCTTGAAGTCGACGAGTTTGCCGAGGATGCCGAGGACGCGATCATGAGTTCCGGGGATGGCGAGTTCTCGGGGCACGGCAAGAACTTATCGCTGGTTGCCAGTCGCTGCTCAACTACGGAAGATTGAGCAGGTCAAAACCCCTCTCATGGAAAGCCCGAGAGATTCATGAAAACCACTTAGAACGCGGATCACGCGAATTTGATCGAATTAAAACGGAGAAATGCACTTGTTAAAGATCCGTACAGATTCGACCAAATCAGTGAAATTCGTGTTACCTGGTTTTCATATCTCGAGTAGGGCCTTATCCAGTGCTTTTATCAATGCGTCTTACGCGTCGCGATGCGCTACGCCTGGCTCTGGGTGCTGGGTTGGCGCGGAACGTTACGGAATGGAATCGCCTGTTCACACAGGGGAGCAGGCCGGTTCCCACGCCATCACAGCTCGCCTGGCAGCAGGACGAGCTGGCGATCTTCATCCACTTCGGCGTGAACACCTTCACGAATCGCGAGTGGGGCGACGGGAAGGAAGATCCGGCGATCTTCAATCCGGTGAAGCTGGATGCCATGCAATGGGCGCGCACGGCACGCGACGCCGGGTTCAAGGCGATGGTGCTCACCGCCAAGCACCACGACGGATTCTGCCTGTGGCCGACAAAAACGACTCGGCATTCGGTGGCCAGCAGCCCGTTCCGCGGCGGTTCCGGTGACGTGGTCCGGGAATTCGTCGACGCCTGTCGCAGCACGGGGCTGAAGGTCGGCCTGTACTGCTCGCCGTGGGACCGGAATCACCCCGCGTACGGCGATTCTCCCCGGTACAACGACGTTTTCTGCGACCAGCTCACCGAGCTCCTCACGCAATACGGTCCGGTGCACGAAGTCTGGTTCGACGGCGCCAACGGGGAGGGGCCTAACGGGAGGAAACAGGAATATGACTTTCCGCGCTTCTGGGCCCACGTTCGCAAGTTGCAACCGGAAGCAGTGATGTTTTCCGATGCGGGTCCCGACGTCCGTTGGATCGGGAATGAACGTGGCGTCGCCGGCGACACGAACTGGTCGACGAATGATCCGTCAGTCGTGCCGGTTCCGGGCATGAGCGGCGATGCGGTCATGAAGATGCTGCAGGATGGCGATCCAAACGGGAGCGTGTGGCGGCCGGGCGAAACCGACGTGTCGATCCGGCCGGGGTGGTTCTACCATCCCGCGGAAGACGCGCGTGTGAAGACCGTGGAGCAGTTGGTCGAGCTCTATTTCACGTCCGTTGGCCGGAACTCGAAGCTCCTGCTCAACGTGCCGCCGACGCCGGAAGGGTTGCTGCATAACGTCGACGTAGAGCGATTGATCGGCATGCGCCGGGAACTCAATCGACTCTTCTCGGGCGATCAAACGCAGGGCGCACGAACCACCGTGGACCGGCGCGTGTATATGCTTTCGCTCAGCGGCCCGCGACCGGTATCGATCCTCGATCTGCGCGAAGACATCACGAAAGGCCAGATCGTCGCGCGTTATGTGGTGGAGGGAGCCAACGGTGCAATGTGGAGCACGCTCGCTCATGGAACGACCATCGGCTACAAACGCCTCCATCGCATCCCGACGGTTCCGGTTGACCGTCTCCGCCTAACGGTGGAAGAGGCACTTGCCGATCCGATGCGGATTGAGTTGCGCGCCTGGCATCCGAGCGGATAGCCTCTTGCTTCAACGTTCGATCTGTCGAAAACGGGCCCAGGGGAAACCGTTGAACCGCAAAGGACGCGAAGAACGCCAAGCGCGTTGGCTAAATCCCTTCGCGTACTTGGCGTCCTTCGCGGTCAATTCGGTGTTGAACGTGGGTCGCTACTTCCGGCGTTTTGCGCTTCTCTTCGTTGCCGTTGCGCGCGATGCTCTGCTCGCGGTGCGCTTCTTTTTCGTCCGGGCGCCACGAGTTTCCGAGCGGCGCCGCATCTTCCGGGTCGTCTTACGCCGCGCTTTCCGTTTCGGCGCCGGGGGAAGCAGCAGCGTCCCACGACAATTCGGGGCACCGCACTGGCAGGGCCACTTCCGACGTGCCGTCTCCTCGGTCTCGCCCTCGTTAGGAATCTCGTAGTCGTACGTGAGTTCCTCGCCCGGCTTGATGGCGCGGATCGTCTCGAGGTACACGCGCTTGCGGATGATCCGGGACTGGCAGTTCGGTCCGCACGAGTGATTGAAGAACCGCGCGTCGTTCCCGTTGACGCCGGCGTCGATCACCGTCTTGTCGTCGACACTGAAGAGCACCGTGTGCGTGTTGCCGGCGGACTCTTCCTCCTCATATCGCGCATCGGCGACTTCATGGCTCACGCGTTCACCCGTGTACTCGATCAGACGCGTCCACGCAGGAATGGGCTGCAGCGCAAATGCGCCCTTGCCGGCGATCGGTGATTCACGAATCTCGAACAACGGAAGCTGGCTGGTCGGCATGACTCCTCGTAGGGATTCCGGTTCCGGCGTTAGGTGCCGGGCACGGAAGCTAAACGAGTGGACGTGATCAGGTGGAGCCCTGAATCGCTCCAATCACGCGCCGCCAGTTTCCGCCAAGGATGAGGCGGATGTGCTGGTCGGAGAAGCCGCGGCGGATGAGTCCTTCCGTGAGGTCGAACATCCGGCGCGGATGGTCCAGTCCCTTGATCGTCAGCATCCAGGCGCCCTTCTCGTCCTTGTGAAGGCGATAGCGGTCCCAGTTGGGCGTCTCACGCATCGGTTCACCGTTCACTGGGTTGGGATTGCCGACGACATCCATGTCGCTGCCGACACCGACGTGCTCGACGCCGATCAGCTTTGCGACATGCTCGAAATGATCGATCACATGGTCGATCGTTACCGGCTCGCCAGGTCGAATCATCATTCGTAGAAAGGGAATGCCCATCAC
>DASRPK010000231.1:0-11294 GCA_035646395.1 Gemmatimonadaceae bacterium | reverse complement strand
AACGTCGCGCCCCCGCCGAGGTCCGTTTCCCGCTGGCTCGTCGTTTCGTTCGCGTTCCGCCCGTCGGACGTGAGCTTCGTCCACCACACCGACGGCGCCCACACGACACCGCGGCGGATCCCCTCGTCCACACGGGCGATCACCTTGAACGCGCCGCGTCCATTCCGGATCTCGATCTCGTCGCCCGACATAATGCCGCGCGGTTTGGCGTCGTCGGGATGGATGATTCCTTCCGGCTTACCGACGCTGCGCCGCAGTGCGTCAACGTTCACGAACGATGAGTTCAGGAACTGGTGGGCCGGCGACGAGATCAGTGTCAGCGGCCACTGGGCCATGATCTCCGGATCGCGCTCCGGGCTTTCGTACGGCGGGATGTACGTGGGCAGTGGATCGAAACCCATCTGCGCCAATCGCTCGCTGTAGAACTCACACTTGCCACTCGGCGTAAGGAACTTGCCTTCGGCAAATGGCGCGTACGGCCTGGGAATGTTCAACCGCACCCACCCGTTCTCCATGAGCGCCTCGAACGTCACGGTGCGCATCTTCTCCGCGTCCGTGTCCAGCGCCTGACGAATCAGCGTCAGGTCATCGTCCTGGAACCATTCGTGCGTGAGCCCCATGGCGCGCGCGAGACGCCGGAAGATCTCCGTGTTAGGCAGCGCCTGACCGATTGGGGCGATCGCCGGCCGGTTGAGCGTCGCGTAATGGTGACCATAGGCCAGGTGCACATCCCAGTGCTCGAGCTGCGTCGTCGCCGGAAGCACGTAGTCGGCCCAGTCGGCGGTGTCCGTCTGGAAATGCTCCAGCACCACCGTGAACAGATCCTCTCGCGCCAGGCCGCGCCGAACCGCGTTCAGGTCGGGCGCTACGGCACCCGGATTCGAGTTGTAGACCACCAACGCCTTCACCGGTGGTCCCCCGACGCCCGCGTCAGGCAGCGTGAGCGCGTCCCCGAGCCGGATCATGTTGATGATGCGCGTCGCCGGACCTGCATCGACCCGGTGCAGCGTCGTGACGTTGTACGAGAAATTCTTGCTCGTGGACAACTGCACGCCACCGCCAGGGTGCCGCCAATGCCCGGTCACCGCCGGCAGGCAGGCGATCGTCCGCACCGCCATGCCTCCGCCGGCGTGCCGCTGCAGACCGTAATTGACGCGGATGAACGCGTTCTTCGAGCGTCCATAGCGGCGCGCCAGTGAAACGATCGTCTCGACTGGAATACCCGTCGTCGCCGATGCGCGCTCCGGTGGCCACTCGGCCGCCCGCCCGGCCATCTGGTCCGCGCCTAACGTGTGATCGGCGAGGAAGTCGCCGTCCGTGAGCTGCTCCGCGAACAACACGTGCATCATGCCCAGCGCGAGCGCGGCGTCTGTCCCCGGACGGATCGGGATCCACTCGTCGCACTGACGGGCGGTCCGCGTCCTGATCGGGTCGATGCAGATGACCGGCGCGCCGTTTTCCCGGGCCTGCAACACGAACGGCCACAGGTGCGGGTTCGCCGTGAGCGTGTTCGTCCCCCAGAGCAGGATGAGGTCGGAGTGTGCGACCGCTTCCGTGTCCGCACCGATGTTCGCGCCAACGGTCATCCGCATGCCGGCCGCACCGGCCGTCGAGCAGATCGTCCGGTCGAGCTTTGACGCGCCGAGCGTATGGAAGAACCGACGGTCCATCGACTCGCCTTGCAGGTACCCCATCGTTCCGGCGTACGAGTACGGCAGGATGGATTCAGCGCCGTGCTCTCGAATGACTGCGTTCAGGCGGGCAGCGATGTCGGCCAGCGCTTCGTCCCAGCCTACGGCCTCGAATTTCCCGCTTCCCTTTGGCCCCACCCGGCGCAGAGGATGCGTCAGCCGGTCGTGGTGGTACGTCCGCTCGAGGTAGCGATTTACCTTCGCGCAGAGAAAGCCTTGAGTGACCGGATGGTTCGGGTCACCGTGAATCCGCACTGCCTTTCCATGCTCCACCGTGGTGACGATGGCGCAGGTATCCGGACAGTCGTGTGGACAGGCACCGCGAACGGTGCCACTGTCGATCAGGGGGAGCGTCGTGCCCATGGGTCCTGAAAGATACACTGGCGGCGCAGGGAACCCTTTCACAATGTGCAACGGTCCAAGCTCAGGAAAGCCAGCGTTCGTTCCATTTTGCATTCTGCATTCTGCACTTTGCATTCTGCCTTCCCAGCCCCGGGTCTCATGAAAGGAACACGAGTCGGTTTCATTGCGATTGCGGTCGTTGCATTCCTCGTCTTCCACCCCCGCATCGCGGCTTCGCAGGGTCACAGCGCCCCAGATAGCCTCACCAGCGCCGAGTTCTGGGCGTTCTTCACATCGATGTCGGAACCGGACGGCTCCTTCCTGTCTGAGAACTTCGTCTCCAACGAAGTGTCGTTTCAGGATGTGATCCCGACGCTGCAAAAGACGCTGACAAAAGACGGTGTGTACCTCGGCGTGGGTCCGGAGCAGAATTTCACCTACATCTCGAACCTGGGGCCGCGCTTGGCGGTGATCTTCGACATTCGCCGCCAGAACGCCATGCAACACCTGATGTACAAGGCGCTGTTCGAGCTGTCTCCCACTCGCGCTGAATTCGTATCGCGGCTGTTTTCGCGCCCGTCCGTCGCGCGGATTGCTGCCGGCATCGACGTCAAGGCGCTGTTCGATTCGGCCGCGGCCGCGCCCGTGAGCGACTCGGCGTACAAGGCGAACTTCGCGGCGATCGTCGAGCTGTTGACGAGGCAACATGGGTTTGTCCTCCCGGAGGCCGATATCCAGTCGATCTCCCACGTCTACGAAGTCTTTTTCAAAGCCGGCACCGACGTGAATTACGGATACCGTTCAGGACGTCCTTCCATGCCTACGACGTATCCGACGTTCGGGATGCTCCAGGCGGCAACCAACGCCGACACCGTGCAGATGGCGTTCCTCGCAAATGAAGACCGCTATCGTGCGGTCCGTTCGCTGCAGCTGAAGAATCTGATCGTTCCCGTGGTCGGCGACTTTGGCGGGCCGTCAGCAATCAAGTCAGTTGCCAAATGGCTCCGTGAACGTTCGCTGATGGTCACGACGTTCTACGTCTCGAATGTCGAACAGTACCTGTGGCGCGAGTCCGGTTCCGCGGAACGCTTCTACTCGAACGTGTCGGCACTGCCGATCGACACCACGAGCCACTTTATCCGTTCCGTGCCGCGGTCGCCGACCACCATGCCGATACGGACGATGGGCACAGCGCCACTGCAGGCCTTCGGCTACAGTATCTCGACCGACGCGAAGGGGAACGTCACCACGCAGACCTTCCGGGACAGCGCGGGAATCATGCTGGTGCAGACGACCATCGATAGCTCGGGCTCGAGGCGCACCCAGGTTACGCGCGACAGTGCCGGCATCGCGCGAGCCGTCGACACCTTCCGCACGTTTCGGGATTCGATGGCAGTGTCACCGGACAGTTCGCTCAAGAGAATGATGGCCCGCCGCGATTCCATCATCGCGGCCACGTCGCAGTGGCAGGTGCCTTCCGGTGTCACCATGCAGGTGGTCATGGGCGGATCACTCACGTCAGGCATCGCGTCGATGGACAAGACGCTGAAGTCGTACTTCCTGGGCGAGCTGAAGACCTACGGCTCGGTCGTGGAGATGACCAAGGTCACCGGCTGGCGCTGACTACGGACGCGGTGCGGTCCCGCGTTCGAGCAATTTCCACCAATCGACAATCACGGTGAGGTTCACCGGACGAGGCCTGACGACGGACCCATAGAATGCCTGGCCGTCGGGTGTGGGGTCGTACATGAACGTTCCACTGAACGTCGGTGCGATGGACCGCAGGACTGCGAGACCGAGTGCGACGCGCGGTGGTGAAATCACCGACGCATCGCGGTTGATGCGAACCGCCATGACGCCCCTGCTGTCGTCATACCAGAAGAGTTCCGTTCCGTCCGCACTCCATCGCGGCTCCACGCCCGCTTCCGGCGACACACGGATCGCCGAACCGGGCCCTGGAAACGGCCTGACGTGAATCATGGGATTCTCGAATGACGTTCCGACCTGGTACGCGATCAGTCCACCCTGTGGCGCGAGCGCCGGCGCCACGATATGGGCGGCGTGTTCGAACGCGCGACGCGACGTTCCGTTGGCAAAATCGTGCACCCACGCCTCCGACCACGGCGATCCGCCCCCGGCACCATACTCGAACACCAGGTATCGCCCGTCGGCCGACCAGTCCGTCAGTTGCACGGAACGGCCTAACGCGAGGTCGCTGACCAGGGGCGCCACGGCAGACGTCCGGAGATTCACGCCGTCGATCCGCATACGACCGGAGTCGCCGATGGCGTAGGCAATCATCGTGTCGGCCGGTGACCACACCGGGAACTGGACCGCCCGGCCATCCAGCGTCTTCGAGACGACGGTGGTCGCCCGGCGCGCGATGTCGAGCACCGCCACCTCCCAGCCGCCTAACGCAAGCCGTTTTCCGTCCCGGGACAGGCGGAAGTTCCCGAACAGGCGGCCCAGACCGGATCCGGGCACGGTGTCACCTATCGCGCCGCGTTGCTCGAAGCGTCCAAACACCCGTCCAGCGCCGCCGCCATTATCGATGCGTCCCACCAGCACGCCGTTGTGGGAAGCGGCGAGCGCGGTATTGCCGCCGGGCGTGGAGACATCGTCGAGGATCTTGACCGGCTCTCCGATCAACTGGCGATTCTTCACGTCGATGCGTTGCGCGAAGATGTTGCCCGACGGCGACCCGCGGGGCCGGAAGAGGAGGTAGTCAGGTCCCGCGACCACCGCGCGCATGCGCTGGAGATCCGCCAGCCAGGTGAGCGAATCCCCGCCCACTTCTCCCAGCCAGGCCGCCATATCGGTTGACGTGACGAAGTGCCGCCCGTCCGGCAGGAACCGCGGCTTGCCATCGAGCGCCGGCGGCGGCGTGACAATGCCGAGTGAGTCGCACGTCCCGTTAGGCACGGTGACCCGGTGCAATCCCACACCGCGTTCCGGCACGTACAGGATGACGTTGTCGGCACCCCATGACCCGCCGCCGGGACGGGCCGCCGGACACAGGGATCGCACGGCCCCCGTGGCCAGGTCGACGGTCTTGAGCTCGTTGTCATCAAAAAAGCCGATCGACTTGCCGTCGGGCGACCAGAATGGATAGAACGCGCCCTTTGTGTCGGCGATGACCCGGCTGCCAGCGGAATCGAGCGAGCGGATGATCATCTCCGACTCCCGACCGCGGCGGGCGATCACTGCGACGTGGCGGCCGTCGGCAGAGAGAGCAAGGTGCACCCCAGTGCCTGCCCACTCTTCTCCTTCATCAGGGAGGAGCGTCGCGACGACCGGCCCCTGCACACTGCTCTCGTCAGGCGGTTGGAGCGATTTGCCCGCCATGAAGGCAACCGGGGTCAGGACCGCGGCGACCAGCCAGGGAGCGACGCGACGCGCGATACTGCTTTTTCGCGGCGCGCCCCTCACGATCGTGGCAGAGGTGGCTCCAGCGCTGGTCAATGCCGCCGCAAACTCGGCCGCGGTGCCATGACGGTCTGCCGGAAGCTTCTCGAGTCCGCGATGCACCGCCGCCGCAACCGCGGGCGGGACGTTGCGCCGGGTCATCGTGATGGCTTCCGGCTCGGCGGACATCACCTTGGCCACCACCGCCTGGACCGTCGCACCCGTAAAGGGTGGTTCGCCCGTCAACATCTCGTACGTCACCGCCGCCAGCGAATAGATGTCGCTCCGCGCGTCGATGGCGCGCTCCCCCATCGCCTGCTCGGGACTCATGTATTGCGGCGTACCTAACGACAAGCCGGTCTGCGTCATGCGCGCGCCGGCCGCGGTCTGCACCGCCAGCGCGATCCCGAAATCCGCCACCAGCGCCGAGCCGTCGTGGAGGAGGATGTTCTCCGGCTTGATGTCACGATGCACCACGCCCTGGCGGTGCGCATAATCCAGCGCCGCCGCGACCTCGCGCGCGATGCGGACCGCGTCGTCGATCGGCAGCTGCCGCTCCCGTTCGAGCCGCTGGCGCAGCGACTCGCCCGTGACCAACGGCATGACGTAGTACAGGAATCCGTCCGCGGCGCCCGAATCGAGCAGCGGTAGAATGTGCGGATGCTGGAGTTTCGCCGTCGTCCGGATCTCGGCCAGGAATCGCTCGGCCCCGAGCGCGGCGGCGAGCTCGGGCAGCAACACCTTGATGGCGACGTCGCGCTCGTGCCGCATGTCGTGCGCGAGATGCACGGTGGCCATGCCACCCGCGCCGAGTTCCCGCGTGATGCGGTATCGGTCCGCGATGGCGCTGGTGAGTCGGTCGATGGTCCGGCTGGTCTCGGGCATGCGGCAGCGTTGGGTGGTCGAACTTATCGATCCGGTGCGGGTCGGGGGAGAGACAAGGGCCACAGTTGCAGGCGGCGACGAGGTGTGCGACGATTCCGCGCCATCTCATCGGAGTGCGTCGTGCTCATCCCGCGTCCCCTTCTGACTCTCGCTCTCTGCGCTGTTGGCGTGATGCCTGCTTCGGCGCAGCGTCCGTTCAAGGTGTACATCTCGGTCGACATGGAAGGTGTCGCCGGCGTCGTGACCAACGAGCAACTTGGGCCGGCCGGTTTCGAGTACGCGCGCGCGCGACAGTTCATGACCGATGAAGCGCTGGCTGCCATCCAGGGTGCGCGCGAAGCGGGAGCAACGGAGATCCTGGTCAGCGATTCACATGGCAATGGCCAGAACCTGCTGATCGATCAGCTACCCGCGGACGTGACCGTGATCCGTTCCTGGCCGCGGCCCCTGATGATGATGGAAGGCATCGACTCGTCGTTCGCGGCCGCGGTCTTCGTTGGCTACCACTCGGGGACCTCGAATGTGAGCGGCGTGCGCGCCCATACGATGTCGAGTGCCACGATCACCAGCGTGAAACTGAATGGTGTCGAAGTCCCCGAGGGCGGACTGAACGCCGCCATCGCCGGACATTTCGGTGTTCCCATCGTGGCGATCACCGGCGACGACGCGGCCGTGGCCGAAGTGGGCAAGTTCACCGGTGCGGTGCCGGGCGCGGTCGTGAAACGCGCCATTTCGTTCCACTCCGCGGCGACGATGACACCGAAGGCGGCGCAGGACCTCATCAGGGCGCGGGTGAAGGCAGGCGTCGAGCAACGTTCGTCGGTGAAACCACACGTGCTGCGCGGCCCGGTGACGCTGGAGATGACGTTCAAGCACTACCGCGCCGCGGAGCTGCTCGCGTACCTGTCCATCGTGACCCGCGTGAACGCGCACACCATCCGGTTCGTGGGAAAAGACATCATGGAGGTGTCGCGGTTTATCGAGTTCGTGAACTCGTATTCGCCCGACATCACGCCCTAGACCGGGTCCACTCCAAGGGTCTCAGAAAAAAAAAGCGGCTCTACCCTTTTCGAGTAGAGCCGCTCCTTTTTGCGAGAAGTCGGAGCCCAGGATCGAGTCCGGCGTGTCGCGTGCCCGCCAGTTGTGGACTACTCGTCTACGCGATCGTCCATCTGGCCGATCTTGCGCTCAACCTTGCCCAGCGTATCCTGGGTCTTCCCCTTGAGCTGGTCGAGCTTGCCCTCGGCCTCCAGGCTATTGTCGCCCGTTAGGCTGCCGGCGGCATCCTTGATCTTTCCCTTGAGGTCCTTCGCCTTGCCTTCGGCGGAATCCTCGATGCCCTTCTCGGTCCAGGTCTTGTCTCTGTCAGTCATTTATCTGTGGGTTGGGGCCGATACTTCGCGGCCGTTTACAGTGCTGTCCGAAGACGGCGCTCGGCAGCGCATTGCACTACCTGCCGCGTCGCGACCATCCCCATCCACCACCAAACAGCACCAACAACACGATCAATACGATGAGTAGCGTGCTATCCATGACGTGCCTCATGAGTGAGGGTCAGTGAAGTGCACCTGCCGACCGGCCGGATGCTCCACTAACACGACCACGGGCGCCGCTGACATCGCTTGCGGCCTTATTCACCGTCAGGCGGCAGCGTCCTCTCGAGTAGTATACCGGCACTCAGGAAGCGCCTGAATCTGCCGCTCGGCTGATCTTTGAGTTGCTCTGAAGGATCACCCCGTTCGCTAGCATACCCATCAGTCAGCAGTGCGCCGCTGGCTGGCAATCTGCGTAGCCGAGAGCGTGCGACAACGCATCGTGCTGAGCGTCACCGGGAATAAGCCGAGGGCACCTAACGATTGCGTCTTCAGTTGACCGTTGATCGACCTTCCAGTTCCCCTCGCGCCGGCGACCCACCGACTGGCGGCTCATCTGACCAGGCCTGCATACTGGTCTTCGCCCAACCCGCCGTGCCGCCCACGAAGGAGCGATCCACCCCACCTGACGACCCCCGTTGCCAGAGGTGGCCCCCTCCGGCAGCCAGTCATATACTAGGACCTCGTTCCCCATCCGACCCTCAGGCATTAGCAGATCGACGTGTCAACTCTCGACCGACTGCAGGCCAGCCTTTCTGACCGATACGTGATCGAGCGAGAGCTCGGTCGCGGTGGGATGGCGACGGTTTTTCTCGCCAAGGACGTTCGTCACGACCGCGACGTGGCGATCAAGGTCCTTCACCCGGACCTCTCGGCGACGATCGGCACCGAGCGTTTCGAGCGCGAAATCCGGATGGCGGCGAAGTTGCAACACCCGCACATCCTGGGTCTGTACGATTCGGGAAGCGCCAACGAGCTGCTCTTCTATGTAATGCCGTTCGTGAACGGCGAATCGCTCCGCGACCGGCTCGATCGAGAGAAACAGCTTCCGGTCGACGATGCCGTTCAGATCGTGCTCGAGGTCGCTGACGCGCTGGGATATGCGCACAAGCACGATATCATCCACCGCGACATCAAGCCGGAGAACATCCTCCTCGCGGACGGGCATGCGCTCGTCGCCGATTTCGGCATCGCGCGTGCTCGCACGGAAGCCGGACAGCACAAGCTCACTCAAACGGGGATGGCTGTCGGCACCCCGATGTACATGAGCCCTGAGCAGTCCACGGGCGAAACGGTCGGGCCGACGGCAGACATCTATAGTCTGGGCTGCGTTCTCTACGAGTTGCTGGCCGGCGAGCCGCCGTTCACCGGTCCCAGCGCGATGTCGATCATGGCGAAGCACGCCATGGAGACCGTGCCCAGCGTGCGGATCGTGCGGCCCTCGGTGGCGGAAGAGGTGGAGGAGGCGATCCTCGCGGCTATGGAGAAGTCGCCGGCCGATCGGCCGAAGAGCGCGGCGGACTTCAAAGCCATCCTCGGCTCTCCGATGGGTGCAACGGCGACACGGCGAGTCACCAGTCGGTACACGGCCACGCGCCGCATACCGAGTGGCCCGCAGGTGGCACTGCCTGCACCGTGGTGGCGCCGTCCTCCCGTTATCGCCGCCGCAGGTGTGGGGTTAGTGGCCATCTCGTTAGGCGCTTATACTCTTCTTTCAGGAAAGCCGAATGCACCCGTCGTGGACGAGCAGCTCAACAGAGTCGCCGTTCTCTACTTCAATGACGAGAGCAGCGACGGCACACTGAAAGATGTCGCAGATCGGTTGACGGAGGCGCTCATCCGGGATCTGGAGCGCATACCGGACCTCAAGGTTGTGTCGCGAGCCGGTATAACACCTTACCGGAATCGGAACATCGAGCCGGACAGCATTGCGCGCGCATTGAACGCGGGCACACTGGTGTCTGGTTCCGTGGTTCCGGCCGGGGATAATGTGAGGGTCGTCCTTCAATTACTGGACGCGAGCGGAACGGAGTTCGGCCAACGAGCGAATGTCACCATACCTCGAGACTCGCTGTTTGCCGTCGAGGAATCGGTGGCGGGCAAAGTGGCCGAGCTCCTGCGTACGCTTCTCGGACCGGAGATCGAATTACGGGAAACTCAAGCCGGCACCCGGGTCATAGCGGCTTGGACCCTGTATAACAGGGCCGAGAAGCTGCGGAAGGACGCCGCTCGTCAGGCAGGCGCCAGCCGTGACAGCGCACTTGCGACTCTGGCATTGGCGGATTCACTCGTCAGGCAGTCGCAGCAGGCGGACCCTCAGTGGGCCGATCCGATCGCGCTGGAAGTCGATGTCGCTCTGCAGCGCGGACGGCTCTACAACCAGCAGAAGGCCGAGGAGCGGCCAGAGCGGGCGCGTTTCTTTCAGCAGGCGTTGGACGCGTCGGAACGGGTGGTGAAGCTCGACCCGACGAGCGCACGTGGCTTCGCGTTGCGCGGAACGGCGAAGTATGCGCAGTGGACCCTGGCCCTGACGACGGACCCCGACGTCCGCGCGAATGAACTGAAGGCTGCGACCGCCGATCTCGAAAATGCCGTCCGACTCGAACCCGATCTCGCGTCGGCGTACGCGACGTTGAGCGCTGTTTACTACGACAGGAAAGACCGCTTCTCCGCGCTGCAGAACGCGCGCCGCGCGTACGAGACGGACGCCTACCTGAGCAACGCCGAGTTCATCCTGAACCGGCTGTTCTGGACCTCGAGCGACACGGACAACTTCGCGGAAGCGCGCAGGTGGTGCGATGAGGGACGGAGGCGCTTTCCCGCCAACTACTTGTTCGCTTTGTGCCAGCTCTGGTCTCTCCTCCCGCCCGATGCCACGCCCGATATCCCTCGAGCGTGGAGTCTTGCTGCGCAGGTGGAGTCGCTCGCGCCGCCAGTTACGAAAGCGTTCCAGTCCCGCAAATCGCAGATGATCGTGGGCGGGGTGATCGGCCGCGCCGGCAAGGCAGCTGGCGGTCAGAAAGCGCTGATGGACAGCGCGAACAACGTCCTGGTGCGTGCTCGCGCAGGCCGCGAGATCGACATTGAAGGGGAGCTCCCTGGGTTCGAAGCGATCATGCGCACGCAGATTGGGGATTTGGAGCAGGGTCTCGAGATGCTAAAGCAGTACGTGGCCACGCACCCCGACCACTTCTTCCTTGTTGGCGGCAACATCCACTGGTGGTGGCGGCCTCTGGCGTCGCTCCCCGGCTTCCAGACGCTGAAGGCGAACGCGCGGTAGCCGCGTCGGAAAAAGAACGCAAAAGGAACGCGCAGGGAGCGCCCAGCGCACGACACGGTCCTTTTTTGGTATCTGTCCGACCGCGTTGGCCGGCACTATGATTGCGCCTTCGCCGCCGATGAGTGTCGGCGGCGACGCGCGGGCAAGTTCACCTTGTTGACTGAGGGGCCCCCACATGTACCGCCGCGTACTTCCCTACCTAACGATTGCCGCCGTCCTTGCGTGTAACGCCGAGAACAGTACGCAACCGCCACCTCCACTCTCACCCTCGGCGAGTCCGGTCATTTCCGACGGCGCCCACGGAGCCGGCAATCCGGA
>DASRPK010000230.1:0-5718 GCA_035646395.1 Gemmatimonadaceae bacterium | reverse complement strand
TGATCGGCTTGTTGCGCGCAATCGGCGACGCGAATCTTCGCTTGTTCAAATTTTTCCACGAGGGTCGCGCGATCCATGTGACTCCAGCGGCGGGTCCAAAACGGTCACGCACATACTGCGCTTGGAATGCACCCCACCTGGAGTCACGCTCACGCCGACCACTTATAGTCGAGAGACTACATACTGCCTTGTGATAGTCAGTAACCACCTACGCTGGCGCCTGTTCCCTTGAAAACGTCGATGCTAATCCTTACTTACTTGCGAATCGTGGCCCGGAGGGACTATGGGCATCGTTACCATTCGCTGCCCGACTACGGGCCAACACGTATCGACGGGCGTAGTTATCGACGCTGAGGCGTTCGCCCTTATCGACTTTCAGGGGCATCGATTTCTTTGCGACGCGTGCGGGGAAGTACATACCTGGGACAAGAAAGACGCCACGTTTCGGCCCGCCAGGATTTCGACGCCAGGCGCGAACTGCTGAGCCGTTGGAAGCCCGAAGGGCACCCACAAAAAAGCCGGGCGCGGTCTGGAAACCGCCCCGGCTCGCCCCGAAGAGCTTAGACGATCGCTCAGTCAGTCAGTCAGTACCTGATAACCAATGATCGCTGCAACAACAGCACCGGCAATCAGCCATTCGTCGTTGATGCCACTATCGTCTTTCTTCCTGCCGAATTTGTTGCGGCCGTAATAACCGTCGTCATAGCCGCGTTGAAATCCCTCGCGGAAATAATGGTTGTACTCGTCCTGGGCGATGTAGCGACCGTCGTAACCGAAGTTGGCATCTCTGTACGCGAACGCTGATCGGTAGTCGTACCGCCACCGGTCCTGGCGATCGGCGCGGCCGGCCCTGTAGCCTTCGTTGTAGCCAGCCTGAAGGGCCTGCTCGAGCTTCCTGACGCCGTACTGGTTGGTCTGGTAGTACCGGCCATCGCGTACATACCGGTAATTCGGTGCGGTGTAGTAGTACGGGTCGTTGTAGTAGTCGTACCGTGCCTGCATCAATTGCGCCCGCTGCGCGCGCAATCGCTCCTCGTACTGTTGCTGAAAGCGCAAGTGCTGGATTCGGTTCTGCTGCTGCAGGATCTGCGCATCGCGCTCGGCTAGTTCTTCCCGCAACGCGATGTTCTTCCGGTACAGAGCCAACTGCTGTTCCTGCCTGCGGATGCGTTCCTGCTGTTCCTGCTGCGTAACGCGTCGCTGCTTGATCTGTCGCTCCTCCTGTGCGCGTTTCTGCTGCAGCTCTCGCTCCTGCTGTTTTTGCAGCTCTATGCTTCTTTGCCGCTCCTGCTGGCTCTGCTGACTCTGCTGCTGCGTTTGCCGCTGCTGCGGCTCGGTCTTTTGCTGCGTTTCAGGCTGTTGCTGCCTGACCGTGGGCGTCGGCTGCTTTTGCTCTTGCTGTTGTTGCCGTTGCTTCTGCACTTCTTCCCGCTGGCGCTCCTCCGGCGTCTGCGGCTGCGGCTTGCGCTCCTGTTCCGGCTGCTGCTGTTGTTGCTTTTCTTGCTGCTGTTCTCGCTGCTTCTGCAGCTCGTCACGCCGGCGCTCCTCCGGCGTCTGCGGCTGCGGCTTGCGCTGCTGTTCCGGCTGCTGCTGTATTTCCTTCGGAGGCTGCTGTTTCTGCTCTTCCAGTTGCTGTTGGCGCTGCTTCTGCAGCTCGTCACGCTGGCGCTCCTCCGGCGTCTGCTGCTGCCGCTTGCGCTCCTGCTCGAGCTGCTGCTGCTGTTGGCGCTGCTCTTGTTCCTGCTTCTTCTTCTTTCTCTTTTCCTTTTCCTCCTCGGTCTCCTCGCGGTATTGCGGGTCGGCCGGTGGCGCCGGCGTCGGTGACGGAACCTGGCTCTCGGACGGCTGCATGGCGGAAATGGCCAGAAGGGAGCCAAGAAGCGCAAGAAGGACGGGTCTCGGAGTATGTGTATTCATCGTAGGGCACTCGTGACTGGGGCTAGCGCCATTAATGAATACTTCACTTGAATCCCAGCTGAACGCAGCCGTTCAAATCCTTGAATCACCGACGGATTTGTCCCACAAACGCCTACATTACGCACAGGTGCACCCACGAAAGCGTCGAACCTCGCGACTCGCCGGTTCTGCGTCCGGTACGAAAGTACAGTTGTCAGAGACATTGGCGGGGGGTATAGGACACAGCTGGCATCCGCCTGACAAAGTTGTGATGCCATCAGAGCGTCACGAATCTAGCTTGTGGCGCCTCGGGATCTGGGCATAAGGGAGTGGCCCACAATCATTTTTCGTGATGCCACGGCCACGCAGCTTGGAGCGGTCGAGGGAGAACCATGAAAATCCTCAGACTCCTTGTAATGGCAATGCTTGCTGGTGCAGGTCTCTCAGCCTGCGGTCCGAAGTCCGACGTCACGATTGTGCCGCCCAAAGTGCCGCAAGGAGGTCGTGCTGTCGCGATCACGGTTAGCCTGTCGGACGCCAAGCGGCTCGTTGTGGCGACGGAGAGCGGCGGCCTGTTCCGTACGTTCGATGGCGGCGTCAGCTTCCAGCATCTGGACCAGTTTCCGACGATCTATGCAGTCGATGTCGTCATGGCATCGCTCGATCCCAACGTCCTCATAGCGACGGCCCGAGACGATTTTGCAACGGCGTCGGGCGCTGGCATCTGGCGAAGCGCGGACGGCGGGGCGTCATGGAGCCGTCCGACCGGATGGCCGCCAGCGGGATGCGGTGGACGTCCGGCGGCGGCCGGTATTTCGCATATGCCGCTTACGCGCACGTTTCATGTGGCTACCGACTGCGGACTCGCCGTAAGCAATGACGCCGGAGCCAGCTTTACAACGACGCCCATCGATCCGGTGAACCCCAAGCTCTTTTCGGTGCTGGTGGTGAATCGATCGACCGGTGTCGCGGCCGACAGTCGCCGCACGTGGTTCCTGAACAATGGTCAATGGACACCGGCGCTTGGCGGCCCGGACGCCGGTGACACCTTTACGCCGCACGCTTTCGCCTCTCCGTGGTGGGCGGCATCCAACATCTTCTTTCACGCAGGGCGCGACAGGAGGCTGTGGGTTTCCACGACGAGCGGCGGCGCGTGGCGACCAATGCTCACGATCTGCGACACGCTTCCCAATGGATGCGGAAATCGCGAGCCGTTTGTGCGCGCCGGGCGTGGACTCGATGGAGATCCCACCCATATCGACGTGTATTACGGCGACGGCACGAATCTCTGGCGGCAAACGGTCACAACGGTGAATCCTGGCGGGAATCTCGCCGATTGGCGGAAGCCGACAAAGCTGGATCACCTCGATCCCGCCGACATCACATTTACTCCCGGGCATGAGGAACCGTTGATGCTGGCAACAGATGGTGGCGTGCACCTGACGGCGGACCAGGGCAAGCAGTGGACGCTGACAGGCAGCAACGTCGGCGGATTCGTCGCGCTGCAGGTGGGAGAAATGACCGGGCGCCAGGTCGGTGGAGATTCGCCTCATCTCGACCTCTATTACGGCACCCAGGACAACGACATCAAGGGCTCGAGCGATGGGGGCGTGACATGGAATGGTTCGCTCTGTTGCGAAGGCGCATTTCTCCAGGTCGACCGTGAGAATCCCGCGATGGTGGATGGGAGGGTGACGGGTCGGTCGTGTGCTGCTTGCCGGCTCTTCGATGTGCAGCCGCACCTGGGTCAGGGTGATCCCGGGAACTTCCGCAATGCGCCGAATGGAAGCACCAGCAATCCCGATGCCCACGCCCCGTTCCAGCTCATCGGCGACAACTATCTGCAACCGCTGAAGTTGCCGCCGAATTCCGAGTACTGGCTGACAGGCGATCGAGGCTCCAGCTGGGCGCTCTCGTTCACCTCGCCGGGCTCGCACGTCGGCCGCATTCATTTTGCGGGCGACCTTACGGATCCGGTCGCTTACGCGGCGCTGGAAAAAGGGCAGGGCGCAAAACTCATTCGGGCGAGCACGATCTCCGGTACTGCGGTAGTTCGTCCCGCCGACCAGAATGGAATGGGAACCATAGGCCTGCTGCGAACCGGACAGGCACGTTATGCCGTGGTCGGCGTGGATCCCAAGCAACCGGACCACCTGCTCGCACACGACATCTTCTCCGGCACGCGAGCATCGCGGGACGGCGGCGTGACCTGGTTTGCCGTGCCCGCTCTCGATGCAGCGGTCACCGACAATGGCAAGTATCAAGTGGCGTCGATGAATTCTGCGCCTTTCGTGACGACGATTGCGTGGGACCCCACAAACTCGTGCCACATCCTCGTCGGTACGATGCAAAACGGCGTCATACGCTCCGCGGATGGCGGTCGAACCTGGGCGCGGGTACTTGGTTCGAAGCGCGCCACCATCGTGACGTCGTTCTTTTTCCCGCCCACCGACCGCATCTGGATGTCAACCTACGGCCGCGGACTGTGGCAGGTAAAGTCGGACCGCACGCCACCTGCCTCAGGGCGATGCCAGTTTCCGCGCCCGCCCAGCCCGGTTCAGCAGCCAGGCCCACCAGTCGTCATCCCCCGAGGCGGCGGCACTCCGCGCGTATTCGATGGCATGCAGGACGAGGCCGTGTGCGTCACGTGTACCGTACTGCTCGTGCACGATGGGTGGATTACCGATATCGAGGGAGACGAAAACATCAAGACCGTTGCAACGTCCGGCGGATACGTCGAACAGCGTCAGCGGAACGGTCGCGCAGCGCCGGTGACCGTCGCCAATTCGGTGCGGGCAGACGAGAGTGACGAACTCCGACGTCGCATCGGTAAGGGCGCTGGAGACGAACGGCGCGTGCGCGGATTGATACTCGATGGCAAGCGACTCGTAGCGTACATCGCGGGTAGCGCTGCGCCGGAAATTCCTCCACTCCGAACTCCGGCGGTATTCGTTCGCACGATGCCTGATGAGAGCGTGCAGGTACTCGGATTCGGCTTTCTGCCCGGCACCGGCGATCTTGGGGTGATGGTAACGATCGAGGGCGATATCGTTGCAAAGAACGCGGACGTGACTTCCGATGGAAAGTTCGAAGTGCGTGCCCGTGTGCGACGCCCGCCGGGCTGGGTGCAGGTTAGCGCAGCACAGCGTGACGGCTTGCGGACCACAATCGCGACAACGTATTTGCAGGTCGTGGACGAAAGATAACGGCCCGGATCTCTTCTATGAACTCGGCTTGAGAATCGGCGTCATCTGGCTCGCGAGCTGTTGCCACCGGCCGTCCCGACGGATCCAGACGACCAGTGCGCGAAACTCTCCGCGCTCAGCCTCTCCACTGTAACGCCCATCGATTGTGAGCAACGTCGTGTACACCGCCAAGTTTCCGTCCATGTAGGTGTGGATCGTCTCTTCCTTCGGTTCGTGGGCAAGCGAGCCGAAGGAAGTCCGCTTCTCGCGCAAGTTCGCGACCCGTTCTTTTCGCGAGACACGTTCGCCACGCGGATTGATGAACACATACTCGTTGGCCCAGAACCGTTCGGCCGCGGCCACGTCAGCGCGCCGCAGCGCGTCGTCATAGAGTCGGATGGCTTCGCGCAGCTCCGTTTCGGCTTGTCGGTCGGTGGACGAAGCTGATTCCTGTGCGCATACCCAAGCGGGCGCGATCAGGATCAGCGCAATGGCGGGCAGCATGCGACACAGATGCGTGAACATAGAACCTCCGGTACGCGAGAGCGACGCTCGCTCGATCGCAGTATAGGCGCTGTAGGCCTCAAGTAAGACATGGCCGACAGATTCTGCTGCAGTCCGCGCGTAAGCTGTATCC
>DASRPK010000229.1:0-10828 GCA_035646395.1 Gemmatimonadaceae bacterium | reverse complement strand
TCAGGAAACACATTCCGGAACTGCAGGACTTCGGCCGCACAGTCACTGTCAACCACCTGGTCCACCACACCAGCGGAATTCGCGACTGGCCGGGCACGCTGTCCCTCGCCGGATGGCGCATGGACGACGTCATCAGCTTCGACCAGATCCTGACGATGGCGTACAACCAGCGGACGCTCAACTTCGACCCGGGGTCGGAGTACATGTATTCCAACACGGGATACAACCTGCTCGCCGAACTCGTCAGGCGCGTGACGGGAAAGCCGTTCCGCCAGTGGACTGACGAGGAGTTGTTCAAGCCGTTAGGCATGACACGCTCGCATTTCCGGGACGACCACACCGAGATCTTCCCGGATCGCGTACTGGGATATGGCCGCGCCCAGGACGGTACGTTTCGCGCCACCTCGAACAACCTGATGGCGCTCGGCTCGAGCTCGCTGTTCACGACCGCCGAGGACCTGGCAAAGTGGCTGGCCAACTTCGACGACGCCAGGGTGGGGGGCGGGAGGGCGATGACGCGCATGCTGAGCACGACGCCGCTCAACGACAGCTCGCCGAACAACTACGCGTTCGGCGTCAGCGTGGGCAAGTACCGCGACCAGCCGACAATCTCGCACAGCGGCGGCTGGGCATCATTCTCGACGTATGTGCTCCACTTTCCGGCACAGAAGACGGGGATCGTTGTCCTGGCGAATACGGGGTTCAATACCTCGCAAGCAGCGTTTCGAATGGCCGACATCTATCTCGATTCAGCGTTAGGTCCTCGGCCAACACCTCCAGTGAGGACCGCGGCACCGGTGAAAGCCACAATACTCGACCGTTACGCGGGACTGTACCGATTCGGGCCGGGCTGGTACACGCGCATAACGCGGGAGAGAGACGAACTCCGGACGCAGGCGACACGAGAGGACAAGTTCGCGATGACGGCGCTCTCCGACAGCACCTTCTGGATCGCCGCCTACAGCACGGACATGCTCTTCAGGCGCACGAGAGATGGTCGTGTGGAGATGATGTTCCGCGGAAAAGCCCGGCCCCGGGTGCAGGAGACCAAGGAACCGACAGCAGCACAACTCGCGCAGCTCGCGGGGACGTACTTCAGCGAGGAACTCGAAGCGACGTATCACGTCGAGGTCAGGAACGGGCGCCTCGTCATGCGCCACAGGCGGCACGGGGTCATTCCAATCGCGTGGCTCAATGGGGACGACTTCAGGGGCGAAGTCTGGTTCATGCGCTCGGTGGAGTTTCTGCGTGACTCACGAGGTGGGGTCACTGGACTGACCGTGACGATCGATGAGCGGAGCCGGGACATTCGTTTTTCGCGCGTTCGATAAGGGCTTTGGAGCCTCGGTTGGGCTGCAAAACCCTTAAACCACAGGGAACACAGGGAACACGGGCGAGACGAGTGACGCGGGCGTGACGGTGCGTTTGCAGCTTCAGAGATGGAATTGAATGACATCTCTGGAGAGATCGTACGGGCAGCGATCACGGTTCATGCGGCGCTGGGGCCGGGTCTCCTCGAAAGCGCCTATCGTGCCTGCGTGCGTCACGAACTATCCAAGCACGGCCTACGGTCAGAAGTTGAAGTGGCGTTACCGCTGACATACGACGGCCTGACGATCGACATCGGGTACAGACTCGATTTGGTAGTTGAGGATGCGGTCATCGTGGAGCTCAAAACAGTGAGTAAGCTGCTGCCCGTTCATCAAGCGCAGCTTCTCTCGTACCTGCGATTGAGCCACCGACGCCTCGGCTTGCTGATCAATTTCAATGTGTATCGATTACTCGACGGTGTGAAACGGATGGTTGTGTGAGAACAGCAAGGAGTCAGGGACCCCGTGTTCCCTGTGTTCCCCGTGGTTCAAGGTTTTTTCGTGCCTGGTCGAAATCACGAAACCCATTAGACCGAGAGCCGTAGTCGCTACCACACGCCGTCGACTCCTTACCGGAGAGGCCGAATGGACACGCTCATGCAGGATATCCGCTATGCACTGCGCGGATTGCGACGGTCGCCGGGATTCACGCTTGTCGCGATGCTTACCCTGGCACTCGGCATCGGCGTCAACAGCGCCATCTTCGGAATCGTCAACTCGATCCTCTTCCGACCGCTGCCGGTGGAACGCCCGCAGGAACTGGTCAACATCTACGGCCACACCGCGACGTCGTCCGCACACGAAACGCACTCGTTCCCGAACTACGTCGACTATCGCCAGCAGACCACGACCCTCTCGGCGCTGATCGCGTACTCGAACTTCTTCGCCCACGCTGCCATCGAAGGAAGTTCGGCCATGATCGTCGGTGAGCTGGTGAGCGATAACTACTTCCCGACGTTAGGCATCCGGCTGGCGATGGGGCGCGTGTTCACCGCCGAGGAGTACTCTGCGAATGGAGCGTTCCCTGTCGCGGTGCTTTCCAACGGGCTGTGGCAGAGCCGGTTCGGAAGCGATCCCAATGTGGTCGGCCGCCAGTTCCGGATGAACGGTCAGGTCTACACGGTCATTGGTGTGGCGCCGGAGACATTTGGCGGGATGATGCCGGCGGTCAGCGCGCAGATGTGGATCCCGACCGCAATGGTCGACCAGGTCGAGCCGTTCGGAAACCAGCGCACGTCAGGCCGCTCTATCGGCGAGACACGCATGGAGCAGCGCGGACGTCACTGGCTCTGGCTGAAGGGACGGATGAAACCCGGCGTCACGCCCGGCCAGGTGCGCGCCGAATTCGAAACGATGGCGGGGCGACTGGCGACGGCGTACCCGGAGACCAATGCGCTGGAGCGGATCTTCGTCGTGCCGACGACGGACGTGCGCATCAATCCTGACGCCGATCGCGCGATCGCCCCCGTCGGCTTCGTCCTCATTGGCGCGGTGTCGCTGGTGCTGATCGTCGCCTGCGCGAACCTGGCGAACCTGATGCTGGCCCGCGCGGCCGGGCGGCGTCGTGAGATCTCGCTGCGGCTGGCGTTAGGCGCGGGTCGCAAGCGACTGCTGCGACAGCTCGTGACGGAAAGCATGGTGCTCGCCATCGCCGGCGGACTGGTGGCCGTTCCGGTGTCGGCTGCGATTGCGTCGCTGATCGCCGGAGTCCAACCGCCGCTCCCGATAGAACTCGGCCTTCGCATTGGACCGGATTGGCGCGTGCTGCTCTTCACGCTGGCCACCGCGGTCGCGACCGGACTCCTCATCGGACTGCTCCCCGCGTTGCGTGCCTCCCGGCCCGACCTGGTGCCTGCACTGAAGGAGGCTGGTGAATGGGTTGGTGGAAAGAGGCGCCGGATTGAACTGCGTGATGGCCTTGTCGTTATGCAGGTTGCGGTGTCGCTGGTGCTGGTTGTCGCGGGGGCACTTCTCGTGCGCAGCCTGAGCGTCGCCGCGCGCGTCGACCTTGGATACAACGTGGACCGCATCGCGTACCTGGCGATGGCGGGCGAGATGAACGGCATCACCGACGATCGAGCGGCGGCTTTCCACGCCCAGGCGCTGGAGCGGTTGCAGGCGCTGCCGCAGGTCGAAGCGGTCGCGCTGGCGAGCCGAGTGCCGCTTTCATTGAATAACAATGGGTTCTCGGTTTTCATCGATGGCCACCAGGCATCGGCGAGCGATGAACCGTACGCCGTCGACGGTGCTTACGTCGACGAGCGGTACAACACAGCGCTGGATTTGCGGCTCATCTCGGGTCGCGGTATCGAACCGGCGGATCGCGACGAGCAGCGACGGGTGGCTGTTATCACCGAGAGCATGGCCCGTCGTTACTGGCCTGATCGCGACGCGATCGGGCGGGACTTCCGGCTGCGGTTTGGTGATACGCCATGGCGGGTGATTGGTGTGGTCGCCGACTACAAGGTCAACACGCCAGGGGAGAGTCCGAAACCGTACATCCATCTTCCACTGCGCCGGAACGACAGCTTCGCGAACTACATCGTGCGCACGCGACTGCCGGCAGCACCACTGGTGGCGGCGTTTGAACGGGAACTGCGCACGATCGACCCGAATCTCGTCTTTCTGGATACGGGATCGTTCCGTGAGCTGGCCGATGTGCGGCTCTTCCCGGTTCGCGCGGGGGCGTGGCTGATTGGGACGTTCGGCTTGCTCGCGTTGGCCGTCGCGGCGATCGGGCTGTACGGCGTGATCGGCTATTCGGTCAGCCGGCGGGTGCGTGAGATCGGGATCCGCAAGGCGTTAGGCGCGGATTCGCGCGAAGTCGTCGGGATGGTGATGCGCGAGGGGATGGTGCTGGTCGTCGTGGGCGGCGTGGTGGGCGCTGGCCTGGCGGCGATGGCGAGTCGGGCGTTGTCGAGCGTTTTGTTCGTGGGGCCGTTCGACATTCTCAGCTTCGTGATGGCGTTCGGGGTGTTGGCGGCGGTGGCGGCGCTGGCCAATGCGGTTCCGGCGTGGCGGGCGTCGCGTGTCGATGCGATGGTGGCATTGAGGCACGACTGAACGGGCAACGGTCACAGGGGTGCTTTTCTAAACGGCGACGTGTAAAGGCGTCCTCTAAAGGCGTCCTCTAAAGGCGTCCTCTACGGGCGTGCTCTAAACGCGTGCTCTAAAGGCGTCCTCTAAGGGCGTCTCTAGACAACTACCGTAGGGAGCTCCTGACGGTGGGCGTAAGGACGGTGTACTATCGCGCCTACGAGCAAACATCTTGCTCGTCGGGTTCAACGCTCTCAAAACCTGTCTTCGATCAGCCTGTATGCACCGGCCAATAATACTTGCGGCGTTGCTGGTCACGGCACGCTTTGCGGACGCACAAGAAGGACCTGATGCGAAAGAGATGGTCTATATCTTGGCCGACTCGCTCGATTGGGTCCTGACGTATCACACCGTTCCCGAGTCTCGCACCATTGCCTGCGAGGTCGCGACCCGGACACAACCCGGTGCCATCTTCCGGCGGTTCTTCCAGGGCCAGCGCACGCTCACCGTCTACCTGATGGCGAGTACGGCACAAATTGATTCGTTCGTGCTCCAGGTCGATGAGAAGCGGCCGGTCGTAAGGAAGCCCACATACGAAGAGCGTCGTAATAACGTGCTGCACCTCCGCGGGTCCCAACTCGGAGGCCACATCGATGCGCTGGTAGGGGCCGCCCGCCTCCGGGTACAGGTCCTCTACCCAGGTCGTGAAAAGCAGGATCTCGAGATTGATCTCGCCGGGTTCACCCCGCTGTACTGGCGTGCCATGCAGCTCGACTGCATCCCGCCACAAGTCCTCGAGGAGCATTGTCAGTATTTACAGAAGAAATACCCGGGCAGAGTTTCGAGATCGAAGTCCGGACAATGCGGACTGGGGCGCGTACCTAAGAGGGGAGGGGGTCCCTCGCTGCCCTAGCTTATGGTGTAGGCCGCGTCCTCTGCCCGAACTGTCACCAGGTCAGCCAAAAAATTCCCTGGCAAAGTATTTGGCTCGCTTGTTCAAATGTGACGATTGTACAAATTGCATAATCCCTGCAATTCGAGCGACAGACATGAATCGAGTGCCGGCCAGCAAGGCGAGGGCACGCCTCGCAAATATCCTCAGTGATGTCGCCGCACGGGGAGACCGGGTCATTCTGCATCGTCACGGGAAGGATGTGGCTGCGGTGATCTCGATGGATGACTTCGCGCTCCTCGAGTCATTCGAAGACCGGTGCGACGTGGAGTCAGCGCGCGTGACGCTCGCGGACTCCGACGATCGGATTTCCTGGGCCAGGCTGAAAAAGCAACTCGGTCTCTAAGTTCCCGCCACTGCCGAGGCGCCGCGTGCCTATCGAATCGAGCTGACTCGGACTCAGCGCAGGTCGACGATCATCACTGCGGATTCAGCGACGGCAATCAGCCGGTTCCCATCGGGCGCGATCAGGAACAGCGGTTTCGCTGGAAGCTTGACCTGCTCGAGCAGCAACCCGTCGGACACCCTGATCTTCTGATATCCGTAATTCGTTGCCTGGTACACCGCTTCACCATCCGGCGTCAGCACAACGGCATTCGGGTACGCCCAGTCGCGCATCGGCACGTGTCCGAGGCTATCCAGCGCGGCATTGAAGACAACGTTCCAATACATGAAGCGGCCCGATGGCGACGTGACGTAATATCGTGGGTCCAGTGGGCCGAGCTTCGTCGTTCGCGTGAAACGGTCGGTCTCGGGCGAATAGAGGAAGCGGTCGTCGGAGCCGAAGTATGCGTATCCGGTCGAACCGACAAACAGACGACCGCCTGGCAGCGCCAACAGGATCGGTTCCGACGGAACCTGCGTGCCACCATCGATGTCCGTTCGAATGACCTGAGCACCAGTGCCGAGGTTCACATCCAGCAGCCGGCCAAAATCCGCACCCGAGGAGAGCGCGACGAAGAAATGCGCACCGGAGGACTGAATGGCCCAGGGCATCCGGTACGGGTCCCCATCGTACTGCAGCGGCACCACGGTCGTGGCACGGACGGGCTTCAGCAGTTCAACCACGCCTAACGCGCGCTCGTTGCGAATGGCGACGGCGAGTGAGTCCCCGGACCCGCTGAACGCGAGGGAGAACGAACCGGCTGGCAGCGGGATGGGCGCGATGCGTACACCCGTCACCAGGTCGACCCCTTCGATCCGTGCGTTCTCCTCACCCGATCGAAGCTGGTAGATCGTATTGCGTTTCGGATCCCACAGGACCTGCCGCACGGAAAGATCCGCGAGCACCGGGATCGACACGATGGGATGATCGACCCAGTTGTACACCTGGACCTCGCGTTCATTTGTCCCGGAGACGCGGCCGGTCGCATCCCGTGCCCAGGCCCTCATGGCCGGACGCTGCAAGACCCACGAGGGTGGCACGGTCAGCCGAAAGGCATGAGAGTCGCCGATGCCGCTTGCGCGTACGGAGTCGCGCATGCCCGCGACGTCGTAGCCGAGGTACTCGAGCTGCTGGTTGTCGGCGGCGTTGACGTAGATGTCGAGCGTCTCCCCGCTTCGAATAGTCCCGTCGCCATGCAGTCCCCCCAGATCCAGGCGAGCGGACGGCCCACGAGAATCGACGAGCTGCACGCTCGCTTCGCCTTCCGCCGTTAGGCCAGCCTTGTCGAAAACGATCAGCGTGACGGTCGTCGGCACATCCAATCGAACGCCTTCCGGCACGGGCACATTCCAGATCCCGGTAAACTGCGCCAGGGGCTGGGTTAAGTCCCACGTTCCCAGAAGTACGAAGGCTCCATTCACGCGAATGCCCACGCGCTCGATGCCAACATTGTCCTGCGCAAAAAAGCGCAACGGGATGTCTTCGCCTGGATTGACCGGTTCGTCAGGTCCGACGAGCCAGACCATGACCGGCGGCTGTACATCCACCTCGACCGGTGCGTTCACTGACTCCGATCCGCACCCAACGCCCGCGGCTGCGGCAAATGCCACGAGCAGTAGCGGGCGAAAACGGAGTCGAAGCGCCATGGTGCGTCAGGTGGGGTTGCCGTGCCCTGAAAGGGCCATCTCTCAGGGACTGATCCAGAGATCCAGGTGTCACTTGGGACGTGGATCACAAAAACTCGACCGGCGACCGGGCGACGACGGACTTCTTCGCGGGAGCCTTTTGTTAATCCTGTCGCAGTCGCCTGAACGCCTAACGATAGTTCCGGAGCCAGGTACGGAGCGACGACAGATCCTGCATCACGGTTGCGCCCATCCGCTGCAGCATGAGCGCGTGTGACGGTGCCGCCCGCCCTCCCACCAGCAGGGCCGCCTTGCCGGCGACGCCCTGGGCGATGCGCTCCAGCTCGCGGTGGAGCACCGGGTCACGTGTCTGGTGCACCAGGCTGATCGCGATCGCGGCGGGGCGGCGCGATTCCACGCCAAGTATGATGTCTGTTGCGGGAAGGTCGGGACCGAACCAGGCCACGCGCCATCCTTCGGCGGCAGCCGTCGCCGCAACCATGAGTGCACCAAGCTCCATCTGCTGTCCGGCTGGAGTGGCGACCGCGATCAACGGTGCGTCGGCGCTGATCGGCGTTGAGACCACGATCCAGGTGAGCAACCGATGGATCTCCACCGACGCCGCATGTTCATGAATCGGCAGCAGTGATCCCGACTCCCAGTGCTCGCCAATCTCCCGGAGGAGCGGCACGAGCAGATGATCGAGCAGCACCGGGATGCTGAACCGATGGGCCGCCCGTCGCAGGACACGCTCGAGCGCCGGACCATCGATGTCCCCCACCGCCGCCCGGCACTCCGCCAGCGTGCGAGCCAGGAGCGGACCGTCCTCGTCAGGCAGCGGTTCGGGTGTGATGCCTGACGAGTCGTCGTCGCCGACGAGCTGTGCCAGCGCGTCACGATCGAGCGGCGCGACCTGGCCAATAGCCCGGCCAGTCAGCACCGCCCGGTGAATCAGTCGCAAACGCTCGATGTCGTCTTCGCTGTACAGCCGTTGCCCCCCGGCTGACCGCACCGGTTTTACGACGCGGTACCGCCGCTCCCACGCCCGCAGCAGATCGGGCGAAAGCCCGGTTCGCTGCGTTACGACGCGGACCGGGTGCAGGACACGCTGCGACAACGGATCCTCCATGGTATTGTGCACCAACAAGATAGCATTCTCCGCGAGACGTAGTCAAGTATTGTCCAACAAAATAGCTTGACAGAATATGGACATGACTCTAGGTTCTCCCGCACACAGGACCACACAACCAGGGGATGAACCAATGAAGTCAGCACTCAAGTACCTCAGCATGGCCGCGATCGTGGTTGCGGCAGCACCACTGTCGGCTCAGGAGAGCCGAGCGACGAAGGACATCGTCGAGACGGCCGTGGCGGCCGGGTCGTTCAAGACGCTGATCGCGGCGGTCGAGGCGGCGGGGCTCGTCGAAACGCTGAAGGGGAAGGGCCCGTTCACGGTGTTCGCACCGACGGACGAGGCGTTTGCGAAGTTGCCGGCGGGGACGGTTGAAGCGTTGCTCAAGGACAAGGCCAAGCTGGCGGCGATCCTGACGTATCACGTCGTGTCGGGTGACGTGCGCGCCGCGCAGGCGATGAAGCTTTCTTCGGCGAAGACGGTGAATGGGCAGTCGCTGAAGATCGTGACGAAGAACGGTGTGGTGATGATCGACAACGCCAAGGTGGTGAAGGCGGACATCGCGGCATCCAACGGTGTGATCCACGTGATCGACACGGTGGTCCTGCCCAAATAGGCCAGTAGATCGCTCGCGTCGCTCGCGCTGGGGGATCTGCCGTGCTCGTTGTCGCGCTGGTGGCGGAGCCACCAGCGCTTCGAGTGCGCCGTCGCTTCGCTCCGGCTTCACACTGCGCTCTGCTCGTGCTGGGAATGACGGTGCGCGCAGGACTCGCTCGGCAGATCCCCCCGCGCTCGCTCCCGCATGCTCGGGCGATTCATCGCTGACACATGCCGCCGCCAATTCAGACGCCGAACTCGTCAGAGAAGGTGCGGGTATAGTACGGAATGGACCGCCGCCAATTCCTCGAAATTCTCGCATCGTCCTTCGCGGGAGCGAGGCTAGGGCTCGCGACTGGTGCTCCCGGTGACTTCCGCGCCTGGGTCTGGTTTCACGCCAGCCGGCCTAACGACAGCGCCTACTGGCGCCGCCGGTTCCGCGAACTGCGCGATGCGGGCATCACCGGTGCGCTGGTCGAAGGATCCAACGCCGGCACCAAGGTCATCGCCGACGCCGCGCATGGCGCCGGTATCGAGTTCCATCGCTGGATCTTCACGAACTACCGGTTCTTCGACGGCTACGCGAAACGTGAACATCCGGAGTGGTTCAGCGTCAGTCGCAACGGTGATTCGAGCCTGACCAGGCCACCCTACGTTCCGCAGTACAACTGGTTCTGTCCTACCCGCGAACCGGTCCGTCAGTATTTGCGCGGCATCGTCGATGGGATCGCAAAGCGGCCCGAGGTCGACGGTGTGCACCTCGACTATATCCGGTTCATCGACGTGATCCTGCCGCGCGGGTTATGGAGCAGGTACAACATCGTGCAGGATCGCGAATACGCGCAGTACGACTTCTGCTATTGCCAGGTTTGCGTCGACAAGTTCAAGCGTCAGTCAGGTATCGATCCGCGGCAGCTCAAGGATCCGTCCGAGAATGTTGCATGGCGCGAATTCCGCTGGAATGCGATCACCGAGATGGTGACGCTGCTGGGCCAGGCCGCTCGCGCCCATAACAAGAAGATTACCGCCGCAGTGTTTGCGACGCCGACACTGGCGCGCCAGTTCGTCAGGCAGGCCTGGGACACATGGCCGGTCGACGCGGTGTTTCCGATGCTGTACCACAACTTCTATGCGCAGGACGTCGAATGGATTGGGCGAGGGGCGCGCGAGGGCGTGAACGCGTTGCAGGGCAGGGTTCCTTTATACGCGGGTTTGTTCCTGCCTCGGCTTGATCCTGCTGAGCTGGCTCGAGCTGTTTCGTTGACTCGTGAGGCAGGAGCAAGTGGGGTGGCACTCTTCTCATTGAACACATTGAATGCCTCGCGCCTTTCCGCGTTTGCCCGTGTCATTCGCTCCGGGGACGCTCCATTGTCCAGGTCACGGTTCAGTACCGGACTGGCCGGGTGACGCGACCGCGAGAGCTCAGAGTACCACCGCACCGGCCATGTCCGTGTAGATCTTCAGGCGCTTCGCCTTGAGCTTCCCGGCTTTGTACTTCGCCTGCCACTTGTCGGTTTTCGCCAGGAACAGACTGTCCTCCTCCGGGTCCGGATCGTCTTTCCGGTCCTCCAGCACGGAGCGGAAGTAGTAGTGATTGAACAGGCGATTGAACTCCGTGAAGTAGATGTCAGCCACGCGCTGGTCTCCCCGGATGATCAGCATGTTCTCATCGTTCTCCTTCGTCGACGCCACGCTGAAGTTGGCTGACCCGGTGACCACGATCGGGTCGCT
>DASRPK010000228.1:0-7542 GCA_035646395.1 Gemmatimonadaceae bacterium | reverse complement strand
GCACACCGGTTTCGTCGCGTGCACGCTCAGGACCTCGGCCTCGGCTGTGATCGTATCGCCGATGAAGACAGGAGCGGTGAACTTCCAGTTCTGGCTCAGGAACACCGTGCCCGGACCGGGCATGTCCATCGCAACCAGCGCGTGGAGAATTCCGGTCGTGATTCCACCCTGCGCGACCAGTCGCCCGAATTTCGTGCGCGAGACAAACGACTCGTCGAAATGCAGCGGGTTGTAATCGCCGGTGATCGCCGCGTACGACTTCACGTGCTCAGGCGTCACGGTCATGGTGCGCGTCGCCTTCTGGCCAACTGTTAGCGGCATGATGTAGGGTGCTTAGGGTGCTTAGGGTGCTTAGGGTGCGCTTACTCTTTTCCGCCTAACAGGAGCTCCATATAGACCGTGCCGGGCACGGCGCTGAAACGATACGGGTCGATCGAAACGAAGCCCAGCGTTCGATACAGCGCCTGGGCGCGTTGCATCTGGGGGAGCGTATCGAGGCGCATGCGTTCGAATCCGGCATCCCTCGCGAACGTGATCGCGGCTTCTGCCAAGGTGCGACCGAGGCCGAGTCCGCGACCCGATGGTCGGACGTAGAGCCGCTTCATCTCCGCGGTCCGTTCGTCGAACGGGCGAACGCCAACACAGCCGACGATGTCATGATCGTGTCGTGCGAGCAGGAGCGCTCCGGCGGGAGGCGCATAGTCTCCCGGCAGCTCGCGCACCTCGCGGTCGAATCCCTGGTAGTTGAGATCGACGCCGAGGGAGTCCGCATACTCCTGGAAGAGCTGGCGGATCGCGGCCAGATCGGCGTCCGTTGTTGCGGGGTCGACCCGGACCACCTAACGCGCGCCCATGGTCCGCAGCGCGTCGAGGGGCTCCTGCCAGAGCAGCGCCGTCGCCTTGTTCGTCGCGAAGAGCCGTGCGATTGGCAACAGCAGTCGATCGCGCATCGTCCGCGGCACTACGTGCGTGACCTCGGCGAGCGCACCGAGTCGTGCCGACGCGTCAGCCACCCGCTTTACAGCCCTGGCCCGCCTCCGATGATAGGCGGTCAATGCCTTCTCGAGCGTGTCATGGCGCCGGAGTTCCGCGGCCAGCACGGCTGCGTCCACGAGTGCGCTGTTTGCGCCCTGGCCGAGGTTGGGGGCCATCGCGTGCGCTGCGTCGCCAAGGAGGACGAGCCGGCCGTGGTGCCACCGCGCGCAGTCGACGCGAATCACCTCATTCTGCAGCAGCTCATCGAACGAGGTGAGCCCGGCCAGGATCTTTGCTGACGCGGGGTACGAACGCGCCCACGCGGCCCGGAACGCGGCCAGGTCACGGTTGTCCATCGCCGTACCTAACGCCTTTGTTCCGCAGGAGGCAAAGGCGTACGTCCCGCCATCGACGGCGAATGAACCAAAGAGACCGGCTGGCGTCCACGCTTCCGTTCCTGTTGCGACGTCGCTCTCGAGGAGCATGCGGACGTATCGCTTCCCTCGACGGATGCGCGTTCCAAAATCCCCGCCTTCGCGGACCTGGGAGTGCACGCCATCGGCTCCGATCACCAGGTCGGCGGAAAGGTCACGTTGCCCGGTTTCATCACGTATCGTGACGGTGCCGTCTGGTGTGGCGGCCACGACTTCGGTGCCGAACAGGCATTCGATGCCTTCCGCCGCGACGGCGTCGAGCAGCACGCGCTGCAGGGTGGACCGGCGCATCATCACCGCTCGCGGTGGCTTCCCGCGGGGTGCGAGCAGGGTCCGGCCGCGTGCGTCGACGATGCGGACCTCAGTGACCGGTTTCGCCGCCGCCAGGGCCTCACTCAGGCCTAACGATTCGAGGACGGCCAACCCGTTTTCGGCGATGGCGATTCCGGCCCCGATCGCCTTCGGTTCTGCCACACGCTCCACGAGCGTGACCTTGGCGCCGGCGCGGGCGAGGAAAAGGGCGGCAGCACACCCGCTCGTGGCCGCTCCGGAGATGAGGACGTTTAACAAAGAGGAAGCAGGAAGCAGGAAGCAGGAATGGAAGGCATTTTGAGGCAGACAACCACAATAGCGCCTACGTAAACTGTACGCTGACACGGGTTTCCGCTCCGTGATCCGGCCATGACGGCAGCGCCGGGCGCTTCCGTTTGTACAGCTTTACGCTGCTTCGAACAGAAACAGCACCCGCACACCTCCGTAGTATTCAACATCCCCCAACCTCACCGAGAAGGACCGTGTCCGCTCTCAATCGTAGAATCGTGCGCGCCCTTGGTATGGTCGCGCTTCTTTTCGCGGCCCCTGCCTTTGCGCAGGTTCAGGTTCGCGACCTCCCCAAGCCGAGCGTCGAGATCGATGATCCGTTTTCTCTCGTCTCCGGCGCAATAGAATTCAAACCAGGCCAGGTCCTGGCGATCGACGGCACTGAAGGGTCGTTGTTGCTCGTCGACTTCGCCAAAGGGACGCGCACAGCGGTCGGGCGGCAGGGCAGCGGCCCAGGAGAATACCGTGCACCGGCTGCGCTCTTCCGCGTTCGGGGCGATACGATCTGGGTCCTCGATGCCATGCTCCAGCGCATAACGGCGTTCAATCCCGACCTGACGCCGGGCACGACGTTCCCGATGCTGATGCTGGACCAGTCAACGATGACGGTCTTGACCGCGCCGTTCTTCAGTGACCGCGCGGGCAAGCTGTACTCCAGCGCGATGAAGATTCAGGCGGGTGTCGGCGGAGGCGGCAACGACATGCAGATGACGATTCCCGACTCGGTCGGCGTGGTGAAATTCGATCCTCGTCAGGCAGTACGGACCGAGGTGGCGAAGGTGCGGTTCCCGGTCAGCGGCAAGCCGGAGATCAGCCGATCCGGCAACGCGATGAAGTACACGATGGCATTTCCGGGACTCATCGCTTCCGATCCATGGGCCGTCTTTCCGGACGGGAGAATCGCGATCATCCGCGGCGCGCCGTACCAGGTGGAATTCATCACGCCCGATGGGAAAAAGACCACGGGCGCCCGGATCCCCTACGAACCAATCAAGGTGACGGCTGCCGACCAGAAGGCGGAAATGGACGAGGCGAAGCGGATGATGGCCGAGCAGGCGAAGGTCGCACAGAAGATGATGCCTGCCGGCTTCAGCATGGACTTCGAGTTGCTTCCTCCGGCGAACTGGCCGTCGAATTATCCGGCGCTGGGGGCGATGAGCGCGCTCGCTGCTCCGGACGGAAGACTCTGGGTCAAGCGGGGCATTCCGTTCCGGATTGGTCGAGAGCAGTGGGACGTGATCGACGGAACAGGAAAGCTGGTGGCCAGTTGGCGCCTGCCGCCGAAGACGACCATTGTCGCCGTCGGGACGGGCGTGGTCTACTCGGTCCGCGCTGACGAAGATGACCTCCGCTACCTGCAACGCGTGGACATCCCGAAATAAGGATCAGCGACCAGCGAGGAGCGATCAGCGATCCACTGCACGTGCGGTTATGATTTGAGGGCCTCCGACTTTCTGTCGGAGGCCCTCGATTCTTCCGCCCAACTTGTCGTGGAGAAGGTCACGTTCGGTCGCTTCTTCCGGCTGACTGTGCGCGCGCTGGCGCTGAGATGCCCCCGGTGCGGCGGGGGATCGCTGTTCCGCAGCTGGTGGACGACCAGGCCGCTCTGCCCGAGCTGCGGTTTTGCGCTCGATCGCGGTGAGCCGGACTTCTGGATCGGTGGGTATGCGGTGAACCTGGTCCTGGCGGAGTTCATCGTCACGATGATCCTGCTGGTGGTCGTGCTGGCGACACGGCCGGATGTTCCCTGGACCTTTGTGCAATGGGGTGGCGGGGCCATGGCGATCCTGTTCCCGATCCTCACATTCCCGGTCTCACGCATCCTCTGGCTCTCCTGGGATTACTGCTTCCGCCCGGTCCGCGACTGAACCGCATGGTTCCCGCCCTTCCGCCTAACGTCCCGCGACGCCACAGGGGATTCCTGCAGCGCGTCGGCCGGCTCGGCATGCGGTTGATGCGGTGGCGGGTCGAGGGCCAGTTTCCGGACCTTCCGAAGTTCGTGATCATCGTCGGACCCCATACCTCGAACTGGGATTTTTTCGCGGGTCTGTTCTGCGACCTGGCATTGGACCTGGAGGCGGGATTCCTCGCCAAGCATACGATCTTTGTGGGACCGTTCGGCAGCTGGCTCAAGTCGTTAGGTGGAATACCCGTGGTGCGTTCGGCGTCCCACAATGTGGTTTCGGAGGTGGCGGCCGAGTTTGTGCGCCGCGACCGGATGGTGCTCGCCATCACCCCGGAGGGGACACGCAAGAAGGTCGAGGCGTGGAAGAGTGGCTACTGGCACATCGCCCGCGCCGCCGGAGTGCCAATCGTCCCGGTCGGCCTCGACTTTGCACGCCGGGCGGCGGTCATTGGGCAGCTTCGATACCCGACTGAAGCGCTTGAGCAAGACGAAGCAGTCTTCAAAGGGTTCTTCGCAGGCATAACGCCAAAGAATCCGGCCCTGCGCTGAAATGGATTGCCGCAGGTACGTCAACATCCGGAACTGCAGTCACAACGGATTCAGCGAATTTTGCGGATCGAGCCACCAGACATTTTTCCGTCTGATCCGATCTATCCGGGTGACTTCCGTTCCAGGTGTCGCGGGACCTTGCATCGCTCAGGAGCTATGGAGTTGTGGGAGCAGTCCAGAATCCAGGAGCACCGGTTGCCCTCGCTGAAACATCTCGGCCGAAGAATGCCGAGTTGAACACCACGCGGAACGTGCCGAACGGTTGACCGCGCCACTGCGGTTGGAACGCGATCAGGATGATGTGACCGTTGCCGCGCTTCACATCGATCGCTGCCGCGTGGCCGCGCATACGCTCCTCGCCCTTGAGAAAGCCCGAGCGCAGCGGCGAACCAGTCGCCGGGTACTTCGCCAGCACCGATCCATCGAATCCTTCGAGCGTCGTAAACACCGGACTGCCACTCACCACCACATCCGCTTCAGCAGGCATGCCGGCCATTACCGGATGCGTGGTGTCGACGATCGCGCGCATGATCGAAACTCCCGTGAAGTACTCCTGGCGGGGGACACCGGCTACCACGTTGCGCACAGGCAATTGCAGCGCGGAGATGAGTGATCCAGTCCCCTGGTTCCACGCCACCACTGTGCCCCCTCCCCGCACGAACGCATCGATCCCTGCGATTCGCGCGCTGTCGTCGGCGCTTACGGTTGGCGTGCCGCCGCCACGACCGGCTGGCGCAGCGCCCGCTGGAGGACCGCCCCGGCCACCACGCCCGGCGCTCGTCAGGCCCTGTGACGCCATGACCACGACGTCGAACCGGGAGCCGAGCGTGGCGTCCCGCAGTTCAGCGGGGCCGATGATCGTGTACTTGAAGCCGTACGTGTCGAACAACCACTCGGTCCAGCCCTGGTCCATGTTGCCCGGTGCGCCCTTGTACAACGCGATGCGCGTCGGGACCGTACGCGTCACCATCGTGCGCGGCACGTTCAACCGTTCCCCACTCACGGACAGTGATCGCGCCATGGAATCCGCCTGTCGCACGCTGATGCCGGCGACGAGATACCGCGCGGCCGTCGTTGCCGTCGGCGGCGCGAAACGCACCGTGCCTCCCGCGGCCAACGCGCCGTTGATCAGGCGGAACGTGTTGTTCTGCGCCGGGTCGAGGGCAATCGTGTTGCCACGACCGTGGACATTTGACGGAGGCGGCACGATGCCCGCCGCCATCGCGTTCGTGGTGAACGGGTACTGGTCCGACGCGCCCCAGGCTTCTGCCGTGCCCTGAACCGGTACCATCGCGGCCCGAAACTCTGTGGATAGCGGAGCCCGGGCTTCAATGGAACGCACGTTCATTTGATACGGCAGCGTCCATCCGGCGGCGTCATAGGGCAGGTCATCGCCCATGTCCGGGTACTTCTGCGGCTCGAGCAGCTCGCGCACCAGCGGCGAGAATTCCTGGTCGAGCGGAACCACCCAGGTGCCGGCCGGATACGGGACGCCGTCGTGCGCGGCCTCCCTGCCTAACTGCATGACGCGAACGCCGAGGAACGCCAGGCGGCGCAACATTTCCACCGGGGCGACGGGATCGCGCTGCTGCTGCGGCACGATCCAGGCATACGGCCCGGCCGTGGTGTGCATCGCGATCGCGTCGCGCCCCGACTGGTACCGGTTGTAGAGCAACTCCTCGCGGAACTTGGCCGCATAACGAAGCGTGGCCAGCGACGCGGTGACCATGTAGTCGACCTGATCCTTCAGTGTCCACCGACCCTCCTTCCACGGGCTGTTGTACATCGAGGTCGGCAGCAGCGCGCGGTAATCGGTGGGGAGCTGGTCCACGGTGGTGGTGCGCGGGATGCCGCAATTCCCGCCCTGCGTTTCTGTCCACCACGAGGCGATGTGCTGATACATCGGCATGTAGTCGATGTACCCCGGGTAGTAGGCGTCGAACGTCGCCAGCATGTGCACCGAGCCCGGTTTCCCCGTCTGGTCCAGCTCCTGCGCGATGCGCGTGCCTATCGAGTTGACCGTACGTGACATGATCGGTGGCGCGTAGAGGCCGATCGGATCGGCAAACGGCGGTATCCAGATCCGTGTCGGGAACGGCGACGACTGGTGATGCACGTAGATGATCTGTGGCTCCCACTCACGCCACGTGCGCGCAATCACCCGTGATTCCACCACGTTCAGCATGTAGCTGTCGCGGTTGTTGTCATGGCCGATGTACTTCTGGTACAGCTCCATCGGCGGCGGACTCCGCCCCGCGAGCGACTCGCGACACCAGTTGACCACGATGTCCTGGCCATCGGGATTGATGCTCGGCCACAGGAACAGGATCGTGTTGTCGAGGATTTCTTTGGTGCCAGGTTCCGTAGCTCGAGAGAGCAATTCGTACGCGAGCTGCGGCGTGTGTTGCGATCCCGCGATCTCCGAGGCATGCAAGCCACCACTGACGTCGACCAGTGCGATGCCGGTGCGCGCCAGTTCACGGGCATCTGCGTCGGTGAGCCCGGCCGGACGGGCGAGCCGCTGATTGATGCGCCGGAACTCGTCTACTCGCGCGAGGTTTGTGGGCGATGAAATCAGCGCGATCGTCCAGGGCTTGCCGAACGACGTCTTCCCTACTTCGAGAAGTCGCACGTGCTGGCTCGCCGAGGCGAGCCGGCGGAAGTACTCGATCGACTGGTCATAGGTGAAGAGCTGCGAGTCCGCGCCGGCCGGAAAACCGAAGACTGATGCCGGCGTGGGAACGCCTTGCGCGTTCCCAGTGCGCGACACGAGACAGGCAGCAACAACGGACAAGACAGCAATCGAGCGTGACATCAGAATCCCCCGAAGAGTGCATACGACCAACTGCAAAACCGCTGACTGATTACACTAAGATCCGTTCCGAGCCCCGGGGACACAACCGATGCGACACGTACTTCTCAGTCTCCTGGTAGCTGTCCCGTTGCAGGCGCGGTCCAGCGAAGAAGTTGTTCTGAGACTCGACGCCGAATGGGCCAGGTCGTATGCGCAACATGACACAGCAACGGCCATCGCGCTGTTCGACGACCACATCATTGTTACCAGCGGCACCGGTTCAC
>DASRPK010000227.1:0-23638 GCA_035646395.1 Gemmatimonadaceae bacterium | reverse complement strand
CACCATTGGGATCACACCGGTGGCGTGCGCGAATACCTGGCCCAGGGCATCGAGGCGATCGTGCACGCACGCAACGTGGACTTCGTGCGCGGAATCGGCGCGGCTCGGAAGACGGTCTCGCCGGACGCGCTGTCGCGCGGCGGTCGTGTGCCTAACGTGCGCGCGGCGAATCCGGTCACGATCCTGGGCAGCGGCGAGAGCGCTGTCCAGCTGATCGAGCTGCCCACCGCTCATGCCCAGGGGATGCTCGCCGCCTACGTGCCGTCACTGCGCATCCTGTTTGTCTCCGACGTGCTGACACCGGGTCCGACGCTGGCGGCAGCCGGCTCGCGGGAGATCGTCGCCATGGTTCGGGCGCGTGGGATTACCGTTGACCGGGTGGTCGGTGGCCACGGGGGGATCGCGGCCTGGGCCGATGTCGAACGCGCAGCCGCAACTCGCTGATGGATTCCGGCTCCGGTCCCGACTCCGGTCCCGACTCCGGTCCCGACTCTGACCCCCGGTCATGATTCATCCGGCACCGGTGCAACTCGAGGGGCATGGCGTGCGCCTGGAACCGATGGACGCGTCACACGCGTCGGCGCTGCGCGACGCGGCTTTGGATGGACAACTCTGGGAGTTGTGGTTCACGGCGGTTCCTGAGCCCGACAAGGTCGACGCATACATCAGTAGCGCGCTCGAGGGGCAGCGCGCCGGTCACATGTTGCCGTGGGTCGTCCGCGAGCTCAGTTCGGGCAGGATCGTGGGGTCCACCCGTTATCACGACATCGTGGCACCGATCGACCGAGTTGAAATCGGCTACACGTGGTACGCCAAGAGCTGGCAACGCACGCACGTGAATACCGCCTGCAAGTTCCTCCTCTTCCAGCACGGCTTCGAGACACTCGGCTCCGCGGTAGTCGGGTTGCGCACCGACAACTTCAATTTCGCCTCGCAGCGCGCCATAGAGCGGTTAGGCGCCAGAAAAGACGGCGTGATCCGCCATCACCAGGCCCGGCGCGACGGGAGCGCAAGGGATTCGGTGATGTACTCGGTCCTGTCCGCCGAGTGGCCGGACGTGAAGCGGCACCTTCTATTGCGTCTCGCTCGCTGACCTCACGACGGACCCTTGAGGTACTGGAGAACCAGCAGTGTGCGCCGTTGCTGCCTGCTGGTTTGCCTCAATCCATGTGCCTCGAGCCAGGCAGGCAGGGATTCATGGAGTTGCCGGCTGTGACCCAGCAACAACCACAATTCGTTGCCGGTTCCGGCGAGGATGCGACCACCCTCTGCCTCGAGCCACTCCGACTGGATGGGCACGGGCGTTTCCCTGGGCGCACCTGGTGAGCGCCTAACGAACAGCGGCCATGTTCCGGTGATGGTTGTGGCTCCGTGCACGGCGCAATTGGTTGTCACAACGCCGGCTCCCGGCCCCAGGTCTGCCGCGCGACCACCTTTACGCTCTCCCCCTCCCATCTCGACCCGGTCCGGGTGCCAACCGAGGTAATACGTGCAGGCGGGCACCAGGTCGCTCGAGAAATAGACCGTGGCATTTGCGTCGCTATTCTGCCTGACCGAACGCAACGCGTCAGGCAGCGCGATGACCAGGTTGTTCTCGTTCCATTCCCATCGTACGCCGACGGCGGCACCCACGAGCACGAGGCTCGAAAGTGCCGCGAACGCCACGCCGCGAGCGCGAGAAGGCAGCAGTTGCGTAAGTGCGGCGAGACCGGATGCCAGGGCCATCGCCAGCGCCGGCACGAGAAAAAGCAGCAAACGCGACGTGAGGGGCCACCGATGCATCAGCGCCGCCGTCACGGCAAGAACTGCCGGGGCGAGCACTATCGCGGCGACCTGCGGCGACCGCCGCGTAAGGACCACTGCCCCGATCGCGCTCAGGAGCACGACAATCGTCATGCTCTTCCGTGGCATCGATTCCGCAACGCGGTCTCCGAACACCACGTCGACGACGAACGTGCGCGCCAATTGAGCCGCTTGCGCCAACGCGTGGGGTAACTGCGCGTCGAGAAACTGCCCTTTCCAGTACGACTCCATCGCCACTCGCGTGAAGTCCGACGAGTAGGTCGTGAAGTACTGGACGGCAAAAAGGAGCGCGGCTGGCGCGGTTGCAACGACAAGACGAATCAGCGTGCGGGGCGCGCGAATCGCTGGGACGGCCAGTAACGCCAACGCGCAACCCGCGACGAAAAACGGCGCGGCAGTGGACATCAGAGCACCGAATCCGGCGATGCCGCTCCACCGCATCCACGCACGCGGGTTTCGATCTTCTGCCAGGGAAAGCGTCGCGTGCATCAGGAGCACCGCGCCGAGCCAGTCGAACGTGTACGACTTGATTTCGCCCGCGTAATAAATGAGCAGCGGCGACAACGCTGCCAGCGCGGTCGCGAGAAGTGCCGTTGCCGGTTCCAGCGTTCGACGAGCGAGCCGGTTGAATGCGATGAGCGCGGCGATGCTCGCGACAAATGGCAGGAAACGCAGCGCCTGTTCACCGGCGCCAGCCGCGCGAGTGACGAGCCATTCGCCAATCAGGAACCCAACCGGTGAGATCTGGCTGAGCTCGAGCGGTTGCAGAAAATCGGGTGGACCGTTCGGAAGAACGTTCAGCGCGATGAGCACTTCGTCAATCCAGAGGGGTCGCTGCTCCAGGAACCGAACCGCTCGTGCTCCGATGCCGACGGCCAGGATCCCCAATTCGAGGCGGCGGATCCAGCGGCCTTCGCTAACGTCAGTCATGGGGCCTCAAGCTACCAGCCCTGTGAGCAATGGGGTCAGACCCCATTGATCTTTGCGAACCGTGGAATCGGATGTCGGGTTTCTCCCACCTCCCACGTCCCACCTCCGCCTTCGGCATCAGAATTGTTGTCCCCACACCCCATTTTCCGCGTCCACTGAGGGGTCGAGTACACGAGAGTGCCGTTTCCCGTGGCGTAACAACCGGTTAGGCGCCCCGCGCGGCCGCCGATTCGGCGGCTGTGGCCCTGGGGCAACGTCCGTCACGTGACGTTCGGCGCCTTCCGCATAACGCCGGCTCCCCATGTGACACTTTCGGCCTTCCATGGCACAAGTCCTGCCCTACCGGGGTGCAGCGCACAACTCGGATGTGATGTACGTCCGAATCGATCTGCAAACCACTCAGGTGCAAAGACATGACTTCTGAACGGTTGCTCTCTCATATGAAGCGTTCGCGCGGTCGCCGCGGCTTCACGGTTGTGGAATCGGTCATCGTGGTCGTAGTCCTGGGCACGATGCTCTCGATCGGACTTCCGCGGATGAACCATGGTATCCGGCAGCGCCGGGTCATTGGCGCCGCCAGTGCGCTCAGCGCGGACATCCCGGCGGCGTTTGCGGTTGCCGCCCGGCAGCGAAAACCGGTCACCCTTACGTACGACGCCGCGTCAGGCGAAGTGCGTGTGACCGATCGAACGAATCCGGCGACGATCTACCACAGCCGCGCACTCCGCGGAACATCTGAATACATGCTCGACGCCGTGACGATGACACCGGCTTCGGTCGAGATCTTCCCGAATGGCGTCAGTTCAGCGGCTTTCACCATCCAGCTCACGAACGGAAGCTTTGTCCGCCAACTCACGGTGAGTCGGACAGGGTTCAGTCGCGTGTCGGTCAACTGAGCATAACGATGAAGACGAAACGAAAGCGCATTGTCGCGAACCGCAAAGGTGTCGCCGTGCTCGAGATCATGGTCGGCATGGTGATCCTCTCCATCGGCCTCCTCGGCGCAGCCGGCATGACGGTCAGCGCGGCCCGTCGCGCCTCCGGCCTGGCAACGCAATCGAGCCGTGACGGCATCATTCTCCAGGAGCTGAACAAGATCGCGTCGATGCCTTACGACTCGCTGGCGGTCCGCGTCGGCTGCAGTACGACCACGAGCACCACGCTGACCTACACGCGTTGTATCGCGGTTACCGACATCACCGATGGCGCAGGTTACAAGCGCGTTCGCCTGATCGTGTCGCCATCCACGTCCTGGGCGCGACCGGATACGGTGTACCTGAACCGCGCAAAGGGACCGATCACCGTGAACCCCTTCGGCACATGAGAACCCCTCGTCTCTCCCGCCGCTCCGGGATCAGCCTCGTCGAGCTGCTGGTGGCAATGACGCTTCTCGGATTCGTCGGCCTCTCGATCCTCAGAACGTTTACGTCCCAAGCGCGGTTTGCAGACCTGCAGACCAAGCGGCTCAATGCACGCGCAGTGTCACGAGGGCCGGTCAACCTGCTGATGTCTGAAGCGCGCATGGTGGAAACCGGCAGCGGCGTGGTTTCAGCGTCCGCGTCGTCCGTGACGTTACGCATTCCCGTTGTCATGGGACTCGTATGCGGCAACACCGGCGGCGCTACGGTGCTCAGCCTGATGCCGGTCGACTCGGCGGTTCTTGCCTCGGCCTCCATCTCGGGCCACGCCTATCGCCAGGAGAGCGGCGTGTACGCGTATACCGAAGCATCCGTCACCATGTCCGCCGGGGGCAACGCCGTGTGCAACGACCCGACCGCGAACATAACGATGGTGGATGGCGGACGAATGGTCTACGTCACGCCGCAGATGCCTGCCGGCGCAGTCGGCAGCGTCGCCTTCCTGTACCAGAACGTGCGCTACGACTTTGCAAACTCCACCGCGTTCACCGGCCGTGTTGGCCTGTGGCGCACGCAAGTGACGTCCGGTGCGACCGAAGAACTTGCGTCACCGTTCGACGCCGCATCGCGTTTCCGCTTTTACCGCGCTGACCAGGACACCGTGGACACCGGCGTTCCGACGTTGTCGGAGATCCGGGGGATCGGTCTGGAGCTGGTGGGTGCCAGCGAACGCGCGCGCTTCGGCCGCACAACGCCGGAAACGTCGCGGATGCAGACCGCGGTGTTCTTCATGAACCGCCTCAACTGACTTCCATGAGAAACCGCACTTCGCAGGTACGCCGCCGACTCGTCGGCAAATCTCGCAAGGGCATCGCACTGGTGCTCGCGCTCGTCCTGATCGTTGTCCTGTCGGTCGCCGCAACGGCGGCACTGGGCGCGGTCGGCAGCGAGCGACGGACGGTCGAAGACCAGGGCGCAGCGTCGGAAGCACATGCCTTGGCGCGTTCGGCATATGACCAGTTCATCACGAATCCGACGGCGCTCCTTCCCGGGTTCGCGCCGACGACGTTCGTCGGCCCCGACTCCGCTCACATGGTGTTCAGCGACGGCTATGCCTGGGTAAAGGTCCAGCGGGTTCGCCCGTCCGTCGCGGGAAGTGCACCGCTCTTCCTGATCCGTTCGCGCGCGGTCCGCACGATCAACCGGCCGGTGCGCACGCCAGTCGCGGAGCGTGTCTTCGCGCAGTATGCGCAGTGGCAGGATGTGGACATGCCGACGCTTGCGGCCTGGACAAGCCTCAGCGGCCTTCTGAAAAACGGTGGGCAGGGAACGATCTCCGGTGCCGACAACTGCGGGACCGGGACACCGGTCGCTGGTGTCGCAGTGCCTAACAATCCGGGTTATACGCAGGCAGGTGGTTCATCCGTTCCCAGCGGGTCGCCGCCCATCCTGAACATGGGGTCGCAGCCTGCGGCCAATGGTATGGTTGGTGTCGACTGGGTGACCATCCTGGCCGGGATGGCGCTGTCCGCCGAAGTCGTCATCCCGGGCGGCGCCTGGCCGAGCTTCAGCAACGCGAACTCTTGGCCGGTCATTTACGTAGATCAGACGTTGCCGTTCACACTTCCCACCAGCGGGCGCGGAATGCTCATCGTGAAAAACGACATGACCATCCTCGGGGGCCAGCAATGGGATGGGATCATCCTCGTCGGCGGCACGTTCACGTCGAACGGTGTCAATACCGTAAACGGTGCGCTGGTGACCGGACTGAATGTGCTGCTCGGTCAGATCGTTCCGCCGAGCAACATCGGTAACGGTACCAAGACCTATCGCTACGATTCATGCAACGTCGAGAAGGCCGTGTCGAAGTTCAACGGACTGGCCCCATTGCGGAATTCGTCAGCCGACAACTGGGCGTTTTAATACGGATGGGGGATGGGGGATGGGGATGTGGGAGGTGGGAGGTGGGAGGAACTTGACATCTGATCACCACCGCGTCATCAGATCTCGGGTTCCACCCATCTCCCACGTCCCACGTCCGCTTTCTAAACGCTCTTCACTTTCCAACGTCCCCGACGGAAGACGACCGCGCTGACGATAGCGAGCGCACAATACGCCGCCAGAATCGCAACAAAGCCTCCGAGGTATCCCAGGCTGGTGTAGTTGGAAAGCGTCCACGCCAGCGGAATTTCGAACAGCCAGAAGACGAACACATTGATCCAGGTCGGCGTCCACGTATCGCCCGCGCCGTTGAATGACTGGGTGATCACCATGCCGAACGCATAGAGCGGGAAGCCGAGACCGATGACCCGGAGTCCCAGCGTTGCCACACTCGCCACGCCGGCCTCGGACGTAAAGGCCGCCACGATCCACGGCGCAAAGAGCACGATCAGGCCGCCTAACGCTCCAAGGAACCCCAGGTTGTAGCGCGACGCCGTCCAGACCGCGCGCTCGGCACGGGCTGGATCTTTTGCCCCCAGCGATTGGCCCACCATGGTTGCGGCGGCATTGCTCAAGCCGAACGCGGGAAGCAGCGCGAAAATCACGATGCGCATGGCGATCCCGAATCCAGCGACCACCACGCTACCGAAGGTCGCCAGGATCCGGATCAGCCCGATCCATGCTGTCGTGGTCAGCAGGATCTGCAGCGTACCAACCGCGCAGAGCCGGGCGAGGTTGACCATCGCACGGAGACGAACCGACAGATGCTGCCGGTGCACGGCGATATGCCCGGCGCCGCGCCATAAGCGCGACGCTGCGAACAGGACGCCCGCCGTCCGGCCGATGGTGGTCGCAACGGCCGCGCCGGCAACGCCCAACTCCGGGAATGGACCGAGTCCGAAGATGAACATGGGTCCAAGCACGATGTTGAGCAGGTTTGCGAACCAGAGAACGCGCATCGCCACCGCCGCGTCCCCGGCGCCGCGGAACGCCGCATTGATGACGAACAGCATGAACACGCTGGCGCTGCCGCCGAGCATGACGCGCGCGAAGCCGGTGCCGGTCGCGAGGACGTCGGGACCGGCGCCCATCAGGCGCAGCAGGTCGGGCGCGAAAATCGCGCCTAAGGCGCCAAGGGTGATAGACACGACGAGCCCGAGGGCGATCGCCTGGACCGCGGCGTTGGCCGCGCCGTCGGGATCCTTCTCGCCGACGCGTCGCGCGACGGTGGCCGTCGTGCCGATCGCGAGTCCGAAGGCGAGCGTGTAGACGATCGCCATCATCGACTCGGTGAGAGCCACCGTCGCCACGGCGGCGGCGCCGAGCTTCGCCACGAAGAAGATGTCAACAACGGCGAAGATCGACTCCATGATCATCTCCAGCACCATCGGGACGGCGAGCAGAAAAATCGCCCGCCCGATGGGGCCGGAGGTGTAGTCATGCCGGGTGCCGCGCGCCGCCAGCTTCAGGTCGGCCCAGAGCTGGGCGAGCCTGGAGCCGGTTGGCACGTACACGGTTTCTCCACCGGGTCCGTTCGCCGGCACTGGTGGCTTCTGGTTAGGCTCCACGACAGGAGTCTGAGTCTTCGTCTCGGTAGTCATAAGGTCTCCGCTGCGTGCTGATTGCTCCTTGCTGGGGTTGATGCTGATTGCTGGTGCTGATGCTGCCAGGTAGCGTCGGCACGCACCACAAAAAACCCCACCTGCTTTTCATGGGAAGCAGGTGGGGCGGAGTCGTCCGCGGGACGCGGGTGAACTATGCTCTCTTGCCTGCTCCGTGATTTGAGTCGACGCAAATACGCGGGGTCGCCACGGACCTGGCGATGTCCCACGCCCGGGAAACCGGGACGTCGACGCGATTGAGGTTGAAGGTGATGCTCATCACAGGCAGGTCCTGAGAGGGTACCCGCGCGTTGTTAGGCGCGCGGGGAGGAGCAGCTTACAAGGGGCCTGACAAACTGTCAAGCGCGGATCAGATCTATTTCGGCATTCGGGCGACCAGTTGCTTCAACGCGCACCGCCAGCCGAGTGGCCGCTGGCAATGACGCGGTTGAGGTCCAGCGCATAACAAGGAGCGAGTTCGCGGAGAAAGTCCGCAGCTCTCGCGAGGTCGGTGCCTAACGCTCAGCGCGCTGCAGCTCGGCTAACCGCGCTTTCGCCTTCTGCACGAGCGGCTGCAGGTCCGGGTCGGCGTCCTTCCAGAGTTCTATGAACGTGGAGTAGTGCGACCTGGCTTTTTCGCGGTCGGCTCTCGCGTCATATAACTCGGCGAGCCTCTTGTGACTGCCGGCAAGTGAGTATGCGTTCTGAAACACCTGGCCTATCGGATCCAGCTGGACGGAAACGTACCGCTCGAAAAATGCGATGGCGGAGTCGGCCTGTCCGCCCAGGTCATAGGCTCTGGCAATCGCCGGATACGCGCAGACCACACAGCTCCCCTCATCGGCAGCGCGATACTCCGTCACCGCGTCCGCGTATCGCTGCTCGGCCATCGCGATGTGGCCAAGCATCTGATGATGCGTCCGGTCATCGGCGAGGTACTCCGCCTCCGCGCGTCGGCGCTCAAAGGCGGCGAGCATGGTGCGCGCCTTGGCCGGGTCGCCGACCATGGCGTACAGCTCAACGAGGCGGTCGTACGGACGCTCGATCGGCAGGAGCGAGTCGAGCGGGTGGTCGATCAACGCCTGGTCGATCTCGCGCCGCGCCCGCTCGCGATTGCCTCGGAACCAGGCGTCCATCTGGGCCGCATCCAGTTGCTTCTGGAGCGCGCCGACCTTGTTGCCCATCGCGAGCTGCGCATCGTTGCCGCTGTCCCACCAGCGCAGTCCCTCGCCGATTCGTCCCTGGGTTGCGGCGTAGACGCCGAGCAGGAAGTCAGTATTCTGCCGTACGACCGGCTCGCCGACTCGTGCCTGACGCAGGCTGTCCACCACCCTGGTGGCCGCCGCGTAGTCTCCAGACAAGGCGTGGAGGTTCGCAGCCATGGTCGCGCGACCCGGGTTGCGAGGCAGCGCCGCGGCGTACGCCGCCAGAGTCTGCTGCGCCTCCTCCGTCTTGCCCTGGCGGGCCTGGGCACTGATCGCGTTGTTGTAGAAAACCGCCGCGGCCTGCTGTGTCATCGCCCGCTTCAGGAGCTCGTCCGCCCTGGCGTTCTCCCGCCGGAACATGAGCTGCGTGGCCAGGTTGTTCAGCGCGGCAACATTGAGCGGATCGATCTCCAGCAGCGACTCGTACGCCGAGATGATGCGGGCCCGATCGGGCCTGGGGCCGTACTGGTAGTAACCGGCGACTGTGAGGTAACGCTCTGATTCGCTGAGGCGATCACGGTGGTCGTAGGCCTTCTGGATCGTCGCCGTTACCTGCGGTCGCGGATAGAAGCGATTGCTCATTTCGACCGCGAGCTTCCGGAAGGCCATCGCGAATCCAGTGTCGATGGTTGTCGCCTCCTCGAGCAGCGCCCGCCCGCGGCCCCAGTCACCGTCTTCCTCCAGCGCGCGCACGCCAGCCACGTACTTCTGGAGCGCCTGCAGCGACGGGGTCGTGACGCGTTCCAATGAGCGCGCGTTCTGGATATTCCTCAGCGACTCGCCGGTCTTCTCGCGGAGCTTCTTCGAGAGGCGACTGATTGCAGGGATGATGTCGGCCGCATCGTCGGCCGTCTCGCGGAAGGAGGCGAGTTCCTCGCCGGACTGTGCCGCGGTGAGCCGCGCCGAGAGTACATAGGCGCCGCCGAGCGTCACCACTTCACCCTCGACGACCGCCTTGATTCCTTCGCGGGACGCAATCTCACGCGCCAGCGCGTAATCAACCCGCGTGCCGATCGGGCGTTGCATCCGCTGGAGCGCTTCGCGCACCTGCGTGACCGGCATGACGCTCAGGCTCGCCGACTGCGCCAGGTCGGTGCGGAACGCTTCCGTCACCGTTGGACCCATGAGGGTGTCAGTCGCCGGTCCCTTGAACTCAGTGAGGATGACCCGGTCCTTCTCCGCCAGCTTGCCCGAGGACATGAGCGAAGCCGCCGGCCCGATGCCTAACGCGCGCATCAGCATCCAGGCGCCGATGAGGACGATGAACCCACCGACGGCGACCGCTCCGCCGAGCGCAGTGCGCCGCCAGCTCACCAGCGGTGCGGCCTTCACGGCGATCGTCGCCATCGTCCCCTGGCCGACCGTCGAACCACCCGGCGTCGGCGTCGCGGTCAGCGCGCGCCGGGTGGCCGCCTGCACGAAGGCCGTGAACAGGATCACCGGCAGGCCGAGACCCATGACGACCAGTGCGCCGGGGAAGACCCAGTCGGGCAGTCCGATACCGACGATGGCCGCCTTCGCGACGACCGCGACGAGGACAAACGCCGCCGCGTAGAGTGCCAAGGCCTTTCCCAGCATGCCGCGTCCGCCTAACAACACGGCCGGCATTGCCGCCTGGCCGGTTCCGCTCGACGTCACGCTGTCCAGCACTCGCGCGATATCCGCGGCCTCCTGGGGACGATTGTCAGGCTCCTTCTCCAGGCAGCGCATCACGACATCGGCCAGCGAAGGCGGTACATCGAGCCGCACGTCGGTCACGGGGACAGGCTTCTCACCCATGTGTGCCGCGAACAGCTTGTGCGGCGTGCGGCCGGCGAACGGCGGCTGACCGGTCAACAACTCGTACGCCATACAGCCGAACGAATAGACGTCCGCGCGATGATTTGTTGACGGATCGCCCGCGGCCTGCTCCGGCGCCATGTACGCCGGCGTACCGAGTGAGGTCCCCATCGCCGTCAGCGTCGGCGACTCCGGACCCTCGACGCGCGCGGCGCTCAATGCCTTCGCGATACCGAAGTCGGTGACCGTCGCGCTTCCACCGGTCAACAGGACGTTGTCAGGTTTGATGTCGCGATGTACCACACCATTCGCGTGCGCATACGCGAGCGCTCGCGCCACCTCGCGCAGGATGTTGACGGTCTCGGTGATCGAAAGGGGTCCGTTCGCCAACCGCGCCCGCACACTCGATCCGTCGACGAGCGGCATCGTGTAAAACGGAAGCCCCTCGAACTCCCCGGCCGACAACACCGGAACGATGTGCGGATGCTGCAACCGCGCGGCAACCTGGATCTCGCGTTTGAACCGGTCGACATTGACGCCGGCTGCCAGCTCCGGAGGCAGCACCTTGATGACGACCTTGCGACCGAGCGCCGTCTCGTCGGCGACAAAAACTCGCGACATGCCTCCGCCGCCCAGTTCGCGATCGATCGAATACGCGCTGCCGAGCGAAGCCTGCAGTCGTTCCCGAAGTTCAGCCGCCAAGCGTCAAGTCTCCTGTCGTCTTGCGATGCCAATCTACGGGCCCATGCCGGACTGAGCCAGCAAAACGAAGCAAGGCTGCTTGATGGGTCACGCGCCGCACCGTACCCTTGCCGGACCCGAACCACCTCCCGATGGAGAGCTCCTAATGTCGGTCAGTCGCCGCGATTTCCTCGTCACATCCGCCGCTGCCGCCGCAGTCGGTATCATCGGCCGCCCACACTTCGCTAACGCGTGGCAGGGCCAGGGTCCGCCACCGACGCCGGTCTTCACGCCGATCCGGCGCAATGCCGGCTACTTCTCGATGCGCGGCGGCACCATCGGCTGGCTCGTCAATCCTGGTGCGGTCGTGGTGGTCGACAGCCAATTCCCCGCCGAAGCCACTGCCTGCCTGACCGGACTCAAGGAGCGCGCCGGCGGTCGCGGTGTCGACTTCCTGATCAACACACATCACCACGTCGACCACACCGGTGGCAACATCTCCTTCAAGGGTTCAACGAAAAAAGTCGTCGCGCACGCCAAAGCGGATGAGCACATGCGGCAACCGCCGGGTCAGCAGCCGCCGACCACCGAGCAGTTGTACCCCGACACGACGTTCACCGAGACGTGGTCCGCCGATGTTGGCGACGAGAAGGTGAGCGCAAAGTATTACGGCCGCGCGCACACCAGCGGCGACGCCGTCATCACGTTCGAGCGCGCGAATGTCGTCCACATGGGAGACCTGATGTTCAACCAGCGGCATCCTGTGGTCGATCGCAGTGCCGGCGCCACCATACGCAATTGGATGAAGGTCCTCGACAACGCGATGAAGAACCACGCGAACGATACGGTCTACATCTTCGGCCACGCGAATACGAGCCTGGGACCGACTGGCGTCGTCGGCGGCTCGGCTGAAATCACCCGATTCCGCGAGTACCTCGGCGCCGTCCTCGCATTCGTCGAAGCGCAGCACAAGGCGGGCAAGACGCGCGACGAAATCCTCGTCATGCGCGATCCACTCCCGGGGTTCGAGAACTTCGGGCGGTTCGGCCAGGCCAATCCGCGCGATGTTTTGACGTGCGCCTATGAGGAAGTCACGAGTTCCTGAATCCACGAACTCGCCGCCGCCATCGCCGCCAAAGCCCGCAATCACAGTGCCGTGACGGAGCCGCTGGTTCGCGTCACCGGCATCGGGAAGACATTCGCCGGGCGACGGGCGGTGGACAACCTGTCGTTCGAGGTTCATCCCGGCGAGGTCTTCTCGCTGCTGGGGCCTAACGGGGCAGGAAAGACGACAACGGTTCGAATGCTGATCGGCGTGATCCGGCCGGATGAAGGTCGGATCACCGTGTCGATCAACGGGTCAACCTCGTCGGCGATGCCGCCGCTGCTCACCTCTTACCTCCCCGAGGACCGCGGCCTGTATCGCGAGGTCCCCGTACTCCGCACACTCGTGTACTTCGGGCAGTTGCGCGGGCTCGAGAAAGACGATGCGTCACGTCGCGCGCTTCAGTGGCTCGAGCGAGTGAACCTGCTCGACCGCCGCAACGATCGCGTCGACGCGCTCTCGAAGGGAAACCAGCAGCGGGTGCAGCTGATTGCGTCGATTATCCATCAACCACGGCTCGCGATCCTCGACGAGCCCTTCACCGGTCTTGACCCGCTGAGCCAGGAATTTTTTCTCGACCTCGTCCGCGAGCTTCGCCAGCAGGGCACGACGATCATTCTCTGCGCGCACCAGATGGACCTGGTCGAGCGCGTTGCTGACCGCGTCTTGCTGATGAACAAGGGACGGGAGATCCTGTCCGGCACCCTCGACGAATTACATGGCCGGCTGGACGCTCGACCACACGTCCGCCTCACGTTCGAAGATGGCGCATCAGCCGATGTCCTGCGCGACGATCCCGACGTTGAGGATCTGACAATCGACGGCGAAACCAGCGAATTGCACGTCAGGCTGCGCAATGGAAGTTCAGTGTCGAAGTTCCTGGCACGCGCGGTCACGCGGTCGTCCATCCGCAGCATCAGCACGGAACCTCCGCGGCTCCACGACGTCTTTGTCCGCGCCGTTCGCGACGACGATGTGCGTCAGGCAGGGTCACCATGACCCACTGGAAGCGGGTGCGACTGGTTGCTGGCTGGGAATTCCGCCGCTACTTCAAGTGGAAGGACCAGCTCATCGGGCTCTTCATCTTCATCGGACTGGGCGCGCTGTCATACGGCGTTGGCAAGCTGGCGACCGGTGGGCGTCGCGCCTTCACCGTAGCCACTGAAGGATTCGAGCTTCGCCCGGTGCCGGGCAGTCGTTTGAGTTTCGTGCCCGCGCCGAGCGACACCGCGGAACGCACACGGCAATTGGATGAAGGTGACCTTGGCGGTGTGTTGCGGCGCCGAGTCGATGGAAGCTTCGAGCTGTTCGTGGAGAAGGATCCACGTTTCCTGATGGATCTCCGTGGCATCCTCACCGAATTCGTCAGGCGCGAACGACTGGGCCAGTCGGGGTTGAGCGAATCATCCTTCGAATCAATCCTGTCCCCTCCGGAGCTTTCCGTTCGATTCACGGATCCTGATCGGCAGCGCGCCGGTCTGCCCGAACGCCTGCTGGCCGCGATGTTCCTGGGCCTGGTGATCATGTCCATCTTCACGAGCATGGCGTACCTGCTGACGGGCATCACGGGCGAAAAACAGCTTCGTGTCACCGAGTCGATCACGGCGATCATTCCACCTCAGGCGTGGATCGACGGCAAGATCCTTGGCATCGGTGCGTATTCCATGGCGACGATCGCCAACATGGTACTCGGCGGCATCATCCTGGCCACGGTGGCCCGACTCACCTGGGATTTCCCGATACCGGACATCATCGTCCGGCCGTGGGTGGTGATGATCCTGGTCGTATTTTCGACCCTGGCCGTGGCGATGTGGAACGCAGCGTTCGCCGCATTTGCCTCGACCATCGACGATCCCAATACGTCGACCCGGACGTCGATCATGTTCCTGCCTTTTCTGCCGATGGCGATGTCAGTGTCGGTGTTACGGGACCCGGATCACATCGCTTCCCGGGTGTTGTCGCTGTTTCCCCTAACGAGTCCCGCCGCCATGCCGTTGCGCGTGCTGCTGTCGAACCCGGCACCGGTGGAGATTGTCGCGTCGATCGCGTTGCTTGTGTTGACGGTGTGGCTGTTCCGCCGCCTGGCGGGTCGCATCTTTGAAGTCGGGATGCTGATGTACGGGAAAGAACCTTCCCTCCGCGAGATGGTTCGGTGGGCCCGCGCGAAATGAAATGGGATGGGGGATGGCGGATGGGAGATGAGGGATGAACTTCACGCCCGATTTCCACTGAATTCAGTGGCACTCTGTCGGCAGTTTTTCCCACTCTGCCATCCCCCATCCCCCATCCAATTATCAGTTCAACCGCACGTCCCTCGTCGCAATCCCGCCCCGCGTCGACGACAGCCTTATGCTGAACGCCCGATCCGCTTCTGCTGCACCGGCGCGGATTCGAATCGTCACGACTTTCGTTTCCCCCCCGTTCAAGAAAAACTCCGGCGCCCGTCCAACCATGCGCGTGGTACCACCGCCGCGAAGCGTCAGATTGTCGGGACGCACCATCTTCACGCGCTTCGCCTGCTCGAGGGCTGTGGGCAGCCGGCCGGTGTTACGCACCGTGACGCGCAATTCGTGCGTGGCGGAGTCCTTGGCCGCGCGGGCCGGCGCGACCGCCACGTCCGTGATTTCAACCTGCGGCAGCGACTTCGCCATGTACAGGTTGAACATCGCCTGGTTGCCCGCCCATCGCTCGAGCGCCTGCGGCGGGCTGTTCTGGCTGAAGAACTTCGGGTTGTACCCGCCCACCTCCACTTCGCCTAACGTGGGGTGATTTGCCTTGGTCCATTTCTGGTAGCAGGTCCCCTGGAACTCCTCGTCGCAGAATCGCAGGACTTCGTAATTGTCGATGTTGCCGTCGTTGTTGTAGTCCTTCTCGCGTCCGCCATTCCAGATCTCGTCGCCGTACCAGATCGTGCCGAGGTGGAAGTAGCCGAAGTCGGGACCATGACCGAAGAGCGGCTGTGGATCCGGCTCTTCCCCGGTGATCGGGTTGCGGCCCCCCCGCGTGGCGTAGGTGCGATACACATCGCCCGCCCAGGGATATTTCGTGATCGACAATCCGACCGAATCGAAATGCAGGTAGTGCTTCAGGTCCGAGGGAAACATGCACTCGGTCTGCTCGCACGTGGACGGGCCGCGCAGGTGCATCGGCACCGACGTGTCCATCGAGTTGGCGACCGCGATGTTCGGATGCGTCAGCACCCAGAGCACCACCGCGCGAGTTTCGGGCTCCGACGTCGGAAATTCGCCGGCGCCGAACTGGGTCCAGCCACGACCGGTTGCCTCACGCTCGGGGCGCCAGTTCGCGGGATAGTTGCGGTGCAGGTCCAGGCCACCGACGCCGTCTTCGTTCATGCGGCCGTCGCCGTCGTTGTCCCAGCCCTCGGGATACATCATGTAGTCACCGCGGCCCTGACCCACGCCACGCATCATGCGACCCGACTTGTCGGCCGTGTCAACGACGAACGTGCCATTCCCCATGCCGACGAACTTGCGCATCTGCCGGCAGTGACCATCCCCGTCGATATCCTCGCAGGGATCTTCGTCGAGCAGCCCGTCATTATCGTTGTCCTGCGGACGCACCGAGCTGCGATTGCTCTGCGCCGTCAGGCGATACATGTCTGACCCGTCGGGATTATTGAGGGGCTTGAGATAAATCGTCTTGGTGTCGAGCAGGGTTTTGATCGACGGATCTTTCGCGTAGTTCTCGAGCAGGTACCACATCAGGTAGAAGACGCTCTCGGTGCTCGAGATCTCGCCCGAGTGGCGGCCACCCTCGAAGAAAGCGGCCGGTTTGTCGGTGTGGGCGCCGGTCTTCTTGTTGGTGAGCGTCATCTGCCAGATGTCGCGTCCTCCGAAGCTCTTGCCGACAGAATAGAGGTCGATGAGATCGGGGTACTGCTGCGCCCATTTGCGCATGAACTCCTCGATCTCGACCGAAGTGTGGTAGTGCTTCCAGTCGATCCGGCCGGGAACGAGCGGCTTCACTTCCGGATAGTTGGCCAGCGTGAAGACGCTGGGGCCGTGCCGTTCGCCGGGCACGATCAGGACGTTGCGATTCGGACCCGGAGGTCCGCCTTCTCCACCAGCGCGGCCCGCACCGGCCCCGCGCTGGGCGTGCAGGGACGAAACGGAAAGGTTGAGAAGGATTAATCCGGTAAGAAAGGAAAAGCGTCGCATGGGTCGCCTGGCCGTCGTGGGTTCGCGAACAATCACGGCGAGGGACACGACCTATGCAAGCGGCGGGAGGGATAAGCCGCTCCGAAGCCCGATCCCGCCGGTGCCCCAGACAGTTGCGAACTTTGCTCGAGTCGCAATGTTACAAGGGTCAACCGGCATGACGTCGAACCCACCCGATCCCACCGGGCCAGCGCGCCGAAAAGCGAAGCCCATCGCATCTCGGACTTACATGAAAACGCTCAAGCTCCTCGGCGCACTCGTACTCTTTGCCGCACCGCTGTCGGCGCAGGACACCGCGAAGGTTGCCACCGCAAAGGTGGCCGGTAACTGGGACTTCAGCTTTACGTCACCGCAGGGCGCGGCCACCTGGCGCGTCACGTTCGACCAGGCCGGTGACACGCTCCGCGGAACCGCAGCCACTGACTTCGGTCAGCTCGACGTCAACGATGGATGGATTACCGGCAACGACATGTCGTTCTCGCTGAGCCTGAACTTCAATGGCACGCCGATCACGGTGAACTTCGCCGGCAAGGTGAAGGGCGACACCGTGCAGGGGAACGTCGGCGTACCGGAGGCAAACATGACGTTCCCGTTCACGGCGGTGAAGGCCACCGGATCCGACATGTCGACCCACTCAGCGACGTACGACCGTTCCCGCTACTTCAAGCTCGAGAAGTTCTAGCCGAAGCGCTTCAACGATCGCTCCTTCGCCTTCTGCGCCTCGACCTCGCGATCGCGAGGCGGGGCGTGGATGACGAGTGAATCCAGCAGCCGCCGCGCGACTTCGGTCACTTCCTCGACCGCGCGGTTGAACACTTCCTCGTTCGCCTTTGACGGCCTGGTTGCGCCGCTCAACTTCCGGACGAATTGCAGCGCAGATGCGCGCACTTCGTCGTCCGTGGCGGGGGGTTCGAAATTGGCGAGGACTTTGATGTTCCTGCACATATGACTGCCAGATGGGAGATGGGAGAATTGAGCTGGGTCAGGTGGTCAGTCCATAAAGTCGCGCGGCGTTGCCACCAAGGATCATGGATTTCTCAGCGGCAGAAATCTGCAACGCGTTGATGCTCTCCTTCATCTTCGACATGCTGCTGATGAGGTGAGGATAATCGCTACCCGCCAATAACTGGCCCGGTCCCGCGAAATCCACCGCGAGCCGCAGCGCCTTCGGATCGAAATTGACGGTGTCGTAGAAAAATGCCTTGAGATATTCGCTGGGATGCCGGTCGATGTTCACCCGGCACTCGGGATATGCCTCAAACCCGCGATCGAGTCGCTCGGCCAGATACGGAATTGCGCCGCCCAGGTGTCCCAGGATCCACTTGATGCGCGGGAAACGTTTCGGGATTCCGGCGAAGACCAGGCCGGCGGCAGCAAGCGTTGTGTCGAACATGAAGCCGACGAGCGGCATCAGCCAGTAATCCTGCATCGCCTCGACGCCAGCCGGATAGTTGGGATGGATGTGCACAACAGCGCCGAGTTCATTCGCGCGCTCCCAGAGCGGCAGGTACCGCTCGTCGCGCAGGGCAACACCGTCCACGCTGGCGTACACCATGACACCAGCGAATCCCATCGACATCGCGCGCTCGAGTTCCTTCACGGAAGCGGCAGGATCGTTGAGCGGAAGCGTCGCCAGTGACGTGAACTGTTGCGATCGCTCGCTTTTGATTTTCGCGAGGGCGTCGTTCACCAGGCTGGCCAGATACACAGACTGCTTCGGCTCCTCCATCGTGGTGCCTGGCGCCGTGAGCGTGATGACCTGGATATCGATTCCTGCATCGGCGATGACTTTCTCGCGATAGTCGATGTCACGATGTCCCGGCACCACGAAGTTCTTGTCCCCCGGTGAACCGAGGACGGGATTTCCTTCCGCGTCTTCTTCGACGGTGAACTTGCTCGGGCCTTTCTTGATAGCCGCGAGGAATTCCGGTGGATAGAAGTGATTGTGGACGTCGATGATCATTTTTGGATTACGCGGATAAGATCTGAACAAGGAGGTCGCTGAGTACGCAGAGAAAACAAACAAATAAAAGAACTGGTGGTACGAAAGCTGCTCAAGTCAGGGTTTCCTCAGCGTCCTCAGCGTCCTCCATGTTCAGATCTTGTGAAGTTAGCGCGGGCTGCGCCGGAGCCAGCGGAAATACACGGGGAGTCCTAACAATACGAGCCCGAGACCGATCGAAGCGTCTTTCGGATTCGAGATCAGCGTGTTCACGACGATCGCCAGCGACGACACGATGAAGAGGAGCGGCGCGAGCGGATACAGGGGAATCGAATACTGGCGTGAGACGCCGGGGCGCTTTCGGAGCAGCATCAGCCCAATTGCCATCAGCGCGAAGAATATCCACTCGGTGTACACCACTCGCGTGAACAACGCCCGAAACGTGCCGGTGGCGACAAGCGCGGATGACCAGATAGCCTGCAGGATGATCGCCCGATGCGGAGTGCCATATCGCGGATGCAGGTCACCGAGCCACTTGAACAGCAGGCCATCCTGCGCCATCGCGTAGTACACCCGCGGTCCGGCGAGGATGATTCCAGCCAGCGCACCGAACGACGAGAACATCACGATTGCTGACATCGCACCAGCGCCACCGGAACCGAGCAACGTATCGGCCAGATCCGCGGCCACACGGGTCGACGCCGCAACCTGGTCCAGCGGCATGACGTAGAGATACACCGCCGTCATCGCCATGTACGCCGCGGTGACGATCAACGTGCCGATGAGCAGCGCGCGAGGGATCGTCTTCGCCGGTTCCACGGTTTCCTCGGAGCTGTAGGTCACCATGTGCCAGCCGCCGTACGCAAAGAGCCCCGCGACCATGGCCAGCAAAAAGCCACCCAGCGAATCCCCACCCACCGACGAGCCGACAAAATGCTCCGGCACTCGGCCGCCTAACGCGAACCCGAGCCCGACGATGGCCACCACCGCCAGCAGTTTCCCGCCGGTGAACACGGTCTGGAGCCGGCTGCCATGGCGAACACCGACGTAATTCACCGCCGACAGCACCAGGATCACCGCGATGGCCACGAGGCGGCTCCCCCCCGTGCCCATCGGGATGAACGTGCCGGTGTATCGCGCGAACACCGTCGCGATGGCGGCAATGATGCCCGAGTGCATCGTGAGCAGCATCGCCCAGCCCCAGAGAAAGCCTAACGCCGGGTGGAACGCCTCCGACAGGTACACATAGACGCCACCGGTCCGGGTGAACGTCGACGCCAGCTCGGCGCAGACCAGCGATCCGATCAGCGTGAGCACGCCCGCCAGAAACCAGACCAGCAACACGCCACCCACGGAGTGGACCTGGCTGGTGACCTCGGATGGTTGCACGAAGATCGACGCGCCGATAATCGTGCCGACGACCATCGCCGTGGCATGGGGCAACCGGATGGCGCGTCGAAGGCCCGTGCCCGTTCCCTCTCCCTCCGCCATCAGGGTTTCAACCGCGCCCGGACGGGATTCTCGTGCGGCTTGAAGTTCTCCTTGCCAACTTCGACTTCCGCGGGTTTCGCGTCGCCGTCGATGAGCAGGTTGAACCGGATCACGACCGTCAGATCGGTCACCTTGAAGTCGATGCCGTCCACGTCATCATCGGTTTGCGTCATCCACTGCAACGTGCGCTCGTCTTCCTGCTCGATCTTGTCTTCCGTTCGCTCGGCGACGACGGGCGCCCGACCGGGCCGCACGCCACGCACGCGTCCGGCCGGACCGCGCACGACACGCGGCGCGGAACCGGGACGAATGACTTTCCGTTCCTCGTCGACGTCGATGCGCTTGAACGAAGCGATCTGTCCGCCTTCAACGACGACGCGACCGGAAAAGCGGTGCTGGGAACCGAATGTCGTCCAGCGGAGTTTCCACGTGTCGCCATCGCGCCAGATGAAGTACCCCAGCGCCTTGCCTTCCTTGAATGTTGGCCGGCCGTCGAACCGTTCGGCCGCCGTCTGCGCAGCAGCCGCCGTCGAGACGGCGATGACCAACATGACCCAGGCAGTATTGGGGAGCGCTCGCCGCATTACGCCTCCGGTTAACGGTTTCGCGAGGCCGAAAATGGGGCCGTTCAGGCGTGATTGCGAGACCTGGTGTCAACTCTTATCGCTTCAATCCGGCTCCTGTTTCGGCTATCGCTCGAACGGCACCTTGATCACGGGTGAACCAGGGCGAACACTCCTCACGGTCTTTCGCAGTCGCTGTCCCCCGGCGGGCCAGGTGACTTCAACGTCCACCGGGTTGAGCGACGGAACGCCGATCTGCACCGGCATGTCGTTCTGGGCGTTGTATCCGGAGCCCGTGTCGAGCAGTCGCATCGCGAGCAGGCGCCGGGTTCCCGCGGCGTACACGCGCACTTCGGCTCCTGCGCGCGTCGCGTGCGCCGCGCCATCGAGCACCTGCACCTTGATCGAACGTCTGGCCGTTGCGGAGTCGAGCTGATTGCGCAGGACGAAATGCATGCCGTCGGGCCGCTGGCCGGTGAGCGAGAGGTCTTCGTCGCCATCGCCATCGACATCGGCCCACTGCACGCCGTGGTCGGCCTGGAGCTCTGCAATATTCTGCGGCGTGACTTCAACAAACGACGTGCCCGTGTTCCGGAACAGCATGTCGCGATAACTGATGCCTCCCGTGACCGTGCCGTTCACATAGAGGTCGATTTGCCCGTCGTGGTTGAAGTCGGAAAACGCGCAGGCGTCATACCGCGCATCGGCGTCAATGCCCCAGGCCTTCGAGACATCCTCGAACTTTCCGCCGCCGCGATACAGCAACAGGCCGTTCCGGCCGTAATTGGCCGCAAACAAATCCAGGTGCCCGTCCCCATTCACGTCAGCCGCGCACGGTCGCACAGTGCCGTTGGTCGCTTCGTTAGGTGCCCTGCCGCCCCAGGCCACGCCAGCCGAGTCGGCCACGTCGGCGAATCGGCCACGGTCGTTCCGGAACAACCCGTTCTTGTCGCCATCCTGGTTTGCGACGTAGAGGTCGAGGTCTCCATCTTCCTCGTAGTCGAACCAGATCGCGCCGACGCTGCGGCGAGGGTCGGCAAGCCCCACCTGGGGGGCGATGTCGGTAAACCGTCCACGGTCGTTCCGGTACATCGCGTTAGGCCTGTCGCGCAGGGCGACAAACAGGTCGAGATCGGAATCGTTGTCAATGTCGATCCACGAAAACTGACGGACGCCGGCTGAATCGCGCTGCAGCCCTGCCGCGGCGGTGACGTCGGTGAACCGGCCACCGTCGTTGCGGTACAACTTGAACACCGACTCCGGGCCCGGGGCAAAGCCGAGCAGGAGGTCCGGGTCGTTGTCGTTGTCGAAATCCGCCCATGCCACAGAGCGCGTCGCACGCTGGTCGGCGACGCCCGCGGCCCCGGCGATGTCCGTGAAGACACCACCCTGGTTGCGATAGAGGCGATTCGCGGCCCCATTGAATCCCACGTAGAGATCGAGGTCGCCGTCGCGGTCGTAGTCGGCGAAGGCGTTGGCCAGCGTGGCCGGAGCGCCCAGCACCTCTCGCTGTTGTATCTCGAAGCGTGGCGCTTCGCCTCTCTGCACCACACCCCCCTTCATCACGAAGACCACGCGCTGGAGTGCAGTGATGTCCTTCGTGGGATCCCCATCGACCGCCACCAGGTCGGCCTCGAGCCCGCGCCCGATGGTTCCGATCCGGTCACTCATGCCTAACGCGGTTGCCGCGAGGGATGTGACAGACATGATCGCTGCCAGCGGCGCCTGCCCGCCGGTCTGCACGCGGTAGGTGATCTCCCGGGCGTTCTGGCCGTGCGCGCCGGCGGTGGCGTCGGTGCCGGCGATCAATTTGAGGCCCGGTGTGGCAACGGCGCGCCTGAAGACGTCGAGCTTGCGCGGGATCCCCTCCTCCATGAACCGGAAGCCGGCTTCATCATAATTACCGATGCCGAGGTAGCGGGCCTTGTTCTCGATGTAGTTCTGCGACACGAGGCCGATGTTCGGTTCGAAAAAGGTGCCCTTGTCGGCCATGAGCCGGAGTTCGGCGTCGGTGACCTGGCTGCCGTGCGTCACGGCGAAACAGCCGCCGTTGGCCGCGTCGCGAACCGCCGAGGCGGCGTGCGCGTGGATCCAGCTCCGCCTGCCGGCCTTTGTTGCTTCATCGCACGCGGCGGCGATCTGTGCCGCCGACATCGTCTGTCCGCCACCCTCGCGAATACTCTTCGACGCGAACACCTTGATGACGTCGGCGCCGGCAGCCACCTGGCCTCGCACCCATTCGCGGATCTGGTCCGGCGTGTGGGTCGTATCGCTGAGCGAGCCTAACGACGTAAGGATGCGCGGGCCCTTGGCGTCGCCGCGCTGGATCGCGGCTCGGAGCGCGGTGTCGGCGACCGAGCCGAGGCTCTGCACCGTCGTGTAGCCCGCCATGAGGGTGAAGTACGCGTTCTGCAGTCCACCGTATGAACGCTGCGCGGGCGTCTCACCCTGGTTCGTGGCGCGTCCATCGGGTCCGAAGTGCGAATCGATGTGAACGTGCGTGTCGATGAGGCCGGGGAGCAGCGTGTAGCGCCGCAGATCGTGTGTGATGGTGAGACCGGCGGTTGACGCAGGAACGACACGGTCGATCCGGCCACCGCGCACGATCACCAGAACGTCGCGCTGCGCTGCGCCCCGTCCGTCGATAAGCGTGCCGGCACGAATGACGAGCTGATCTTGCGCCTGACTGTTGTTCGCCAGCAGCACGCAGAGCGCGGCATACTTCAGGATGTAAGTCATCATGCGCATTCCTGGTTACCCTGCTGCACCCTGTTCGCGATTCGCTACTCGCTTGCTGCTCGCTTGTCGCTGATCGCCAATCGCTGCCCCTAATTCCACTTCAATCCACGAAGCTGATCCAGGTTGAGATTGCCGCCTGAGAGCACGACCGCAACGCGTGATCCAGCTGGCAGCTTGACCAGGTCATGCAGCAGCGCGCCCACCGGCGCCGCAGCTGCGCCCTCAACCACGAGCTTGCACCGCTCCATCACCCAGATCATCGCCTCGAAGATGTCGCGATCGGGGAGCGCCACGATCTCGTCGACGAAACGTTGCACGACAG
>DASRPK010000226.1:0-2746 GCA_035646395.1 Gemmatimonadaceae bacterium | reverse complement strand
CAGGGACGGGACAAGTCGCTGCAGTACGTGTGGGGCACGTCATGGGGCGTGACGACTCGGCTCATCGGTGCGGTCGTCATGGTGCACGGCGATGAAGGCGGCCTGATCCTGCCGCCGAAAATCGCGCCGTATCAGGTGGTGATTGTGCCGATTCCGCGCGGCAACTGGCGCGAGACGGTGCTGCCGAAGGCGCAGGCGATCCGCGACGAGCTCGTCGCCCGCGGCGTCCGGGTGATGCTGGACGACCGCGATTCGCAGACGCCGGGCTGGAAGTTCAACGAGTGGGAGATGCGCGGCGTGCCGCTGCGGCTGGAGATCGGGCCGAAGGACATCGAGAAGTCGCAGGTCGTGCTGGCGCGCCGCGACACGCGCGAGAAGTCGTTTACGCCGATGGAGGGCCTGACGCCGCACGTCGAGCAGCTCCTGGCCACGATTCAGCAGGCGTTGCTCGACCGTGCCATCGCGTTCCGGACAGAGCACACGAGCGAGACCAGCTCGTACGACGAGTTCAAGCAGATCATGGACGGCCGTCCTGGCTTCGTCATCTCGCCGTGGTGTGGATCAGCCGAGTGCGAGGCGGCAATCAAGGCCGAGACGCAGGCGACGATTCGCAACATTCCATTTACGGCGGGCGGCGCGGACGGGAAACCATGCCTGAAGTGCGGGAAAGCGTCGACAGCGAATGCGTGGTTCGCGAAGGCTTATTGATGAGCGTGATGAGAGTGGCCTGCCTGATCCTGGCTCTCGCCGCCGTAGCATGCGGCCCGACCGAGCCGCTGAATGTGGTCGCGATCCAGACCGGAAAATCGCTGAACACCGATCACAGCGTGGGCACGCACGCGACGTCGTTCCGGCCGAAAGACACGATGTACGTGTCCGTCCTCAGCAACGGGCGCGGCGCGGGAACCATCTCCGTGAAGTGGAGCTTTGCCGGCCGCGTGGTCCACGAGGCGACGAAGAAGGTCGCGTACAACGATCAGGCCGCGACGGACTTCCGCTTCCAGGCTGCCGATGATTTTCCGATCGGCGACTACGCCATCGAAGTCATCGTCGATGGCAAGACGCTCGAGACCCGTCGCGTCAAAGTCGAATAGTGGACGACGCATTCAACGTCGTGTGTCCGTATTGCGGCGAGCCGGGCGAGATCTATGTCGAGCCGGACGTGTCGGGCACCCTCGTTCAGGATTGCGAGGTGTGCTGCAATCCGTGGCGTGTGGACGTCTGGTGGGAAGACGGACAGCGCTATGTCGAGGTCACGCGCGGCGACGGTTCCGAATAGCGAACCTGTCTCAATCGGCCGTCGGTCGTTCAAGCCGGTCCACGACGAAGACCGCCACCGGGTCGCGGCTTGATACAAGCCTCAGTCCCAATTGCTCCTCGAGCGCGATCATCAGCGACGGCGCGCCGTCTGGATCGCGCGCAATGCCGGAATTGCTCGCCGCACTGGTCGCAAAGCGGAGCGTGTATTCGAAGAATCCATCGAGGCCTGTCTTGTCGACGACGGGGCGGCCGACGAGGGTGCTGAGCCTGCTGGCCAGCTCGATCATGCGTGACCCTCCTGAGCGGAAGGTGGTGGAACCGCCAGCGGCAGACTGCGAAAACATCGAATCGTTCGCGCACATGATGATGCCGTTGCCGGCGCGAGGAATGGAATCGAGCGATTGCTTTTTCAGCCTCACCGCGTCGAACAGAACGTCGCAGTCCGCATCGATTCCCCGCAGTTGCGGACCGCCGGCGCCCGCCTGATTTGCGACAACCAGTGCGTAGGTCGATCGTTCGCGATGCTCAATGTGCGTCCGGAGACCGAATCGCTCCGCCAGCAGCGTGCGCACCATGCCGCGCATCTCGATGTCCGCGGACTCGACTGATGCTTTCGCGACCACATCGAAACGGTCGGTCTCAGCCCAACCCGGGAGGCCGAGGACTTCGCTATTGCCGGTACCGTGTGCGTACCGAATCAACATATAGGCGGTGCCGTTGAGCATCGTCCAGCGGCCACCTGGTTGTGTTCCCCACGGAATCGGTGAAACCGAACGGGTCCCGTTCGTGTTGCGCTTGACACTCGCGACTTCGAACGTCGTCGGAGACTGAACCGGGGACTGCGATGCGGCCGGGCCAGACAGCGCGCACATCACGACGGGCGCGAGACACAGCGTGCTTCTCGTCGACATGCCGACGCCTCCGTTTGCACCGACCCGCGAAGGAACCTCGCACCGACCCGGCGAAGCGACTTCGCACCGACCAGCGAAGCAACCTCGCACCGACCCACGAAGCATCCTCGCACCGACCCACGAAGCATCCTCGCACCGACCCGGCGACGCAACTTCGCACCGACCAGCGAAGTAGTCTCGCACCTATCTCAGGCCGTTTCCTCTTCGAGCTTCTTCCGCTTCTTTCCGAACATCCACGCCAGGCCGATGCTCAGGATGTAGAGCACGATGACCGGTCCACCCATCATCAGCATGCCGACGCCGCCCGGATCGGGCGAGATCACGGCGGCGAACACCGCGATGATCATCACGGCGTACTTGAAGTTGCGGATCATGAATCGCGGCGTAACCAGGCCCATCTTGGCCAGGAACAGGACGAGTGTGGGCAACTGGAACGTCACGCCGATGCCCAGCATCAGGCGCAGGTACCACGCGAACGCCGGTTCGATGCGCGGCATGAACGTGACGAAGTCGATCGACGAGGTCGCAAAAAACTTCCAGATCACCGGAAACACCGCGTAGTGCGAGAACGCCGC
>DASRPK010000225.1:0-3123 GCA_035646395.1 Gemmatimonadaceae bacterium | reverse complement strand
TCCGCCGGCACGACCGACTCGTGCCCGTCTCGCCAGGCCTGGTACCAGACCGTGGCCAGCTCATCGATCTCGGATTCTTCGGCGTCTCTCACCTCTGAGGGAATCGGCGCGTTCATGCTTGCGATCGCGAACCTGCGTCAGTTGCGTCTGTACCCAGACCCCATTTTTACATAAGCGATTGCCCATCCAGCAGCCGCGGGAGACGTCCTGGTGCTGCCCCTTGTCAGGACGCCCCGCTGCAGCCCGCATGTGGGCTCGACGTGACTAGCTGGGAGTCGTAGGCTGCAACAACATTCCACGGTCCGCGGCGCTGTGCGACCGCAGGCATACCTCGAAGGGAACATCTGGAGGATAAATGAACACCAAAGAGCTGTTTGGACGGCATCTCGTCGTTGCGATTCTGGCAGCGGCGCCGTTTGTTACCGCCGGCGCGGCCGAGCTGGATCGCAGCCCCGCGCGCGTCACTCAGGCCGCCGCCGGAAAGCCGCTTACGGCAGCGTCTCGCGCTACGCCGGAAACGATTGTGGCGGGATATCTGCGCAGTCGCGGCCGTGCGCCCGAGGTGCTTTCATCGCTGCGCACCACGGGCAAATCAACCGGCGCAAACCGCGTGACGCATCTGCGGATGGAGCAGGTGGTCGATGGCCTGAAGGTGCAGGGCGCCTACGTAAAGGCGGCGATCAACTCGCGCGGTGAGCTCGTGCACGTTATCGATCGCACGGTTGCGGTTTCGAATGCTGTTCCCAGTCGTATCAATGCGGGGCAGGCGGTGCGAGCTGCGATGGCGGCGGTGCACCCGACCAAAACCTCGCTGGTCCTGAGCCCTGCGGGTAAAAAGGGCAATACCAGCCTGTTCAACGGTGGTGCGTACTTCCACCGTGCACCAAGGGCGACGGCCGTGCTGCTGCCCATGGTGGGTGGCCAGTCCGCGCGCGGATGGCTGGTCGAAACCTGGACCCAACGCACCAACGAGCTGCATCACACAACCGTCGACGGCAGCGGGCGCGTGCTCGACATCGAGTCCCGTACCGCCACCGACAGCTACAACGTTTTCCTGGAAGATCCGGGCAAGGATGCGCAAACTGTCGTCGCCGGGCCTGGTGCCGGTAATGACGAGTCGCCGGTCGGCTGGCTCGGCAGCGGCTCACAGTCGACGATCAACATCGCCGGCAACAACGTGAACGCGTATCTCGACACCATCGAGAACGGCCAACCCGACCGGGGCGGCACTCCGGTGACGACCGGCGATTTCCTGGCTGACGCGGACCTGGCAGTAGAGCCCACCGCGGCGCACAACAACGAAGTCTCAGTACAGAACCTGTTCTACCTGAACAACGCCATTCACGACATCCTGTACCGGCATGGCTTTGACGAGGCCGCGGGCAATTTCCAGATCGACAACTTCGGTAACGGCGGCGTTGGTGACGATCCGGTGCGAGCCGAGGCGCAGGACGGCGGTGGCACCAACAATGCAAACTTCGCGACGCCTCCGGATGGCTCGCGGCCGCGGATGCAGATGTACCTCTGGACGGGCGCCGGCGGTACGCACGAAGTCGTCGTGAATTCACCGGTCGCGGTGAGTTACGGCGCATCGCCCGCCGCATTCGGGCCGCAATTGGATACCACCGGGATCACCGGCGACGTCGTCGTCGCCGTACCGGCCGATGGTTGTGCCGCCATCACCTCGCCCGTAGCGGGTGGAATTGCGCTGATCGACCGTGGCGCTTGCGACTTCAGCCTCAAGGTATTTAACGCGCAGCGCGCCGGGGCCACCGCGGTGATCGTCGCGAACAACCAGGGTGGCACGGCGACCATCACAATGGGCGCAGGGGCAAAAGCACAGCAGGTGCGCATACCGGCGGTGATGATCAGCCAGAATGATGGCACCGACCTGAAGGCGATTCCGTCACCGAACGCCACCGCGCGGAGACTCGCTGTCCTGCCGCTGCAGATCGACTCGGCGCTCGATTCCGACGTCGTCTACCACGAGTATGGCCACGGTCTCAGCTGGCGGATGATCGGCCACATGAGCGGACCCATCGCGGGTGCCATCGGCGAGGGTAATTCCGATGGTATCGCGATGCTGGTTAACGGCGACGACGTTGTGGGCGAGTACTCAGCAAGCAGCCCGGGCGGAATCCGGCGGGCCCCCTATGCCGGCTACCCCTTGACGTATGGGACCGTCGGTGGCGCCGACGGCCAGGTGCACAACGACGGCGAAATCTACGCTGCAATCGTGTGGAGAATGATGGAACTGTTCGGCAGCCGTCGGGATGAGCTGTTCAGCTATGTAATCGACGGCATGAACTTCACGCCATCGAAGCCGGCGTACGAGAACATGCGCGACGGCATCCTCGCCTCAGTCGCAAATGGTTCGACGCCATCAGACTGCAGTCTCGTGTGGCAGGCGTTCGCGCAGTTCGGCGTTGGCGTCGGTGCGCGCGGCGATCTGACCGGGAAGGTGGTCACGATTACCGAGTCGTTTGACGTTCCGGCGAACTGTTCCTCGCCATGAAATTCTGACCTGACAATGAGCTGCGGCAGCAGGGGACCCCGTTAGCGGGGTTTCCTGCTGCCGCGTGCAGCGCGCGATCGCGTAAGGCTACTGCGTGTTCGATATCCGAACCGCTGACCTGCCTGCGGACTTGCCGGTCGTACGCCTGCTGTTCCGCCAGTACGCCGAAACTCTGGGGATCGACCTTGGGTTCCAGGATTTCGAGGCAGAACTCGTCTCCTTGCCTGCGAAGTACTCGCCTCCACGAGGCTGCTTGTTGCTGGCTTGGAATGGAGACCGGGCGGCGGGTTGCGCCGCGTTGCGACCGATCGACGACAACGTCTGCGAGATGAAACGCCTCTATGTTCATCCGGACGTTCGGGCGCAGCACGTAGGACGACGTCTTGCCGAGCGCATCCTCCAAAAAGCGCGCGCCATGGCTATCGATCGATGTACCTGGACACGCTACCAAGCATGACGTCCGCCCTGCACGAGTACTACGACCTGGGTTTCCGCCCTGTCGAGCCCTACGTATTCAATCCCATCGAGGGAGCGATCTTCCTAGGCCTGGATCTTTGAGGCGCCAAACAGCAAGGCCCAAGAGACCGAGGCCGAGAAGCGTGAGCGCG
>DASRPK010000224.1:0-19084 GCA_035646395.1 Gemmatimonadaceae bacterium | reverse complement strand
GGTGCCCTACCTTACGACGCGACCCTGTGTTGCTTTCTCGTCTCCTTTACGAAACAGTCGTAAAGGTCGTCCCAGACACTTCCTGATACCACACGATCGCAAATTGTCGGATCAAATTGCTTACCGCGAAACCGAATGAATTCGGCGCGCGCTTCTTCAATTCCGAGCGCTTTTCGGTAAGGGCGATCTGTTGTAATTGCATCTAGGGTATCGGCGAACATGATGATTCGCGATGCGAGGGGAATACTCTCTCCGCGCAGTCCATCCGGATAGCCAGTCCCGTCCCAATTTTCATGGTGATGACGCACCGGCGCAACAACGTCTCGCAAACTAGACAGCAGTCCGACAAGTTCCGATCCTCGAATGGGATGTCGTTTCATGATTTCCCATTCTTCTGGCGTTAGGCGTCCCTCCTTAGCGAGGATTGGCCCAAAACTCTCATCGATCTTTCCCACATCGTGCAACAATGCTGCGACAGAAACACGTTCGACTTCTTCCTGACTGAGACCGATGGCTTTGGCGATAATCTCCGAGGCCTTCGCTACACGGCGGCTGTGTCCCGAAGTATAGGCGTCTCTCGCCTCAATCGCGGCGACCATTAGCTCCAGCAGCTCCTCGGTGACTGTGGTCAGTTCCACAGTCGTCCGGTAAAGCTGGCGCACTAACAGAATCGGTACTGCCATCCCAGCCGTACCGAAGATGCCCAAGTTCACGCTTAACCAGACGACATAGAACGTGACCACGACGTTCACCAACACATTTGGAGCGCCAAAACGGAGATTCGATGCCCAAACTGGCAGAAAACTTCTGCCCGTACTTAAGGCGATGGCCCCGCTGACACACATGTTGTTTACAAACTGAACAACGCCGATCAGAAGGATAGTGGGAACTAGCTGTTGTCGGAGGCATTCGACGAATGAAACTCCCTTGACCTCGAGGAAAGATCCCCCTCCGGCCCAATGAAGCGCCGCGATGCCTAACGACAATCCGAGGCTGTGCTGCGCCAGATTGAAGACTGCTTTGATGAAGGGGCGCCGATGGATAACCTGCACCACGATCTCGGCCGCCAATATCATCAGAATGGTCGGCGCAGAAGGCGCCACCAATGAGGCTCCCGCGAAGGGGATCACCGCCGCCGAGCTTGCGGATTCCTTCGATTGATTGAATGAGAAGAGTTCCGCACCGAGACCAAGGGCGACTAACGTGGCAGCAAGCAGCAGGCTCGCCGGTGTGTCACGCACATCGCTCAACGCCACCATCCACAAACCGAGAGCTGCCGCGATGCTCGTAAGAGCAACGAGGGGTGTTACGCGTCGTGAGCCGTCCGCTCCAAGTGCGGTGGCACGCGCACGCTCCCGAAGCCGTCCCCATGGTCGGGGCTTCAGGCGGAATGGAAGCTCTTGGTTAACGCGATGAACGTCGGTCACTAATTGGGGACTGCATGTGTCGCGACGCTGGACACTTTCAATCAGCGCCGGCCTTTCGAAAACTCCGCCCCCCACTCCAGCCTTTATGTCCAGCTAACCCATGAGAACAGCCAGGAAAGAGTCCAGCTGATCATTGCGGCTCACCTCCCTTCAGTTGAAAGTCACGCTTACGCGTGCAACCTCTGGTCGGCTCCGCTCACCATCTCTTCCATTCCCGCTCTACTTCGCTTGTCTCAGCGGAAATGGGGGGCTTTAGTTCAGTTTTTTTGTCGTTAGGTCGTTCGCCAACACGCTCGCCACGGGGTTCCCACACACCGCCGGCGCGTTGCCCTTCCTCGAGCGACTACCCCCGCCGAGGGTGCAACAACCACCGGTTCGTCGCATCCAGTACCGCCAGCACACACGCCGTCTCCGGGCTCTCCTTCACTTCACATGTCCCGGTCAACAACACGGTCTCGCGAACCATCTGCGCCGTCACCGCCGCCAATACAAACTCCCGATCGAACGCTTCCACCACCCGCGCACCACCCAGGTCCAGCACCTTCGCCGATGTATCCAACTCGGCTATCGCTTTCAACGCCGCGCGACCAGCTAACTCAATGCGCGATCGCTCGTTCTCCATTCCTTCGGCTTCGCCCGTGTAGGACTGATCACCCTTCCTCAGAGTCACTCGGCACGAAATGCCCTTCGCGCGACTCCGCCTCACTTCCACGTCCTCGAAAAACAGAAGCCGCGGACCCGTCCCGGTAAGAGGCGAGACGGTTACTGGCGCTACTGCCGCCATCATCGAGCCACCAGCGATTGACGTTGCCGCCGCGGGTGCCGACGCCGGCTGAGGAGCCACTACCGGTTCCGGCTCGCTGGCCTTCCGGTTCTCCAACGTCGTCGCCACCGAAATCTTCCGGTGATCGACGCGCATCCCCAGGTGGGCAATCAACGCGCTTTCGATATTCCGGACCGTTTGCTTTGGCGTAACTTCAGCAGACGTAAGGACATGGATCTCGTCTACGGCACCCGTTTCGCTGGCAATAATCCGCGCCGCGATCACGCCGGGCAGCGTCTGTAACAACTCCTCTGCGCGCTTGATGGGCAGCACGCTCCCCGCGATAAGCGGCGAGGGTTGCACCTGAGGGCTCATCTGTGTTGCGTCTCCGTTACCAAAAGTGGTTTAAGACGTTTCTCAGGTACAGCGGCTTAGACGGTTGTAATACAACGACTTACGCGCTCACCCATTGTACGGCTCGGTGCCCGGTTCGTCAAGAATCAGTTCCCCGCCTTCCCCGATCGGCAGCTGGTACTCCCTGAGTTTCCGATACAGCGTCCGCTCGCCGATCTGCAACATCTCTGCCGCCTTCCGGCGATTGCCACCAGTGTCCCTCAAGGCCACTTCAATCGCCGCCCTTTCAACATCCGCCATCGACATTCCCGGCCGAATTACCGCTTCGTTCGCAGGTGGAGCGCTATCCCGCGGTTCGATGCCATGCGCGGATCCGATCGCCGCCCACTGACCGCCGCCTACGCCCACGGGTGCACGCACTTCACCAACCCACTGAGACCCACCTCCAACTGCGGGCGCAACATTAATCGTCCCAAACTCGTCGACCCGCCTGCGCAACTCCTCCATCTGCAATTTGAGTTCAACGAGGCTGCGCAAGATAAACTCCAATTCGCGCCCGTCACTCCCCTCCCGATCCCTGATGATCGGTCCGACGTGCACCGGAAGGAATCGCGCGCCATTTGCGTCGCGAATCTGCGGCGGAATGTCGTCCTCACCGATTTCGCGGCCAGGCGACAGCACCACCATGCTTTCGATCAGGTTCCGAAGCTCTCTCACGTTTCCCGGCCAGGGATACTCCACCAGCCGTTGCAGCGCCTCCGGCGACAAACCGTGGAACGGACGGTCGTGCGCCTTGGAGAGCTCACCGATGAACCGCCTGACGAGGAGTGGAATGTCCTGGCGTCGCTCGCGCAGCGGCGGCAGGTAGATGCGCAGCACGTTCAGCCGATAGTAGAGATCAGCCCGAAAGCGCCCCTGCTCCACGCTGTCGCGCAGCGGCGCATTCGTCGCTGCAACGACCCGGACGTCGATCGGCGTTTCGGTTATGCCGCCAACCCGCGTGACCACGCGCTCCTCGAGCACACGCAGGAGCTTCACCTGTGTCGATGGCGGGATCTCCCCGATTTCATCGAGGAACAGCGTGCCGCCGTGCGCGAGCTCGAAACGCCCCAGCCGCCGTTCGGCGGCCCCGGTAAACGAACCCTTCTCGTGCCCGAATAACTCGCTTTCCAAAAGCGTCTCGGGCAACGCGCCGACATTGACGGCGATGAACGGTTTGTTGCGGCGCGGCGACAGTCGATGTATGGCCCGCGCGACCAGCTCCTTGCCGCTGCCGCTCTCTCCCTCGATGAGCACCGTGCTCGAAACGGGCGCGATCTGCTCCACCTGGACCAGCACCTGGCGAATTGCCTCAGATTCGCCAAACAGCCCGGTGAGGCGCGACAACTCCTGTCGGCGTATCAACTGCTTGATGCTCTCGACGACTTCGTCGAGGATGACAGGCTTCGAAAAGACTTCGACGTAGCCAGCGGCTTTCAGCCGTTCGTCAGTCCCTGGATCGCGCACATCGGCGAACCCGATGACCGAGATCTCGTCCCACATCAACTCGCGCACGAGCTGCAGGTTGTGCGGATCGAGCAACCCGCCGGTCATCACGACTACCGACGCCCGCGATCGCCGCAACGCCGCGCGGAAATCATCGAGCGGCGACACCATCTCCGTCTCGAGCTGCTCTTCCTCCAGCAACTTGCCGAGGCGAACTGCCGGCTCAACATCTGTCAGCGTGATCAGGACGGACATTCAGTAGATCGGGTAGGCGAGTAGGCGGGCAGGCGGGTTGGCGGGCAGCCGCGCGGCTAATGATCGGTCGGACTGCCTCTTACGATCTGGACGGCGTGATTCACAATCGGTTCGAGCGCTTGGAGAGAGTCGCGGACGCCGCCGGGAGAGCCGGGCAGGTTCACGACCAGAGTCTTGTTCCGCACACCGGCGAGGCCGCGGGACAGCGCGGCGCGCGGGAACGATTCCATCGCTGACACGCGCAACCGTTCAGCAATTCCGGGCGCTTCGCGCTCCAGCACTGCTTTCGTTGCTTCGGGTGTGATGTCGCGTGGGCTCAGTCCTGTGCCTCCCGTGGTCAGGATGAGATCGGCCTGGTCCTGATCGCACCAGCCTAAGAGCATGGGGACGATGTGGGCCGACTCGTCAGGCACGAGCTGACGGTCGACGACGCGGTCACCGCGGGCCGTTACCCACGCCACGATCGCGTCGCCGGAGCGATCTTCTCGCTCGCCGCGAAAGCCGGCATCGGAAATGGTGAGGACAGCGATTCGCATGAAGATCGGGCAAACGGGCAGGCGGCCAGCGAACCTGCGTTTACCGATGGGTGGCGTTCTTGTAGAAGGGCATTTTCACGACATTCGCCGGGACTCGTTTCCCGCGGATGTCGAGTTCAAGAGCCGAACCCTCCTTCGCAGACTCCGTCGGCAGATAGCAGGTGCCGATCGGGATGTTCAGGCTCGGGCTCATCGTCCCACTGCACACCGTGCCTGACGATGCGCCGTTGCAGAAAACGGGATACCCGTGCCGCGGAAAAACCTTCTCCGATGACGTGAAGCCGATGAGCTTCCGCTTGACCCCTTCGGTCTTCTGCCTGACGAGTGCGTCGCGACCGGTGAAGTCACCCTTCTGCAGCTTGACGATCCAGCCGAGGTTGGCCTCGAGCGGAGTGACGGTGTCGTCGATGTCGTTGCCGTAGAGCGCCATGCCCATCTCGAGCCGCAGCGAATCGCGGGCGCCGAGTCCGGCCGGCGTGACGCGACCGTCCGACGTGAGCGCCTTCCAGATGGTGGGGGCGTGCGGGTTCGGGAAATACAGCTCGAAGCCATCCTCCCCGGTGTACCCGGTGCGCGAGACGGTCACGTTAGGCACGCCGGCGACCGACCCGGTGGTGAAGTGGTAATACTTGATCGGCTCGAGGTCGATGTCCGTGAACGGCTGCAGGACCTGTTGCGCCATCGGCCCCTGGAGGGCGAGGAGCGAGGTGTCGTCGCTGGCGTCGGTCATCTCGACGTCGAACCCTGCCGCGTCAGGCATTATATGCGCCCAATCCTTGGCGGCATTCGACGCGTTCACGACCATCATCACGTGGTCGGTGGCGCGATATACCAGGCAGTCATCCTCGAACGTGCCGCGATCGTTCAGGAGTCCCGAGTACTGGACCTGCCCTTCGGCGAGTGCCGCGGCGTCGTTGGTCGTCACTCGATTCACGAAGTCGATCGCCCCCGGCCCCCGGATGATGAACTCACCCATGTGAGAGACATCGAACAGGCCGGCGCGCTCACGAACCGACTTGTGTTCGGCGGTAATCCCGGTCGGGTACTGGACCGGCATTTCGTAGCCGGCGAACGGAACGATCTTCCCGCCCAGGGCGACATGGATGTCGTAAAGCGGGGTTCTCTTGAGAGCAGATTCGGTTGTCACCGTAGGACCCGGTCAAATGGGACCATGAATATGCCTGTATGGCAGGGAGGAGGGCTAGCGATGAGAGCTGAGAGAGTCCGGCCGGACTTCGGTTCCGAGTCTGACCCCGACTCCGGTTCCGACTCCGGTTCCGACTCTGACCCAGGGGGGCGCAACGGTCTGGAGTCGGGCCGTGTCCTACTATAGCCATTGACAATATAGCCAGCGTGGCTATATGTCGGACCACTATGACTGATACGCCAGAGATCCAGAACCTCCTGCCGCTGCCGGCGGCGACATTCCACATCCTGCTCGCGGTAGCCGAGGGGGAGCGACACGGCTACGCGATCATCCAGGATGTGGAAGCGCGCACCGACGGTGAGCTGCGCATGAGCGCCGGCACCCTCTACCGCTCCATTGCCCGCATGGTGGAACAGGGGCTGATCAGCGAAGTCACGAAGCGGCGCACCGCCGAGGACGATGAACGGCGCCGCTACTATAGAATCACGGCGTTCGGGACGGCGGTGGCCCGGGCGGAAATGCGGCGGCTGGCCCAGTTACTCCGCCTGGCTCGCGCCAGCGGTCTTTCCCCCGAATCCGCATAAACTCAGATGAGCTTCTATCGCGCCCTGCTCCGGCTGTACCCCCGGTCGTTCCGGGTCGAGTACGCCCGGGAACTGGAAAAGACGTTCGAGATGCGCACGCGCGGGCGGGGGGCACTCGCGCGAGCGAGTGCCGCCATAACGGACGTTCTGCCTAACGCCACGGCGGCCCACTGGGAACTGCTGCGCCAGGACCTCGCCTATGCGGCGCGATCGTTCAGCCGCACCCCGGGATTCGCGCTGACGGCCATGCTGGTGGTGGCGTTAGGCGTCGGCGCCAACACTGCCGCCCTGACGCTCGCCGACTACACGTTCTTCCGGCCGTTTCCATACCAGGAGTCGGAACGGCTGGTCCGGTTCTACCAGGCCGATGGCGAAGACATGTGGAATTACGGCGACGTATCGCCGGGAAACTTCCGGGACTGGAAGGAGCAACAGCGTTCGTTCTCGGCGATGGGTGCGTATTCATGGCGGTCGTCGAACCTGGTGAGCGAGTCGGAACCGCGGCGCGTGGAGCTCGTCGCCACAACCGCAGACGTGCTTCCGCTGCTGGGTGTTCAACCGCTCGCCGGCCGCATGTTTACGGCCGAGGATACGTTGACCGGGCGGGCGATCATCCTGAGTTACGGGCTCTGGCAGACGCAATTCGGAGGCGACCAGGGCATCATCGGGAAATTCGTCCGATTGGATGGAGTGCCACACGCAGTCGTCGGCGTTATGCCTCCCGCGTTCCGGTTTCCACAGAACTCGGTCGATGGGTGGGTCCCGCAGGTGTTCACTCCGTCCAGCTTCGAGGACCGCAACAACCGCTTCCTGTTCGGGATTGCGCGTCTGCGTCCGGGGGGCACGCCTGAGCAGGCGCGCCAGGACTTGAACACGATCTCGAAGCGCGTCGCGGAACAGACCAGTGCCCAGCTGAGCTATCGCACCGGCTCGGCGGTGTTCACGCTGCGCGGCGAGATGCCCAGCGCGGCGATCTCACTCATCGTGGCGCTGGTGGGCGCGGCGTTATGCATCCTGATTCTGGCCTGCGCGAACCTGGCCAGCCTGTTCCTGGCACGCGGCGCGCATCGGGCTCGCGAAATGGCGGTGCGCGCCGCACTCGGCGCGGGACGTGAGCGGCTCGTACGCCAGCTCATAACGGAAAGCCTGACGCTGGCGGCGCTGGGCGGCGTGATTGGCCTGGCCATGGCATGGGCCGGCGTGCCGTTGTTGTCGAGGCTCATCCCGGGCGGCTTGCCGGTGGATAGTCAGCCGACCGTGGACTACCGCGTTATGGCTGTCGGGATCGTTCTCGTTCTCATCACAGGACTCGCGTGTGGTGTAGCGCCGGCAATCAAGGCGGGACGGAGTGGACCGCTGGACGCATTGCGCGGCACGAATCGCGCCGGTGGCGGGCGGTCGAAGAAAGTGCGGTCTGGTCTCGTGATCCTGGAGATCGCTTCGTCGGTCGTCCTCCTCGTCGGATCGGGGTTGCTGATCCGCGCCGTGGCGCGTGTGCAGGCGATCGATCCTGGATTCCGGGCCGAGAACGTGCTCACGATGAAGACAGCGCTGCCGTTGCCGAAGTACGATTCTGTTGTAACCCGCTTACAATTTTATGAGCGCGTTCTCAATGGCGTGCGCGCGCTGCCGGGGGTGCAGGCCGCCGGATACGTCACGGGATTGCCTCTCGTTATGCGCGGTGGCATCCGGAGTATCGTTGTCCCCGGCGTCACCGAACCCGGGAACGATCGTGAGACCGCAAGCATCCGCTATGTGAGCGGGCAGTACTTCGAGGCGTTGCGGATTCCGCTGATTCGCGGCCGGGACTTCAACGAAACAGACGTCACGGATGGCGTGCAGGTGGCGGTCGTCAGCGCAGCCTTCGTGAAGCGGTATTGGCCGAATGAAAATCCGCTGGGCAAGCGGTTCCAGATCGGTTTACAGCAGCCGGAGGAGCGCACGGTTGTCGGAGTCGTGGGCGACATCCATGTCCGGGGACTCGAACGACGAAGCGAGCCGCAGTTCTACCTGCCGGCTGCGCAACCCGGTGCTGCCAACGTCGGCGGATACATGCCGAAAGATCTCGTGGTGCGCGCAGCGGTCCCGCCGATGTCCCTCGTCGCCTCGATCAAGGGCATCATCAGAAATGCCGACGTCGAGCAGTCGGTGTCCCACGTACGACCGTTGGCGAGTGTCGTTGCCGAGGAGACTGCGCCGCGCGTCACGCAATTGCGCATCCTGGTCGTGCTCAGCGTCATCGCGCTGCTCATCGCAGCGGTTGGTATCCATGGCCTGCTGGCATTCACCGTCTCGACGCGCATCCATGAGTTGGGCGTCAGGCGCGCGCTTGGAGCACCGGTACAAGGGATCGTCGGCCTCGTGCTGCGCGAAGGTCTGGTGCTGGCGACCGTCGGCATACTGATCGGCGTGTTCGTGGCGTACGCCGCCGCGCGCACGATGGGGGCGATTCTGGCCGGCGTGCAGCCACAGGATCCCGTGACGATTGGAATCGCCGCGACACTGTGCTTCACGATCGCCATCGTCAGTTGCCTGCGGCCGGCGCGGAACGCCGCCCGCGTCGATCCCCTCTCAGCGTTACGCGCGGACTAGCTACACGAGGCCGGACTCGAGCTCCTTCAAGGCATCTGCAACCTCCGCAGGGTGCGTCGCGGCGTCCTTCACCTTTTCGAAGACGCGCGCGACCTTCCCCTGCGGATCGATGATGACGGTGGAGCGCACGATCCCCATATACTTCTTGCCCATCATCGACTTCTCCTGCCACGCGCCATACGCCTCGGCGATCATGTGATCTTTGTCGGCGAGTAGCGTGAACGGCAGGTTGTACTTCTTCTTGAAGTTGGCCTGCTTCTCCACCGAATCAGGACTGTCGCCAAGGATTACTGCATCAAGTCCCTCGAACCGAGGAACAGCGTCGCGGAACGCGCACGCTTCCTTGGTTCAACCAGGGGTGTCGGCTTTCGGGTAGAAGTAGAGCACGACCCAGTGGCCACGGTAGTCGCGCAGTGAGGTCTCTTTCCCCTCGTCGGTCAGGACGGTGAAGTCAGGAGCGGGTGAGCCGACAGCGACCATGCGCGCGATCTCCGATTGCGGTGGTCCACGCAAGATCGCACCGGGCGCGATGCAGCGCACCTATGGGGTCAGACCCTGATCTGACCCTGATCTGACCCCAGTTACTCGGATTGAATGGCGACTAGCGGGTCGACTTTGGACGCGCGACGAGCGGGAACGAGCGCGGCCGCCATTGCCGCCGCTGTCATCAACAGGATGGCAAGCAGCCAGGTGCTGAGGTCGAGCGGGCTCGTGCCGTAGAGCATCGACTCCATGAGTCTCGTCACCATTGTGCCGCCAAACACGCCAAGCAGGATTCCGCCACCGACGAGCTTGAGTGCATCGCGCGTCACGAGTTGTACGATCCCTCCGCGCGTGCTGCCGAGCGCCGATCGAATACCGATCTCACGCGTGCGTTGCGCGACGGCGTAGCTCAACACGCCGTAGAGACCTGTCAGTGCCAGTATCATCGCGATCGCAGCGAAGGTACCGAGCAAAGTGAAGTAGAAGCGGGGACTGCCAAGACTGCGCGCGATCACCGATTCCATCGTCGCCACATTTGCCACGGCAGCGTTGGCGTCGACACTGCGGACTGCGTCCCGGATTCCCGGGGTGACACGTGACGGATCGCCGCTTGCGACGCGCACCATGACCTGCACGGTTGCTGTGCCCGAGCCAGCCTGCCGGAAGTTCCAATACATCTCCGGCGCGGTTGGGCTGATCGGACCCATGTTTCGGATGTCGCTCACGACGCCGACGATCGTCGCGAACGTCGTATCGGAGAGATGGAAGCGACGACCAATGGGATCCCGGCCAGGGAAATCCCGCCTGACGAGTGCTTCATTGACTACGACCACTGCAGGTGAGGAGGGGCGCTCGTCATCCGTTTCGGCGAGCAACCGGCCGGAGACCAGTCGCTGTTTCGTGACCGCGAAGAACGCCGGCGTTACTCCGCGTTGCTCCGTGATTGGCAAGCGGGACTGATCCGTTACGACCGCGTCCTCATACCGTGTGCCCGAGTTGTTTCCCCATGTCACGTAGGGAACGGCGCTGATCGCCGCGGCGTCCTCGACTCCCGGCACCAGTCGCATCGCCGCCAGGGCGGGTTCTACGAAATCACGGACGGCAGTGCCGTCGGGATAGCGCGTTGGGGACGTCGATATCTGCAGCGTCAGGATGCGTTTTGGATCGAAGCCAGGGTCGTTCGCCAACAGGCGCGCAAAACCCTTGAGGACCAGCCCCGCACCGATGAGCAGCACCAGCGAAAGTGAAATCTCCACCACGACCAGCGAACGCAAGGCACGATGGTGCGACTTGTCCGCACCGCCGCCTCGTCCTCCTCGAAGCGCGTCCTGCGGATCAACTTTTGTGCTGCGCCATGCCGGTGCCGCCCCGCAGGCGAGCGCCACCACGGACGACAACAGGACGGCGAATACCAGCACTTTCGGATCCAGCGTCAGGCCGTTGAGTTGTGTGATACGCGAGGCGGCGAGTAGTCCTATGGTTTTAACGCCAAGTGCCGCGAGGGCAATGCCGACGACAACGCTCGTCACGGTAAGAAGCGCGCTCTCGATCAGCGGGAAGCGCATCGTATCCCATCTGCTGGCGCCGAGTGCGGACCTGACCGCGAACTCGCGTTGTTTCTGTACGCCTCGCGCAAAGAGCAGCGCCGCAACGTTCGTCGCCGCAATGAGCAACACGATGACGACTGCCCCGAACAACAGCAGCAGTGGCTTGCGAATGCTCCTCGTGTTTTCGGCGTGAAGGGCCGCGACGCGGACGTTGTCGCCGCGCAACTGAGGATTTTCGGCGATGAGAGTCGCGAAAATATTGCGTAGTTCGGCCTCCGCGCTCTGCACGGTTGCTCCGTTGGCGAGCCGGCCGAGGGTTTGCAGGTAATTGTTGCGTCCCGCGCGCTGCTGGTCAGTGAAGCGGATCGGCATCCACAGGTCCGAGCGGAACAAGCTGCTGCCTAATGGGACGCGAAAGCCGGCCGTCGTAATGCCGACGATGGTCGTCGGCTGTCCGTCGATGGTCAGGGTGCGGCCGACAATCGCGGAGTCGCGACCGAACTGACGTCGCCACAACTCGTCGTCCATGACCGCGACGAGGGGGGCGTCGAGGCGGTCGTCGTCAGGCAGGAGGAGCCGGCCCAGTTGCGCGCGCGAACCAAGCGTCTGGAACAGGTTGCCGGTCACGCGGCTTTGCCTCGCCTGGATGGCGTCGTCAGGCAGGTTGATGATCGACGAGCCCCAGGTGAGCGCTGCCAGCCCGGTGACCTGCCGACTGCGGTCGCGCAGGTCGAGGTAGTTCGGCACTGACTGCGACCAGCCACCCATCGGACCGGATTGGGGCGTGATTCTGTGAACGGAGATGAGCCGGTGAGGTTCCCGGAACGGGAGTGGCTGCAGCAACGCGCGGTTCAGCGCGCTCGAGATGGCTGTCGTCGCGCCAATGCCGAGTGCCAGGCAGAGGATTGCACAGATGCTGACGGCAGGCGAGCGCGTCAGGCTGCGCGCGGCAGCGCGGATCTCCCTCCACGAAACTCCCATGTGGCCCCCGGTTTCGGACTGTCTTTTGACAGCCGGTGAGGTGCGGAGAGTTGAATGGGTTTTGTAGGGTGCGAGGGTGCGAGGGTGCGAGGGTGCGAGGGTGCGAGGGTGCGAGGGTGACGCGCGATCGAGGCTACACGCCTTGGCACCGACCGTGTCGGCTGCCCAGACTCGCTACCTAGGTCAGGCGGCGCTGGGCTCCTTTCGACGGGCACGCGCACCGCCGATTGCCGCAACGATGCACGCCATCACCAGCGTGGTGACCGCGGTGATCAATCCAAACTCCGGTGCGACGAGACCAACGAGCACGGTGATCGCGCCTGCGAACACGAACGCGATGCCAAGCAAGCGGTGCGTTTCACGCCACAAATCCGGATCCGTAAGCGTGCGGCGGGTCCGTACTCCGGCAACGAGGTTGGGGCGCACGCGCGGCATCACGTTTCCTGCCACCACAAGGCTGAGGCCCATCACGACGTTGATGATCCTGGGCGCGAGCGTCTCGTGACCGAGCATTGCGGCGACCATACCGGCGTGCACGCCGAGGATGAGCACTACAACCGACAGCACGATCGTGTCGTACGTGCTGCTGAAGCGATCGATTGTTGCGGGATCGGCCATCGACTCCGGAGTGTCGGAGAAGAGGCGCCGGGCGAGACTGAGCCCGAAGCGGCTGCGACCAATCTCCAACAGCACCCAGATCAGCGCTGCAATGAGCGGCATCATAACGACGGCCACCCATCGCGGTGCCGTGTCCCCGGTCGGCTCCAACTCGAACGGAAGCAAACCGCGCAGGTCGAGCGTGACCGTCGGTGGAAGGTCGCGAACAGCAAAGGTTGTTATCGCCATCGCGGCGGCAACAAGTGCCAGCGGGAGCCACTTACGAGCGTCGTTTGCCATTGGAACCTCTGGGTTGGGTCCAGGTGAGCAGATGCTCCACTGCGTCCTGGAATACGGTCGTGTTGAGCTCATACATCACCGTCGAACCGTTACGCTCCGTGCTGACCAATTCCGCGTCCCGCAACACGGCCAGGTGCCGCGAGATGGTTGGCCAGGCCGAATCGAAAGACTGGGCGAGGTCACCCGAGGATTTCGGTCCGGAGCGCAGCAGTCGCAGGATTTCGCGCCGGGTCGTGTCCGCGAGTGCCTTGAAGACTGCGTCCGTTCGTGCCATTGCCTGCTCTCCTGACTTGTTCGCTTAGCTAATAAGCTAATTAGCTAACTCAGGAAGTCAATGGCTTGTGATGCCGCGCGGGTCAGTAGCTCAACCGAGGTCTCGGCTCCTCGGCACGACTGCCCGTCACCCGCGAAACAGAGTGAACAGGTACGCGACGTAGGCCGTGACGAGTACACCACCTTCGATGCGCGAGATACGGCTGTCAGATCGCATCAACGGCAGCAGGAGGATTGAGACACCGATCATCCAGAGCATATCGCTATCGACCATCGCCGAGGAGACCGGGATCGACGTCACGAGCGACGTAACACCGAGGATGCCAAGGATGTTGAAGATGTTCGAACCAATCATGTTCGCCACGGCGACATCGGTACGACCACGAAATGCTGCCACCAGCGACGTCGCCAACTCGGGGGCTCCCGTCCCGCCGGCGACGATCGTAAGCGCGATGACGCGCTCGGTCATTCCCATGAAACGCGCAAGCGACGACGCACCGTCCACCAACCACCGGCCGCCGAGGATGAGGCAGGCGAGCCCGCCCACAAGAACTGCGAGCGGAACCATGAGGCGGGGCGGCTTCGTACGGCCGGGCGCGACATCGATGTCCCGGGCCTCGACATGCGCCGCGAGCGCGCGGGCCTCGACGGCGCCAATGTCACGCCGCGCGAGACGCACCGTGTACGCGATGAACAGCACCAGTGAGACGACGAAGAACGCGCCTTCCACCCGATCGAGAACCCCATCGCGACTCAACAGCAAACAGATCACGCTCGCCAGGAACATGAAGGGCCACTCGAGCCGTACCGCGGCACCGTGGACCGGCAGTGGAACGACCAACGCGGTGACCCCGAGTGCAACCGCGACGTTGAAGATATTCGAGCCGACGACATTGCCGATCGCCATGTCGGGCTGACCATTGAGGGCGGAGAACAGGCTGACGGTCAGCTCGGGGAGCGACGTTCCCATCGCCACGACAGTGAGTCCGATGACGGCAGGAGTTACCCCGGCGATTTCTGCGATCGTCGTCGCGGCGCGGACCAGTGCTTCCCCTCCGCCGGCGAGCAGCGCAAGACCAATGACGATGAGTCCGATCGCTGCGGCAATTTCCACGTGTGAGAATTTACTGGACGAATGCCGCGCCCGATTCACGCCAATTGACGGCGTCCAATCGCGATCAGGCGAGCGATTCCCGTCCCATCAAGACCGCCATGATCGCCTTCTGGATGTGCAGCCGATTTTCGGCCTGGTCCCAGACCCGGCTCTGCGGTCCGTCGATGACTTCGGCCGCGACTTCCTCGCCACGGTGTGCCGGCAAACAATGGAGGAAGATTGCGTTCGGCGCGGCCCGCTGCATCAACGCGGAATCGACGCAGTATTCCTCGAAGGCCCGACTCCGCTCCGCCTGTTCCTCTTCCTGGCCCATTGACGCCCAGACGTCGGTGTTCACGACGTCCGCGCCTTCAGCTGCCTGACGAGGATCGCGCACCAGCGCGACGTTCCCGCCGGCTGCAGCGCGCTCGAGCAGCGTCGGGTCGGGGTCGTAGCCCTCGGGACAGGCCAACCTGAGGGTGAAACCGAGTCGCCAGGCGGCGTCGATCCATGAATTCGCCATGTTGTTGCCGTCGCCAATCCACGCAACAGTCTTCCCTTCATATCCACCAACATGCTGGCGCACGGTCAACACATCGGCGAGCACCTGGCACGGGTGCTGGAGATCCGTGAGTCCGTTGATGACGGGAACCGAAGCGTATGTTGCCATCGCCTCGACATCGTCGTGGGCAAAGGTGCGAATCATGATGCCCTGGACATAACGAGAGAGCACGCGCGCGGTGTCCTCGATGGGCTCACCCCGTCCAAGCTGGGCATCGCGGGGGGACAGGAAAATCGCGTGTCCGCCGAGCTGGTAACATCCAACCTCGAACGACACCCGCGTGCGCGTCGACGACTTCATGAAGATCATCGCCAGCGTCTGGCCCTTCAGCGGGCGGCCCGCATAACGACCGGCGCGCATCGACTCGGCCAGCGCGAGCAAGCGGTCGAGCTCGGACTTGCTGAAGTCGGGGATTGCGAGAAAGTGCTTCACTGCGGTCGGGTCAACGGGCAGGCGGGCAGGCGAGGACTACAAGATGTACTTCCGGAGGTCTTCGTCCTCGAGGATCGTCTTCAACCGGTCCTGCACCATACCGCGATTGACCGTCACCTTCTCGATCGACTTGTCAGGCAGCGTGTAGAGCACTTCCTCGAGCAGTGTCGTCATCACGGTGTGCAAGCGGCGGGCGCCGATGTTCTCCATGCGCTGGTTGGCGATGGCGGCGACGTGCGCAACTTCGGCTACTCCGTCAACCGTGAACTCGATGGCCGCCGATTCGGATTCGATGAGCGCAGCGTATTGCTTGGTGAGGGCGTTCTCCGGCTCGGTCATGATCCGGACGAAATCCTCCTCGGTGAGCGGCTTGAGCTCGACGCGAATCGGAAAGCGGCCCTGCATTTCGGGAATGAGGTCGCTGGGCTTCGACACGTGGAACGCACCGGCTGCGATGAAGAGCACGTGATCGGTCTTCACCATGCCGTGCTTGGTCTGCACGTTCGAGCCTTCGACGATCGGCAACAGGTCGCGCTGCACACCTTCGCGCGACACGTCGGGCCCGCCCGACCCTTCGGACCGGGCGCCGGCGATCTTGTCGATCTCGTCGAGAAAGATGATGCCGAGTTTCTCGACCCGTTCGAGTGCGTCCCCGGTGACGTCTTCGTGATCGATCAGCTTGTCGTATTCCTGCTCGAGCAGGATACGGCGCGCTTCCGTCACCTTCAGCGTGCGCTTCTTGTTGCGGCGCGGCAGCATGTCCTTCAGCATCTCGGTGAAGTTCTCCATGCCCTCGGGCGCGCCCTGGGGCGTCATCACCTCGAGCATGGGAGACTGCTGCGCGACCTCGATCTCCACTTCACGCTGCTCGAGCTGGCCGTCACGCAGGAGCTGGCGAAGCTTGTCGCGGGTGCGCTGGTACCGATCGCGGGCGGCGGCGGAGTCCCGGTCCTGCTGGATGTCACCCGTGGGTGACACGACGAACACCCCGCCGGTGGATGGCGTGGGGGGCGTGGGATCCACGTTAGGCTGAACCGGCGCGGCCGGTTTCACGTCGGATGGAACCGGCAGCAGCAGGTCGAGCAAGCGGTCTTCGACTCGCTCCTGCGCCAGGTCCTCGACTTCGGTCTCGCGCTCGGTGCGCACCATGTCGATCGCGCTCTCGACGAGGTCACGGACCATCCCCTCGACGTCGCGGCCGACGTACCCAACCTCGGTGAACTTCGAGGCCTCGACTTTCACGAACGGCGCTCCGGCAAGGCGCGCGAGCCTTCGCGCGATTTCGGTCTTGCCGACGCCGGTGGGCCCGATCAGGATGATGTTGTTAGGCGAGATTTCGTCGCGGATGGATTCCGGCGCGCGTTGCCGGCGCCACCGGTTCCGGAGCGCGATGGCCACGGCCTTCTTGGCGTCGTTCTGGCCGACGATGTAACGATCGAGTTCGGCCACGATCTGGCGCGGCGTAAGATCCGCCAAACGGGCTAATGCTTGCTCAGTGCGGTTTGAAGCCATTCGAAAGTGGACGTGGGATGTGGGACGTGAGAGAACCCCGACATCTGATCAGCGCGGTTTACCTCTCACATCGAATGCCCGCATCTCAAGCTTCCAGAATCGTTATGCGGTTGTTCGAGTAGATGCAGATTTCGCCGGCAATTTCCAGCGACCGGCGGACGATATCAGGGGCAGCCAGCGCCGTGTTGGCGACCAGCGCGCGCGCCGCGGCCAGCGCATACGGTCCGCCCGATCCAATGGCGAGCACGCCGTCGTCCGGCTCGATGATGTCGCCCGTGCCGGAGAGGATGAAACTGCTTTCCTTGTCGGTGACGGCAAGCAGGGCTTCCAGGCGTCGCAAGACCCTGTCGCTGCGCCAATCCTTCGCCAGCTCCACAGCCGCCCGTCGGAGATTGTCCGGATACCGCTCGATCTTCTCCTCGAACTTCTGGAAGAGCGTCAGGCCATCGGCCGCGCTCCCCGCGAATCCGGCCAGGAGGCGACCATTGGCGAGGGTGCGGACCTTGTGGGCCGATGCCTTCATCACTGTCTCGCCAACCGTGACCTGGCCGTCGCCACCAAGCGCGACTTTGCCGTCGCGGCGGACGGAGAGGATGGTGGTGGAGCGAATTCTGGGACGAGTCATAGGGGACGGCGAAGATAGCATGGGGCGGGTAAACGGGTAAACGGGTAAGCGGGTAAGCGGGCAGACGGGCAGACGGGCAGACGGGCAGACGACAACAAAAACTGGCGAACGACTGTGTCGTCCATCTGGCCTAAGCGCGGGGGTGCGACTTCTTGTAGACCTCGCGAAGACGCTCGACGCTGGTGTGCGTGTAAATCTGCGTCGTGGAAATTGACGCGTGGCCGAGGAGCTCTTGAACTGCACGGAGATCGGCGCCGGCGTCCAGAAGATGGGTGGCGAACGAGTGTCTCAGCGAGTGCGTGGAGAGCCCGGCATTTTCGTCAATCTTGTCAAGGAAATCAGTCACCACGTCCTGGATGGCGCGCACCGAAAGTCGTTTGCCGCGCGGGCCGAGGAACCAGGCCGATTTGTCGGCTTTCGGTCCGAGACGTCTCACGAGCTCGTCACGTTTTGACTCGTAATTCCGGAGCGCGAGTGACGCCTTGTTGCCGACGGGAATGATCCGCTCTTTCCTGCCCTTGCCACGCACCTTGACCTGTTGCGTCACGAGGTCGAGGTCACCGCGATTGACGCCGCGCAGCTCCGAGAGCCGCATTCCAGTCGAGTAGAACAGCTCGAGAATGGCCAGGTTGCGCACGTCAGCAAACGCGCCTTCCCTTGCCCGCAGTTCGGCCATGTCGAACAGGACGTCGACCTGCCGCCGCTCCAGCCAGGCCGGGAGGTATTTCTCCAGCTTCGGACTCGACACCGCCCGCGCCGGATTCGTCTCGATCACATCCTCGCGGTGCAGGAACTTGAACAGTGTGCGGACGGCCGACAACGAACGCGCCGTACTGCGCTTCGCCAAACCGTTTCTCGTCAGGTATCCCAGGAAACCACGCAACATGGGGCGGTCGACCTGGTCCCAGGTCCATGTGCCGCCGAACTGGGTGCCGAGGAACGCCTGGAGGCTGGCCATGTCCTTGCGATAGGCGCGCAGCGTATTGGGCGAGACGTCCCGCTCCTTGGCCAGGTGGGTGAGGAACGCTTTGATATCCGGGTGCACCGGTTGATCGTTAGGCGTGTCGCGTCCGGGCGTCATTCCGCGAGCGCGTGGACCGGGGCGGCAATCCGATCGCGCCAGGCGAGCATGTCGGCCAGGGCCCGTTCGGCGAGCAGTTCCTTCTTCCGGCGCTTGTCGCGCACTTCCTCGGCCAGCGGTTCGACGAGGCCGAAGTTGGCGTTCATGGGCTGGAAGTGCCGCGGGTCCGCCTCGCGCAGGTAGCGATAGAGCGCACCAACCATAGTAGTAGCCGGCGGCACGGCCGCCGGCTCACCCCTCAGCATCCGCGCCATGTTGATGGCCGCGATCACTCCCGTGGCGGTGCTTTCCGTGTACCCCTCGACACCGGTGAGCTGACCCGCAAAAAGGACAGTTGGCACATCGCGCAGCGACAGGTGAGGCGTCAGGCAGGCCGGCGCGTTGAGATAGGCGTTGCGATGGATCTGGCCATAGCGAAAGAATTCCGCGTTGGCGAGCCCCGGGATCATTCGAAA
>DASRPK010000223.1:0-5212 GCA_035646395.1 Gemmatimonadaceae bacterium | reverse complement strand
GGACAGGTTGATCTGCTTCCGGTAGTGCGTCGAAAAAACGAAGTGCCGCAACGCCGCCGCCGAAATCCCCTTCTCTCGCAGGTCGCTGACGGTCGAGACGTTGCCGATCCGCTTCGACATCTTCGTGCCGTCGACCTGCAGGAATTCGCCGTGGCACCAGAAGCGCGAAAACGGCTTTCCGGTGGCGCCTTCTGACTGCGCGATTTCATCCTCGTGGTGCGGGAAGACGAGGTCGACGCCACCTCCATGGATGTCGAGCGTTTCGCCCAGGTACTTCATGGCCATCGCCGAGCACTCGAGATGCCAGCCGGGACGTCCGCGTCCAAAGGGCGCGTCCCATGCCGCGCCGGTCTCCTCATCCTCGTCCTTGGCCGCCTTCCATAACGCGAAGTCCTGGGCGTTTTCCTTCGTGTAATCGTCCTGCGCCACGCGTGCCCCCGACTTGATCTCACGAGTATCGAGCCGGGACAGCCTCCCGTAACCGGGGAAACGCGCGATCGCGAAATACACCGAACCGTCGTCCGCCTTGTACGCGATTCCTTTCTCGAGCAGCTGCTCCACCAGCGCGATCATCTCGGGGATGTGCCCCGTCGCGGTCGGATACACCTCGGCATCCTCGATGCGCAGATACTTCCGATCCTGATGGAAGGTTTCGGTGACCGGCTCAGTCACCTGCGTGATGGTCTTCTTCTGCTCGCTGGCGCGCTTGATGATCTTGTCATCGACGTCGGTCAGGTTCATGACCTGCATAACGTCCCAGCCGTGCATGCGCAGCACGCGCCGCAACAGATCCTCGAAGAGGAACGTGCGGAAGTTGCCGATGTGCGCCGGGTTGTAGACGGTGGGGCCGCACGTGTATATGCGAACCGTCTTGCCATCGATTGGCTCGAACGGCTCGACTGATCTCGTCAGCGTGTTATAGAGACGAAGCGGCATGGGCTTAAGTCTAAGTCTGAGTCCAAGTCCAAGTCCAAGTATCACGATGGACTTCGGTTTACTCGACCAGGCTCCGGTGTGTTACCGAAGATCCCACAACATTTGGACGCGGATTCTCGCGAAAACGAGGCTAATTCTCGCGAAGAACTTCCTTGGTTCAACTGCGGAAACCCTTTCGCGGAGATCGTACTGTGTTCGCGAAGATTCGCGTCCCAAGTGTCGTGGAATCCAGTCGACGCGAGACTCACCTTCGGAACTAACCGAGGGCAACGCTATACAGACTGGCTCTGCTAGGCGGACTTCTTGGTTACGCCTTGCAGCACGTCGACCGGGTAGCCGGCGATAACAGCGGCATCCGGGGCCGGGACGCGGAGAACAAGCACCCGATCGCCTGCATGGCGGCGGAAGCTCTGTCCTTCATAGAGCCGATGAATCACCACGCGGCGAATCAGCACCATCACGACAGCCGCCATCGGCACGGCCACGATCACCCCGAAGACGCCGAAGAGCTTGGCCACGATGAGCACCGCCATCATGCTCAGCACCGGTGGAATCTCCACACGCTTCGCCGTAATCAACGGCAGCACGAAATTCCCCTCGATGATGTGCACCACAACCCCGAGCGCAATCACCAGCAGGAAATGCCCACCGGGGCCGATGCCGGCAAAGCCATTGCCTCCGAGCACGAACAGCGCCGGCAGCAACGTGCCGATCAGCGTTCCGAAAAACGGCACGATCACGACCGCGCCGACGAATATTCCGAACGTCAGCCAGTACGGCACGCGCAGGATGTACAGGCCTAACGCGGTGAGGGCGGCCAGCACCGTCATGGCCAGCAGCTGCGCGACGATCCAGGCCTTGAGGGTCGTCCCGATGTCGATCATCACGTCGCGCACCGTGTCACGATGGACCGGCGGGAAGAGCGCGATCAGCCATTCCCGGTACAGTCCCGGGTACAGCGCCATGTAGATCCCCATCACGAGGATCGAGACGACGTTGATGATCTGGTGACCGACGTTGATGACGGTCGGCACCGCCTTGGACGCCATCCCCTCGATCTGGGCGACGATCGCGTTGACCACTTCGGCCTGCGGGTCGGCGGCGCCGCCTAACAAGCGCGGGAAACGCGCCGCCAGCCGCTGCAGCGCTTCCTGCCAGGCGTTCACGTAATTGGGCAGCACCGAAAACAGCTGCTGCGTCTGTTCCACCACCGGCGGCACCAGCAGGGCGCCCAGGGTGTAAATCGCCCCCAGCGTCGCGAAAATCGCGATCGTGAACGCAAACGGCCGCGATACGGGCAACCGGTTCACCAGAAAATCAGTGACGGACCCGAGGTATAGCGAAACAATTATCGCGATGAAAAGGAGGAGCAGGACCTCCGCGACCGAATAGAACAGCCAGATCAGGAGGACCGTGACAACGGTGGCCCCAAGGATGGGGCCAAACCTGAACCGCTGTTCAGCGACGGTGACCGGCGGTGTCGTCAACCGCCGCGCTTCTCGTCGTGAACCTCCTCGACCTCGGCGTCATGGATATCGTCGGCCGAGGCGTTGCCGGCGCCAAGCTTCTTCGGGTCCGCGGCCGAGGAAGCGGGCAGCATTCCCATCTTCTGCTTGAGCGCCATGAGCTGTGCATCAGCGCTTGCCGAGCCGTGCGCCTTCTCCAGCGCCTTGAAGTCACGCTGCAGGCGATCGCCCGAAAATTCCTCGTCGATCTCGGCGCTTGCTTTGATCATCCGCTCGTTCGTCGCGATCTTCTCTTCCATCCGGGCAAACGCCTCGAACGCCGACTTCTCGGACATCGAGGACATCGTATCGGCGATCCGCTTCTGCGCCTGCGCGCGACGCTGGCGGGCGAGCAGCAGGTTCTTCTTGCGCTTTGCCTCCTCGATCTTGTCGTTGAGGTCGCGCAATGACGACTTGAGTTTTTCCGTTTCGGACTGGTGGGCCTGCCACGTCAGCTCGAGCTGCTGCGCATGCGTCAGGTGCTCACCGTGCCTGACGAGTGCCGACTTGGCCAGCTCGTCGTGATTCTGCCGGACGGCCAGTTCGGCCTTGGCCATCCATTCTGTGGCCTGCTTCGCTTCCTCGTCAGCCTGGTCGCGGAGGCGTTTTTCGTCGGCAATGGCGGCGGCCACCTGCTGCTTGGCCTTTATCAGCTGGTCGCGCATGTCGACAATGATCTGGTTGAGCATCTTCTCCGGATTTTCGGCGGAGGAGATCAGATCATTGATGTTCGACTTGATCAGGGTGGACAAGCGGTCGAAGATGCCCATACCTAACGAACCTCGCTGAACGTGGTCAGCTCGCGGAGATGGGTCGCGAGCGCCAGCGACATGGCTTCATAGCTGGATTGGAATTCCTCGTAGTCGAGGTGCGCGAGCTCGAGCGCCTCGGTGAGGACGATGGCCCCGTCGGAAATGCCGTACGAGCCGTGAACGAGGTCGGTGGCGTTGAGCTCGAGCAGCCGGCGATAGAGGCCCGGGCTGCTGCCATTCGAATCGGGGAGCTCCATGACCTTCACGCGGATCACGACAACCGGTGGGTTGTGGTGGACGATGAAGTCGACTTCGAGCTTTCCGCTCGGACGGACCTTCCACAAGCCCGGCTCGATCTCCTTGTAATTCGCGCCGTCGCCCGACAAGCGGTCGAGAAAGGCCTCGATGTCTTCGCGCGTGACCATCATGAATCCTGTGATCGGGTTTCCCACTCCAGTACGCAGTCTGCCTGTGTCCTGTTTCGACACGGGTCAGCCAAGGGAGTGCTGTGGCGGAAGATAAGGCGTCAAACGGCGTTGGCGAGTGCGCCAGGCGCCCTCCACCGTAGGTTCCTGGACTGACTTATGGGGTTGCGGCCACCAGGCCCCGCTTTCGAACGGGATCTGACAGCGCGCGGGCCAGATGTTCGCCGGTAAACGATCCCTTCGTCCGCATCACCTTTTCCGGGCTGCCCTCGGCCACCACGGAGCCACCACGATTTCCACCCTCGGGACCGAGGTCGATGATCCAGTCGGCGGTCTTGATCACGTCGAGGTTGTGTTCGATCACCAGGACCGTGTTTCCGCGATCGACCAGACGGTGCAATACGTCGAGCAACAACCGCACGTCCTCGAAATGAAGACCCGTCGTGGGTTCGTCGAGGATGTAGAGCGTGCGTCCTGTGTCCCGGCGCGATAACTCCGTGGCGAGCTTCACGCGCTGCGCCTCGCCGCCGGACAGCGTGGTCGCGCTCTGGCCGAGGTGGACGTAACCCAACCCCACGTCGAAGAGAGTTTGCAGTTTCTGTCTGATGCGCGGCTGGTTCTCGAAAAATGCCAACGCGTCTTCCACGGTCATGTCGAGCACGTCGGCGATGCTCTTCCCGCGGAACTGCACCTCGAGCGTCTCTCTATTGTAGCGGCGGCCTTTGCAGACGTCGCACGGCACGTAGACGTCGGGGAGGAAGTGCATCTCGATCTTCACCAGGCCATCCCCCTGGCAGGACTCGCAGCGGCCGCCCTTGACGTTGAACGAGAACCGACCCGGCCCGTAGCCGCGGATCTTCGCCTCCGGCAATTCGGCGAACAGGTCGCGAATCGGCCCGAACAACCCTGTGTACGTGGCCGGATTTGATCTCGGGGTCCGGCCAATCGGGCTCTGGTCGATATCGATGACCTTGTCGATGTGCTCCATCCCCGTGATTCGTTCGTGCGATCCGGGAATCACGCGCGCGCGGAAGAAGTGGCGCGCCAGCGTACGGTGCAGGATGTCCTCGATCAGCGTCGACTTTCCCGAACCGGACACACCGGTCACCGCGACAAATGCGCCTAACGGGATCGACACCGTGAGGTTGCGGAGGTTGTGCTCCCTGGCACCGTGGATGGTCAGTCGACGCCGCTCGTCGATGGGCCGTCGAGCCTTTGGTATTTCGATCCGGCGGGTTCCCTTGAGATACTGCGCGGTCAGCGACGCCTTGACCTTCAGGATGTCGTCGATGGTCCCGGCGGCCACGACCTCGCCACCATGTTTCCCTGCGCCCGGACCAAGATCGATCACGTAGTCGGCGGCGCGAATGGTCTCCTCGTCGTGCTCGACGACGATCACCGTGTTTCCCAGGTCGCGTAGCGTCTCCAGGGTCCGCAGCAGGCGTTCATTGTCGCGCTGGTGCAGCCCGATGGACGGCTCATCGAGGATGTACAACACACCCACCAGCCGCGACCCGATCTGCGTCGCCAACCGGATGCGCTGCGCCTCCCCGCCCGACAGCGACTCGGCGGCCCTGCCTAACGTGAGGTAGTC
>DASRPK010000222.1:0-2061 GCA_035646395.1 Gemmatimonadaceae bacterium | reverse complement strand
CTCAGTCTATTTCCTCACCATTGACCCGAAGGGGCACAAGCTCCAGCCCTCGAAAACGAAGGATCCCCGTCGCGTGCAGCCCGATGCGACAGGCATCGCTTTTCAAAACGTCACGATGAACGATCTGCAGCTTTACCTGTTGAATCTGCAGGGCATCGATCGACCGGTACTGAACCGGACGGGCCTTGATGGCGCTTTTGACTTCAAAGTGGCCGCTCTGACTGGAACCGATTCGGACGACGCGCGGAAAGCGGCAACCGGCGGTGTGAACTTTACGGTTTTTGCTGATGCCCTCAAGGCGCTCGGCCTGAGACTCGAGCCAGGGGCCGTGCCACTCGATGTGATCACTATCGAGAAGGCGGAAAAGCCTACTGAGAACTGATCCGCGAACCAGAAGGGTTCGCGCCACGACGACAGCCCTCGCGCCGGGGCGAGAACGGTAACTCGCACCTCCGACGGTCGCTCATTCACTGACACTACGTTTGCCAGGGCACGCTTTCCCGAGCCGCCCGCACGATGCGCGGGGCAAATTCGGTAGCACCGGTCCTCGACACCGGGCACCCAAATCTCGTTAACGCGGCGCGCCTGGGGCTGGTCCGCCGGACGGGGCTGCGGGCAGGTGAAGTCTAGCCACGCCCAGGCGAATAGTCTGCCAATCGACGTCGTGCAGGTTCATCAGGAGAATGATCGTCAGGCGATCGTCCACGAAGCGGACAAACTCGGACCGGAACCCGATCACGCTCCCGCCGTGACGAACAACGCGTCGGCCGAGTACCGGACCGTCGAGTTCCCATCCGAGGCCGTACGGGTGCGTAGTGCCGTTATTAAGCGTCACCGACGTCCACATCTGACGGCGTATCGTGTCTCTGAGGAAGGTACCGTTGTCCAGCCACGCGTCCCATTTCGCCAGATCCACGACGGTTGAGAGAAATCCGCCCGCCGGCATCAGTGCGCGTCGCTGAGTGGCTTCTTTCAACGGCGTGTCATTGTCCGCATAGCCACGCGCGCGATTGGGCAGAGGCACGCTTGTATTCAATGGGTACGTTGAGGTCATCCCAGCTGGCCGGAAGATCTTTTCAGCAAGGTATTCGGCCCACGGGCGGCGGGTCACTTTCGTCATGATCATCGCCAGAGGCGAATACCCTGCGTTGCTGTACTCCCACTTCTCGCCCGGTGCGAACCGCAACGGCAACGAATAGGCAGTCCTGATCACCTCGGAATCATCGCGGTCGCGATATTGGTCGTATCCGGGTGAATCGCGCACCACGCCAGACGTGTGGGTCAGAAGATGCCGGATGGTAATGCCGCCCCAGGATTGCGGCAGACCGTCCAGGTGCTTGGTGATCGGGTCATCGATGCTCAGCAGTCCCTCTTCGGCGAGGAGCATCATGCCGGTTGCCACCAGGGACTTACCGATGGACGCGATGTCGTAGACCGTCTCAGGCGTCGCGGGGACTTTGCCTTTGACATCCGCCAGCCCATAACCCTGCATCTTGACGATCTTTCCATCCTTGATGATCGCCAGCGAAAGGCCGGGAATGTTCTGGCTGCGCATCTGCGCTGCGATGTAATCGTCCGTCGGATCGGCCTGTGCGGTCGTCGTGGAGGCAAGGGCCAGCAGGCACAGCGCAATCCGCAGAAAGATCGTCGTGGCGACGGTGGTTTCGCGCATGCGCATCTTCTACCACAACCCGAGTTGCATTGGGTCATGCCACGGCAGCCAACTGGAGTGGGGCCACGAACAACTACCAACTACGAACCACCAACTACCAACTCGTTGCGTCCGTCCCTGCTAATGTATATTGTACATAGACATTAGACAATGGCCGGCGCACTCCGCGTCTCGCTCAACCTCGAGTCCCCCATTCCTGCCTACCGGCAGATCGCCGACGATTTGCGCCGGCATCTGGTGGACGAGCGGCTCAAGCCCGGCGACCTGCTGCCGCCGATCCGCCAGCTGGCCCTCGATCTCGGGGTGCATTTCAACACGGTGGCGCTCGCCTACCGGCTGCTCGCCGACGAAGGCTGGCTCGAGCTGAAACGCCGCCGCGGGGCGACCGT
>DASRPK010000221.1:0-6570 GCA_035646395.1 Gemmatimonadaceae bacterium | reverse complement strand
CCGCGCGCCGTGGTGCAGGCGATCCTCCTCCCTGACAGCTTGCGCTACGCCGCCGAGTCCGACTCGTCAGGCGCGTTCACGCTCACGCACCTGCCGGAGGGTCAATTTCTCCTGCGCGCGATCGTCGACGCGAATCGCAACGGCGTCATCGACGGTCGCGAACTGTTCGACTCCGTCACCGTCACCCTGGCCGACTCGATCCAGCGCGACATGCTGGCCGCGGTCCGTGATTCGTTAGGCTCCGGCATCGCCACCGCCGAGGTTCGCGACACGCTGACGCTCCGGCTCACGCTTGACCGCCCGCTCGACACCTTGTTCGTGCTGTCGCCGCGTCACTTCTCCATCCGGAGCGCCGACAGCTCCGTCGTGCCGTTCGATACGATCCTCACGCAGGCGGATGTCGACCGCATGACTGCGGATTCGATCCGACAGAAAGCGGTCCAGGATTCCGTGCGACGGGCGGTGGTGGCTGATTCGATCCGGGTAGCGGATTCGGTGCGCACGGCTGCCGCACCCACGCCCACCGCGCCACCATCCCGTCCAACAGGGCGACGCCCCGGGGCAACAAACACGCCGCCGCCGGCGCCCCAGCGCGACACGTCGAGCCGCATCGTGCCGCGACCGGCGCAACGGATTCCCGTAACCGTCCTGTACCTCAAGTTTGACCGGCCACTTCCGCCCTCGACACAGTTTCGCATAACGGCGGATAGCCTGCGCAGCGTCACTGGAGACGTGCGGACGTCGTCACGGGTGTTCACGACACCACGTCCGAGAGCCGACACGGGTCGCGCTCGCCCGGATACTGGTCGCGCTCGTCCCGACACCGGGCGGACGCGTGACTGACGCCCGGCGCTCCTTGCCCGCAGTGGGAACTCTGCTGGCGATGCCTGGCATACAGGATCTCACCGAGCATGCGCCCCGCGCGTTGGTAACGGAAGCCATCCGCGCGGTAGTCGACCGCGTCCGGCTCGACCAATTGGCCGCGCCAGCGAACACCGACGGCTGGCTCGAGGTGATCCGTGAGGAGCTCACCCGCCGCGAACAGTATTCGCTGCGCCCGGTGTTCAACGTCACCGGCGTGATCCTGCATACCAACCTGGGCCGGGCACCGCTTGCTCGTCAGGCACTCGAGGCCATCACGCGGACAGCGGCCGGCGCGTCGAACCTCGAATACGATCTCGACGAAGGGACGCGCGGCTCTCGGTACGTGCACTGCGCGTCGCTGCTCCGCGAGCTGACGGGCGCCGAAGATGCACTCGTCGTGAACAACGGCGCGGCTGCGCTCGTCCTCGCCTTGAACACGTTAGCCGAAGGCCTCGAGTCGATCGTCTCCCGCGGAGAGTTGATCGAGATCGGCGGAAGTTTCCGCGTGCCGGAGATCATGGCCAAGAGCGGAAGCATTCTACGCGAGGTCGGCACCACCAATCGCACGCATGTCGAGGACTACCGGCACGCCATCGGCAGCCAGACCGGGGCGATCGTGAAGGTGCATCGCAGCAACTTCGAGGTCCGCGGATTTGTCGCCGAAGCTTCGGTGCGCGACCTCGCCCCGATCGCACGCGACGCAAACGTCCCACTGGTGATGGACCTCGGCAGCGGGTTGCTGCTCTCACTCGAGCCATATGGCCTTCGCGGTGAACCGACTGTGGCCGAAGCGGTCGCCGATGGTTCTACGCTTGTCATCATGAGCGGCGACAAGTTGCTTGGCGGACCGCAGGCGGGAATCCTGGTCGGCTCTCGTCAGGCAGTTGACGCGTGCCGTCGCAATCCGCTTACCCGGGCGATGCGCGTCGACAAGCTCACGCTCGCCGCCCTCGAGGCCACACTGGCACTGTACCGTGATCCAGCGCGCGCGTTCGTCGGCGTCCCGGTGCTGGCCATGGTCACTGCGCCAGCGGAATCGATTCGCGAACGCGCTGATCGGCTTGCCGCAATCCTCCGCGATCATGGACTGCCGTGTGACGTCGTCGCGAGTGAAGCCGCGGTTGGTGGCGGCGCATTCCCCACAGCGCGCCTGGCCTCGAGTGCCGTGGCGCTCCGCGGCAAGAGCGCGGATCTCGAGCTGAAACTTCGGAAGGCAGCGCAACCCATCATCGGACGGATTGTCGACGAGCGGATCCAGCTCGACCTTCGCTCGCTGTTGCCGGATCGCGACGAGGATCTGGCCAATGCAGCGTTGCAGGCCCTCGCGGAATGAGCGGCAACAAGCTGGCTGCGTTTCTCGACCGCGACGGCACGCTGATCGAAGATGCGATTTACCTGGCCAACGCCGACCGTGTGCGACTCCTCCCCGGCGCGGCCGACGCGGTGCGGGCGCTGAACGATCGCGATGTGCTGGTAATTGTCGTCACCAACCAGTCCGGAATTGCGCAGGGACTTCTGACCGAAGCGGAGTACGAAGCCACGCGCGATCGGCTGGTTTCCCTGCTTCGTAACGCAGGCGCCCGTATCGACGCCACGTTTCACTGTCCACACTATCCGGCGGTGAGTGGTCCATGTGAATGCCGGAAGCCAGGCACACTGTTGTATCGTCGCGCCGCCGAGCAATTCGAAATCAACCTCGCGGGCTCGCTGTATGTCGGGGATCGCGATCGCGACATCGCTCCGGGGATTGCATTCGGTGGTTTCGTACGGCTCGTGCCGTCACCCAGTACCCCCGATTCCGACCTCGATCGCGCGCGTGAACGCGGCATCCTCGCGACCACGCTCGGCGAAAGCGTGGACGCGTATCTCCATCAGCTCGACTGACCGCAATGTCGCGTGCTGACGCCATCAGCTAGTTTTTTTCCCATGACGCGCGTGGCAGTCCTCGCCTCCGGTGGTGGATCCAACCTGCAGGCGATCCTTGACCATCAACGCGCGCTGGGTCAGGCTGCGTCGGCGCACGTGGTCCTGGTGGCGAGCGACCAACCGGAAGCTGGTGCGCTGGAGCGCGCTCGCGCAGCAGGCATCGCTGCGGTGTACCTTGACCGTACGGCGCGCACGAGCGGGCTCTCGGCAATCCTCGAGACGCATCACATCGAGCTCGTCGTGCTCGCGGGGTACCTGCGTCTCGTGCCTTCCGACGTGGTGTCGCACTACCGCGGCCGGATTCTCAACGTCCACCCCGCCCTTCTGCCGAAGTTCGGCGGACCTGGAATGTACGGGCATCAAGTGCATGAGGCGGTGATCGCCAGTGGTGAGCGCCTAACGGGTCCCACGGTGCATTTCGTGGATGAGCGATACGATGAGGGGCCGATCATCGCGCAATTACCGATCCCGGTAGCACCGACGGACACGCCGGAATCCCTCGCACAACGTGTACTCCTCATCGAGCATCAGCTGTATCCTCGCGTGATCGAAGAGGTGGCCGCGGGGAGGATTCGCCTGGGTGCGGACAACTCCGTCATCTACGGCAAGTCCAGCACGCCCCCGTTCGTCGATCTCCAACTCCCTGACCTCGAATTCCAGTAATGCCGATTGCCCTGCTCTCTGTTTACGACAAGACCGGAATCGTCGATTTCGCGAAAGAACTGGTCGCTCTCGAGTGGGACCTCGTCTCCACCGGCGGGACCGCGCGCACACTCACGCAGGCCGGACTTCGCGTCAGGGATATTGAGGCGCTGACGAAGTTCCCGGAAATGCTCGATGGCCGCGTGAAGACGCTGCACCCCTCGGTCCACGGTGGCCTGCTCGCCCGGCGCGATCTCCCGGAGCACATGTCGGCAATTGCCGAACATGGCATCGAGCGCATCGACCTGGTCGCCGTGAACCTGTATCCGTTCCGTGAGACGGCAGCGCGTCCGGGCGCAACCTTCGGTGACGTGGTCGAGCAGATCGACATCGGCGGGCCGTCCATGCTGCGCTCCGGCGCGAAAAATCACGCCTCGGTCTGGACGATCGTTGATCCCGATGATTACGCTCGCGTCCTCGCCGCACTTCGCGACGGCAATGACGGCGCTGACCTGCGTCGCCGGCTCGCCGAAAAAGTGTACGCGCACACGGCCGGGTACGACGCGGCCATCGCCGGCTGGTTCGCGTCACAACGCGGCGAACGGTTTCCGGAAGACATCACACTGCACGCACGTCGCGCGCAGCCGCTTCGTTACGGAGAAAATCCCGAGCAACAAGCGGCCTTCTATGCGGAAAATGGCCGGACCGGCATTTCAGCGCTCAAGCAGTTAGGCGGCAAGGAACTTTCATTCAACAACCTGCTCGACCTCGAAGGGGCCTTGCTGGCGACGGAGCCTTTTGCCGACGAGGCGTGTTGCGCCATCGTGAAGCACACGACGCCATGTGGCATCGCGGTCGGCGCCAATGCGCGCGACGCCTACGCGAAAGCGCTCGCCTGCGATCCCGTTTCGGCGTTCGGCTCGGTCATTGCGTTCACCATTCCCGTTGACCTCGAAGCCGCCGAAGCAATTTCCTCGCTGTTCGTCGAGTGTATCGTTGCGCCGTCGTTTGTGCCGGAAGCGATCGAAATCCTGGGAAGGAAAAAGAACCTTCGGGTTCTGGAAGGCGTCGCAAAGTGGGGCCGCGATTCGCTCGATGTGAAACGCGTACGCGGAGGGTTTCTCGTTCAGGAGCGCACGCCACCCCTGACCGACCAATCGTCGTGGAAGGTGGTGACAGACCGCGCGCCAACTGACGCCGAACGGCAGAACCTTTCGTTCGCCTGGCGAGCGGTCGCCAGCGTGAAGTCCAACGCGATCGTGTTGACGCGCGACCAGGCCACGATCGGTATCGGCGCCGGACAAATGTCCCGAGTAGACGCAGCGTTCATGGCTGTTCACAAGGCGCGCACCGCGGGCCACGAAACGAAGGGAGCCGCACTCGGCTCCGACGCGTTTTTCCCCTTCCGGGATGGCATCGAGCAAGCCGCCGAAGCCGGCGTGACGGCGATCATCCAGCCCGGCGGCTCAGTCCGCGACCAGGAAGTCATCGCCGCAGCTAATGAGCGGGGGATGACCATGGTGTTCACCGGTCGGAGGCTGTTCCGCCATTAACGTCAGCTGCGTGCTGATTGCTGCTTGCTGGGGCTGCGACTGCGTGCTTGAGCTGGAGCTGAGAGCACTGCACTCGGCACCAGCGCCAGCAGATCGCATGAGCCCCAGCAAGAAGCAAATCAGCACGCAGCCTCGGTTTCAGTCTCCCTTCCTCGTGCTGATTGAGCCATTTTTCGCTCACACTAAAAACGCGTCTCCCAGCTGTGACCAGCTGACGACCTCCACCCACGTTAAATGACCGCACCACTGGCGACCGAACTCGACTACCGCCCGTCGTATCGCGCGGCAGCGATCGCGTCCGCATGCGTGCTGCTGCTGTATATCATCACGCTTGGTCCGTCGACCGCGATGTGGGACACGAGCGAATACATCGCAGCCGCGTATGTCGTCGGTCTCCCGCACCCGCCCGGCAACCCGTTCTTCGTTTTGATTGGACGGGTGTTTTCCATCATGCCGGGCATGAACCCCGCATTCTGGGTGAACATGCTCGCCGCCACGTGTGCGGCGGTGTCGGCGGGGTTCTGGTTTTTGATCACCGAACGCGTGCTGGTGAGTTGGCTCGCCGAACGGTGGCAGCGGGTGCTTGGTGGTGCGCTGGCCGCCTTGATCGGTGCGACGGCATTCACGGTGTGGAGTCAGGCCGTCGTCAACGAAAAGGTGTACACGGTCTCGCTGGTGGGCGTGGCAATCATTTCCTGGCTGACCGTGCGGTGGTGCGACGATCCCGACGGACCCAAGGCCGACAAGATCCTGGTCCTCATCGCCTACCTGCTGGGCCTCGGTTACGCCAACCACATGGCTGGCTTCGTCGCGGGACCGGCGGTTGCGATCGCGGTACTCGTCAGGCGCCCGCAAACACTGCTTCGGTGGAGGCTGTTGCTCGTCGGCGCCGGTGCGTTGGTGCTGGGCCTCACGCCGTTCGCGACCCAGCCCATTCGCGCGGCGTATTTCCCGCCCATTAATGAAGGCGAACCAACGGGCTGCCGCACTGAATTCAACTGGGATTGCACGTTCAGCAAGCAGACCTGGGAATCCTTCAAGTACAACTTCAACCGCGAGCAGTACGGGAAGCCGTCGACGGCGGAGCGTCAGGCACCGATCGGAGCGCAGATCGGGATGTGGTGGTTGTATTTCAAGTGGCAGTGGCTGCGCGATGCCTATCTCGAGCAACAGGCACTCCAGGCGATCCTCGCCGCGCTCTTCCTGGTCCTCGGGTTCTTCGGTGGCTACGTCCATTACCAACGAGACCGACGAAGTTTCTGGTACTTCGGGCCTCTCATGGCGACGCTCACGCTGGTGCTCATCTACTACCTGAACTTCAGGTACGGGCACTCGCAGGCACCCGGACTGGGTGAGACGGTCGATCGCGAAGTCCGCGACCGGGACTACTTCTTCCTCTGGAGTTTTTCGGCGTGGAGCGTGTGGGCCGCGTTAGGCCTCGTCTTCGTCTGGGAATCGATCGCGGCCATGGTGGGCACGCAGTCGGTGAAGCTCGGCAAGCAGACGCTCAACCTTCCGACCCGTCGCAGTTGGGCCATGGCGTCACCGGTCCTCGCCCTCGCCTTCATCCCGCTCTTTGGCAACT
>DASRPK010000220.1:0-14675 GCA_035646395.1 Gemmatimonadaceae bacterium | reverse complement strand
GCAGGAAGTAGTTGCGCGTCGGCATCGCCGCCGCCTGAACGAACAGTGCGGATCGGCCGAAGTTGAACTGGGCACCCACCGCCGCAATCAGGGACGCGCGGCTGCTGAATTCATCCACGTCGCCGTAGACCTGGTCGAGCGATTCCTCGCTCACGAACGAACCCCGCGGGGTCGCGTTCTGCAGCACGTTCAGGGCAACGCCACCACCCGCGTAAGGCAGGAAGAAGCGATCGCCCGATGGCATCGCGAAGACCTCAACGGCGTACCGGCGCCAGTCCTTCACGTCCACCGGGCGCGCGGCGCCGACAACGGTCGGATCGTACACCCCGGTCTCTTCCTCGAAGAACGCCTGCTGGACGGAAACGCGGAGCGCAAAACGCTGGCGCATGATGAACCACTCGGCGCCGACCGAAGGAGCCGTCACGGCTTTCTCCGAGTCATAACCGGCGTTGAACATCATCGCTCCACCATTGATGCCCCAGTACCACGCATCGCGGGCCGGGGCCGGGGCCGCCGTGTTCGCCTGAGCGAACGCCACGGCGGGAACGAACATCATGCCGGCGAATGTTGACGCAACCGTGCGAACCATGCGCATACGCTGAGCCTCTGAAGCGGAATTGGAGTCGGCGCTGTCGGCGTCGCCGCGTCAGCGCGATGGCGAGTAACGCTGACCCGCACGGCGGAATTCCAGCCCCCCGCCCGGGTCCGGCTACTCATGAAAGGGACGATAGGCCCGGTTCACCGGTCACTGTCTGAATGCCACTGTGCAGTGCATCACAAAAACCGGATGTGGGAGGTGGGATGTGGGATGTGGGAGGACCCAATCAGATCTGATCCGTTGTAGGGTTCTCCCACATCCCACCTCCCACCTCCGCTGTCGGATCAGGCCTACCGTCCGCCCCTCGCTCCCATCATCGTCTGACAGGGTCACAAGACCGTCACCTCCGCGAGCTTTCATTGCCCGACCACGTCCCGCCGTCAGAACGAGAACGCATCGTCCAGGACCTGGGGGAACACTTCGCTCAGGACCGCCTGACCCTGCCGGAGTACGAACGGCGCGTCGAGCTCGCATACCGCGCCGGTTCTGCCGATGCCTTACGAGAGCTGACGCGCGACCTGACACCTCTGGCTCCCGTGCCGATGTCGCAGGCGGCCGCCATGGCTGCGCCAGCGGGGGGAACGGCAGCGACCGTTGGGACGCGAACGAAGAACTTTCTCGCGTTCATGTCGGGTGTGGTGCGCCGCGGAAAGTGGACCGTTCCGGCGCGCCTGCGCGCGTTCGCCTGGATGGGCGGGATCGGCCTGGACCTGCGTGAGGCGGTGCTGACCTCCCCCGTGACCGATATCTACGTCTTCGCGCTCATGGGTGGTGTCGAGATCATCGTCCCGCCTAACGTCAAGCTGGAGAGCGACGGCTTCGCCATCATGGGCGGCTTTGAGGATCAGCTGAGGGAGCCAGCGTCGAATGACCCCAATGCTCCGCTGATCCGCGTTCGCGGCCTGGCTATCATGGGAGGCGTCGAAGCCCGCGTCGCCGAGACGGGCGCAAAGACCGAGTTGGATTAGGAATGTCAATCGCCCATCCGACATCCCCCATCCGCCATCCAGGTTAGATCACACCAAGCCTCGACCCAACGCGTTTAAACACCCCCACCGCGAACTCCAGATCGTCGCGCGTGTGAGCCGCTGAGATCTGACAGCGCACCCGCGCCGTCCCGTGAGGCACCACCGGGAAGCCGAACCCGGTGACAAAGATCCCCTCGGCGAGCAACGCGTCACTCATCGCGATCGCCGCTGCCGTTTCGCCGATGATGATCGGTACGATCGGCGTGTCGCCGGGGAGCGGCTTGAACCCCGCATCGCTGATGGCGGCGCGGAACCACGCCGTGTTCTCGTGCAGCCGCCTCACGCGCTCCGGATGCGTCTCCACAAAGCGCACCGCAGCCAGCGCGCTGGTCGCGACCGTCGGCGGCAGTGCGTTGGAAAAGAGCTGCGGACGCGAACGCTGGATCATCAGGTCCGCCAGTGCCGCCGGTCCGGCGACGAATCCGCCGGCCGCGCCGCCTAACGCCTTTCCCAGCGTCGACGTGATGATGTCCACCTCTCCCACCACGCCAAAGTGCTCGGCGGTCCCGCGGCCGGTCGCGCCTATGACACCGGTGGCATGCGAGTCATCCATAGCGAGGATCGCGTCATGGTCGCGCGCGATCTGGAGCAGCTGCGGCAGCTTGCAGACGCTTCCCTCCATCGAAAACACGCCGTCGGTCCAGATGAGGCGCCGCCGCGCACCTTTGTGCGCCTGCAGCCTGGCCACGAGGTCGTCCATGTCCGAGTGCTTGTAGACTGCCGTCGTGCACTTGGAGATCGACTTCGCCAAACGCATCGAGTCGATGATCGAAGCGTGGTTCAGTTCATCGGAGAGGACGACATCGCCCTCCTCGACCACGTTGGCGGTCAGGCCCTCGTTCGCATTCCAGCAGGAACAGAACGTCATCGACGCTTCGCAGCCGACGAAGCGCGCCAGCGCTTCCTCGAGCTCGCGATGCACCGTGAACGTGCCGCAGATGAATCGTACGCTGGCTGTCCCCGCGCCGTATTTCTTCAGGCCATCATGTCCCGCTTCGACCACCGCCGGTTCATTGCTGAGGCCGAGGTAGTTATTCGAGGAAAGAATGAGGACATCGCCGCGACCTTCCATCTTCACGTGCGCGGCTTGCGGCGACGCGAGGTAGTTGAGCCGCTTGTAGACCTTTTTCTCCTTCAGGTCGGCGATTTGCGACTCGAGCGATGTTCGAAATGACTCGTTCAGCGACATGATCTGGTCTCTGGCCTTCAGTTAGGCAATCTCAAAAATGACCTTTCCAGCTTCCCCTGTTTTGATCACCCGCATCGCCTCTTCGAATCCTTCGAGAGGGAACCGGTGTGTGATCACCGGCGTCGGGTCGAACTCGCCGGACAGCAGGAAGCGCGTCATCTGGTGCCACGTTTCGTACATGCGCCGCCCGATGACGCCGTAGATGGTGATCCCCTTGAAGATGATCTCGTTGGCGAAGTTCACTTCCATCGGTTTCGCGGGGATCCCGAGCATCTGAACACGTCCACCCAGTCTCACCATCGCGAACGCCTGGTGAATCGCGGCTGGAACGCCTGACATCTCGAGCACGACATCGACGCCGCTGCCGTTCGTCGCTCGCTTGACGGCTTCCTCGACCCGATCAGGATGTACGGCATCGTTGGCGCCCATCGTCTTCGCCAGCTCCAACCGCCGATCGTTGATGTCGGACGCGATGATCCGTGCGGCGCCGGCCGCGCGGCAAATGCCGACCGCGAAGATTCCGATGGGTCCGCAGCCAGTGATCAGTACAACTGATCCGGCAATCTCCGCGGTCAGTACGGTGTGAAACGCATTGCCCATCGGGTCGTGAATGCCGCCGATGTCGAATGAAATGCTGTCGTCGAGATGCCAGACGTTGAGCGACGGCATCGAGATGTATTCCGCAAAGCAGCCATCGCGATCGACACCGATGATCCGCGTGTTAGGGCAGACGTGAGAGTTCCCGGTGCGGCAGGCCAGGCATCGGCCGCAGACGATATGTCCTTCAGCAGTCACGCGATCACCCACCTTCACGTCCGTGACGAGCTTGCCGGCTTCGACCACATCGCCCGCGAACTCATGTCCGACGACGAACGGTGGCTTGCATCGACCCCGAGCCCAGTCGTCCCACTCGTAGATGTGCACGTCGGTACCGCAGACACCGGCCCGACGAACCCGGATCAGGACCTCATTGTCGCGAATGGCCGGAACCGGAACGTCGGTCAGTTGAAAGCCCGGACCGGCGTGATGCTTTACGAGTGACTTCATCCAGGAGATGTCGGATGTCGGATGTCGGAAGGAAGACGAAGCAGCGCAGAAAACTCACTGCTCGATCGCCCTTCTAGAAGTGCCGAATCTATGTCAAAACCGATCCGACATCTTCCATCCGCCATCCGGCGTCATACGAGAGTAGGAATCATTCCCCCGTCGACCTGAATCGCCGTTCCAGTCACGAAGCTCGCCCGTCCACTGGCAAGAAATGCAACGACGGCGGCGAACTCGCGCGGATCTCCCGCCCGCCCGGTGGGAATCCCCGACATGCGCGACTTGAGAATGTCTTCAACCGGCCTCCCCTCACGCTCGGCGCGCATACGGGCGAGATCAACCGCACGCTGCGTATCGAAGTGACCGGGAAGCACCGAGTTGACCGTCACGCCGTCCTTCGCCACCTCATTGGCCAGCGTCTTGGCGAAGCCGAGCAGGCCGGAACGGGCGGTGTTCGAAAGAATCAGCCCCGCGATTGGCATCTTGGCCGCCATCGACGAGAGGAAGACCACGCGACCCCATTTCCGCTCACGCATTCCTGGAACGCAGGCGTGGGCGAGCCGTATCGACGCCATCAGGTTCAGGTTTACCGCGCCGAGGTACTGTTCATCAGTCGTCGTCTCGAAAACTGTCGAAGGCGGTCCGCCCGCGTTCGCCACCAGGATGTCGATCGGGCCGAGGACTTCGGTGGCCGCCGCAACGATGCGTTCAGCCTCCCCCTTTTGCGCAACGTCTCCGGGCACGGGAAGCGCCCTGCGACTTGTTGCTGCCGAAAGATCGGCGGCTTCCTTCCGCAGCAGATCCTCGCGTCTTGCGACCATCGCCACGCTCGCACCTTCCTGGCTCAGCTCGCGCGCGATAGCAAGACCGAGGCCCGATGAGGCACCGGTGACGAGAGCAACACGCCCATTGAGTTGCAGGTCCATGAATCGGCGGGATGAGAGATCTGACGTATCGATGACCTCGACATCTTACCTGCAACGCAACCGCGTATCGAGTGCGCGACCCCTCAGCGAGGGAGCGGATCCACGACGAATAACTTCGCCACCGCCCAGCCCGTGAAGGACCTCGTGCTGACGCGGCGCCAGCTTCGGTGGGATTCGCTAAGCTCGACGATCGAGTCAGGCAGAACGACCCCGACGATCGCTGACTTACTATTGGCTTCGGCGCGAACATTCACCCAGGTCGTTGCTTTGGCCGAGACGAGTTCAGTCGAACCGGCGGTGGGGGCGAGTCCGGACCCATCAGCTGTTGTACTCGTCTGATCCCGCGTGCCCCTGGCCGGAGTGGGCGCAACCAGTGTCGCTCCAGTCGCCCGAGTCGAAGTAGGGATCGCGGGAAGCACTTTCGCACGCTGCGTTGAATCTGTTGCGGGCGATGGGAGCACGGCCACCGAAGCGAGGCGCGTCACAGCCGGCGGCGGCAGCGTCATCGCGTCAGGCGTCGGCTCCGGCGGGTTGATCGCCGGAAGGAATTGCCATCCACCCCAACCAACAGCGATCGCCAGGACTGCGGCGGCCGCCTTGGGCACCCATGGCGGCACCATCGCTCGCGTGACCGCGGGGCACCATCGACAACCTTCCCGTGAGGCGGGATAGAATGCGTGGCACGACCGACAACGCGCGAGACGGACATCGTCGCCGCGATCGTTCCGCACGTACAACGGCTCGGCACACTTTGGACACTGCGACGCGGCCAGGAGCGCCTTCGCACCGCAAGCATCGCATCGAACGAAATCCATCCCGCTTCCACTTTCAGAGTCGACCATCCAGGCCAGTCAGACTTGAACGCCGCTGCTGGTCAGTAATGACGGTGAAAGGGGGGGCTCGAGTAACTGTGTCGTATGACACAAACGCCGTGGCGCGGCCGCCGCAAAGGCTTCGAGGAGCCTAACGGCGGTGCGCGACGCCAATCGTGTTTACCGGAACGTCACGTACACAGGATCTGAGCTCACGAGGACTGCACTCTCGTTGCCTGACATTACCGACACCACGGGCCGCAGCCTGTACGCGCCAGGCGGCAACATCGCGGGTTCCTGCTGTGCGCCTTGCGGAATCGCCCGCCCCGTGGAGAACACCCGGATCTCGTGTGTCGCGCCCGGCGCCAGCGTCGTCGGCGCCCGCAATTCGAGCGTGCAGTAAACCAGCTCCGCCGGCACGTAGGCGTTGCCATTGCTGTCGCTGATCAGGAACTCCGTGTTGCAACCCGTTGACCCGATGCTCACTTCACGGTCGCCGATATTCCGGACCGTAATGCTGATGTGAACCGTGTCACCGAGCGAAACGTCCACTGGCGCCATCACGGCGCTGACCGAAACGCGCGGGCCACCGTTGGATTCGACAATCGAACACGCACCAACTGCTGTAAGGGCTGCAATTCCGAGTAAGTTGTGAATTCGCATATCAGTATTGAGGTAATCAGGCGCGATCGTCGCGCGTTCACCAAATTGACACGCGACTCCGTCCACTCCCTTATCGGTACTGCATGAGGTGCGTACATCCTTGAAAATCGGATACCTGGGGCCCGCCGGTACCTATACCGAACAGGCGCTCCTGAGCCAGGGGGATCTGTCCACAGATGAGCGGGTGCCTTTTCGCACCGTCCCTGACGTCCTCGATGCCGTGCAGACCGGTGATGTGAAGCGTGGCGTCGTGCCTATCGAGAACTCGATCGAAGGCATGGTGAACTTCACCCAGGACGCGCTCGTATTCGACTACGACCTGTTCATTCAGCGCGAGATCGTCCTCGACATTCGCCACGCGCTGCTGGCCGCACCTGGCGCACGACTGAGTGACATCGGAGTCGTCGCTTCGATTCCCGTTGCCACAGCGCAGTGCCACGCCTGGCTGCGACGCGAGCTTCGTAATGTGGCGGTGCTCCCCGCCAGCAGCACCGTGGAAGCGGCGCGCATGGTCGGAGAGCGCGTTGCCGCAGGCGACACGTCGTGGGCCGCCATCGCGCCGGCGCATGCAGCCCGCGAACACGGTCTCGCGGTTCTGACCGAACAGATCGCCGATCACGAATCGAACCAGACGCGTTTTGTCGTCGTAGGGAGGGATTCCATTCCCCGACGCTCAGGCCATGACCGCACTGCGATCGTGGTGTACCAGCGCGCCGACGAACCGGGCAGCCTCATCTCCATCCTGCAGGAGTTCGCCGCCCGGCGGATCAACCTGTCGCACTTGTCGTCGCGTCCGACGAAGCGCGGCGGACTCGGCGACTACTGCTTCATCATTTACGCCGAAGGTCACATCAACGACGAACTGCTTGCCGACGCCTTACGTGATCTTCGTGCGAAGCAGGGCGCCGTGAAGTTCCTCGGCTCCTATCCTGCCGCCGGGGTGCACGCACACAACGCCCGCGAGCACGCGGACGGGAAGTGGAAAGAAGCAGATGATTGGGTGGCGAACCTTCGCAAGAGAATCGAGGCGTGATCGTACGTTGGGCTTCAGCATCTAGCCGGCCAGCGGGAGTGCCTCAGTGGCTGGCGCAGCCCTGCGCGTGAAGCGCGTTTTCAACCTGAGGAACGGCTTTTCCACGAAGTAATACGAACCGATCGCAAGGGCGAGCGACACCATTGTGGCGACGACGATCCAGACTGCGAATCTGGGCTGCCAGATGCTGTCGACGATTCTCCGCCCAAGCTGATGGTACAAATACAACGGGTAGGATATCGCTCCGAGAAAACGCACCCACCGCCATTGGATCCATCGCCACGCCAGGTGCCGGTGCAGCATCATCACCTGGACCAGCAGAATCGCGAGTAACACGGCGTCGAAGAGGTTTCCGATCGTCAGATACCAGACGTCGAGCGGGATCTGATGGCCAGCGGCAAGGACAGCCACGGTGAGCAGTGGGGCGATCGGGGTTACGCTGACTGCACGCGCGGTCCGCTGCACCCAGTTGGTGCGCGCGCATAACGCCAGGCCGCAACCCACCAGCAGCGCGTCGAACTGCGTGTCGAAGGCGTAGTACTGGTACCCGTCCGGAACCAGGTCCGCTACCACGAGGATGACTCGCCACAGCAGGATTGCGCCTAACGCGAATCCAACCAGGGCTGCGGGTGCCAGCGTCCGGTTCCATGCCGCCCGCAGCATCGCCGCCATAACAGGTAGAACTGTTCTTCAACGCCCAGCGTCCAGCCGTGGGATACTGGCGTATCACGAAACGCGCCGAACGCCTGCACGTAATTGAGCACGTAGAAACCGGCCGAGAACACCAGCGCCGCCGGTACGTCCTGGCCCTCGATCAGCATCCACGCGAACGACAGCAGCAGGAAAACGTAGTAGGCCGGAAAGATCCGGAGCGCCCGGCGGATGTAGAAACTGCGGAGAGAGACGGACCCGGTAGCTTCTCGTTCCCTCATCAGCAGGAGCGTGATGAGAAAACCGCTCAGGACGAAGAACAACGTGACGCCCAGCTTCGCCCAGTAAAAGCTCGCAGCGCCGAAGTGAAACACCATCACTGCTGCAACAGCGACGGCGCGTAACCCGTCGAGGGCGGGCAGGTGGTCGCTCGCGAGCAGATCCCGAAGAGCCGGCGGACGGCTCGCCGGACCGCTCAATCAGTCTCCTGCCTGGGTTGCAAGTGTACGACCTCTGGCCTCTGGCCTCTGGCCTCTGGTCTCGACTTTCGCGACCGCGACCGCGCAAACTTTGAACTCCGGGATATGCGCGTAGGGATCGAGCTCCGGATTCGTGAGCAGGTTCACCGCCGCTTCCCGGTAGTGCATCGGAATGAAGACCTGCCGCCTGGCGACCCGCTTCGACAGGCGGACCGAAATGGTGATTTCGCCCCGGCGCGATGCGACGCGCACCTCATCGCCATCGTCGACACCCAGTTCGGATGCGTCCGCGGGGTTCAACTCAACGATCGGCCCCGGCTCGCGCGCGTCCAGGGCAAAGGAGCGGCGCGTCATCGTGCCCGTATGCCAGTGGTACATCTGCCGGCCCGTGTTCAGCATGAACGGGTACTCCTCGTCAGGCAGCTCGGCCGGCGGCAGGAACTCGACACCGACAAACGAGGCCTTGCCGTCTTTCGTCGGGAATCGGTCGTCGAACAGGAAGTCCGTCCCCGGATGTTCGGCGTGCGGTACCGGGTACTGCAGGCCGCCATTACCTCCCGGAGTTAGCCCCGCAGGACTGGTCATCTCCAGGCGAGCGTGTGATACGCCCCGCCATGACGGCGTGACCCGCGCAATCTCGTCCATCACCTCGGCGGCGTTCGTGAATGGTGTCGGAAGGCCGACCCGATTCGAGAGATCGATGACGATCTCCAGGTCGCCACGCGCATCACCGGGCGGGTCGATCGCCTTGTGCGAAAGCTGGATGCGGCGCTCGGTGTTCACGAACGTACCGGTCTTCTCGGCGAACGAGGCACCAGGAAGCACCACGTCCGCATAACGAGCCGTCTCGGTCAGGAACAGGTCGTGGACAGCCAGGAACTCCAGTTCCCGGAACCAGTGCTCGGCATGTGAGACCTCCGGGTCGGAGAGGATCGGGTTCTCGCCCATGATGTACATGCCACGGACCGGGCTCGTCTCCTGCACGATCTGGGTGACCTTGAGGCCGACCTGGAGCGGGATCCGCTCGTCAGGCACCCCCCAGGTGGAGGCGAACAGGTGGCGGATCGCCGGATCGGTCACCGGCTGATAGTCGGTATAAACCATCGGGATCGCGCCCACATCGCTGGCGCCCTGCACGTTGTTCTGGCCACGGATCGGGATCATCGCCGCTCCCCAGCGCCCGATCATGCCCGTCGCCAGGATCAGGTTCAGCAACGTGGCGACGATGTCCGTGCCGGTCGCGTGCTGGGTGAGCCCCATCGCCCACAACGTGGCCGACCGCGGCCCACGCGCGTACAACTCGGCCGCGCGCCGGATCAAGTCAGCCGGAACTCCCGTGATTGTCTCGGCGCGCTCCGGCGTATACGGCTTCACCGCCTCGCGCACCTTGTCGAAATCGTGCGTGCGGGCGGCGATGAACTCCTTGTCCTCCAGCCGCATCGCCAGGATGTGGTTCAGCATCGCGTTCAGCAGCGCCACATCGGTTCCCGGCACCGCCTGGAGATGGATATGGGCGCGCGCCGCCAACTCGATGCGACGTGGATCTGCCACGATCAACGTCGCGCCCCGCTTCACCGCACGCTTGATCGCCGCCCCGAACACCGGATGCGACTCGGTCGTGTTTGCACCGAGAATGAAGATCACGTCCGACTCGGTCTCGACTTCTCGCATCGATCCCGATGCAGCGCTGGTGTTCATGGAGCGCTGCATTGCGGCAACGGATGACGAGTGGCAGAGCCTGGTGCAGTGATCCACATTGTTCGTCCCCAATCCGCCCCTGAACATCCGCTGGAGCAGGTAATTCTCCTCGTTGCTGCATTTCGCTGACTGGAAAACGGCCAGCGATTCCGGTCCACGCATGTCCCGCAGCCGGACCAGCTCCTGAGCCGTCAGCTCTAAAGCGTCCTCCCATGTAGCCTCATAGAAAGGCTCGTACCAGGAAGGGGGCGTCGCCACTCGGTCACGTGGGTCACCCAGCGTATCCATGCCGGTGGGCAGGGTATTGAAGGGATTCGATTTCGGCCGCCGCTTCTTCTCCTGCGATTCTTCCTGGACAAGGTCCCAGGGTCCGCCGCGCCGCTGCCATCCATGCCGGGCATGTTCGGTCGGATCAAAAACCCACCGACCATCCTGCTTCGTCCAGCCACGACGGATCAACGGCTTGAGCAAACGGTCGCGATGCTGCACGAAATCCGTGCCGAACCTTCCCTTTACGCAGGTCGAGCCGTTGTTAGGCGTGTTCTCCTCGATCCAGGGCGACCGCACATGCACGACCTTCTCGTCACGCACCTGCAGGTCGATCTGGCATCCCACGCCGCAATACGGACAGACGCTGCGCACGTTACGGTCGACGACCGGAAGGTCTTTCGAGCGCATCCGGTCGACCATGCTGCCGTTGGCAGCACGTACCGCCATGGGAATGATGTCGTGGATCGCACCTGTCGGGCAGACGCGCACACACTCGCCGCACCACGTACACCCCGCATGCTCCGGATTACCATCCGCGCCGACGATAATCTCGGTGGTGTCGCCACGGTTTCCGACGTCCAGCACCCCGACTACCTGGATATCCTCACACGCGCGGACGCACCGCGTGCAGAGGATGCACGTGCTCATGTCATGCTGGATGATGGGATCGTTGTCGCGCTCATCGCCGGTCCGCAGCGGCATGCCCGAACGTCGGGTCGTGGGCACGTTGTAGCGCCTGACGAGTTCCTCGAACTCGTTGCGATAGCCACCCTCCGGGATCTCCTCCGTCGGATATCGCTCGAGGAGCAGTCCGAGAACTCCCTGCCGGTTCTTGACCGCCGCCACGGACTCGGTGGTGACCACCATGCCGTCCGCGGCCTGCGTAGCACACGCCGCCACGAGCTTGGGATTCCCTTCAACCGAAACGAGGCAAATCCGGCAATTGCCAACCGTCGGCAGCTTCGGATACCAGCACAACGTCGGCACGTCCACGTTGAGTGAACGCGCCGCGTCGAGGATGGTCGCGCCTTCCGGCGCGGAGACGGCAACGCCGTCAATCGTCAGCTTCGGCATTAAGCCCCGTTTGTGCTCCGGCCTCTGACCTCTGGCCTCTGGCCTGCTCTAAGTCATTATGACAGCAGGGGCGTCGACGCGTCCAGTGACGAGTGCCCTAATCCTCCCGAAGGACCGCTGCCGGAGCCAGACGCCTGGCTGCCAGCGCCGGCACCAGCGATGCCACCGCCGTTACGGCCAACACGCCGGCCCCACATAACGCGTAGACCAGCGGTTCGAGCGGCGTAACTCCGTAGAGGAAGGCGCCGAGGAAACGTGACAGGGCCACGGCGACGACGATTCCAATCGCTATACCGGTGAGTGCCATCGAGGCGCCCGACCAGGTGATGAGACTGACCACTTCTCGTGGACTCGCGCCCAGCGCAAGCCGTAGCGCGATTTCACGTCGCCGTTGTACGACCGAATACGTCACGAGTCCAAAGAGCCCCACCGCCGTTACCAACGATGCGACCACCGCCAACCAGATAGTGATGACACCGAGCGTCCGCTCGGCAGAGATCGAACGGTCGAGGTAGTACGACGCGGGATGGATGTCCCACGCCGCGCTGCCAGGATCGAGCGTAGTTGCCAGGTTCCGCAGTGGCGCCACCAGCGTCATCGGAGGCACGGTGGACTTTACGGTCAGGTTCAACCCGAACCCGTAACGAGAGAGCGTTTGACGCAGGGGGATGTAGATCTGGATGCGCGAGGGCTCCCGCAGTGTGTAATGCCTGACATTTTTCGCCACGCCCACCACCGTCCGATACAGCAGGGCGGAGTCGGCGCCGCGCTCACCAATCGTTATGCGCTGGCCGACCGGCTCCTGTCCTGGCCAGAACCGTTCCGCCATGGTGTCGTCGATCACGGCGACTGGAGCCGTATCGTTCCGGTCCGCGTTTGTGAACGTGCGTCCCTTGATCAGTGGAATACCAAGCGTGCTGAAGAAGTCGGCGGATACGATGTTGAAAAGGACCGACGGGCCACCCTCGAACGGGTCTGCCGATCCATACGGCTGGATCGTCTGTTCCCAGGATCGGTCGGAGAGTGGAATCAGGAGACTCGCCGATGCGGACGACACTCCGGGGGTGGACCGGGCTCGATCGAGCAACGTGGTGTAATGCGTCACCCACGCATCGCGCGTTGCAGCCGCCGACTGCGACGGGGAGATGCGCGCCATGAGAAGCGCTTCATCGTTGAATCCCTTGTCCGCATTTCGGAGGCGCATGAAACTGGCCAGCAACAGACCGGCGCCGACCGCGAGAACGACGCTCAGGGCGGTTTCGCTTATCAGTAACGTGGCTCGCGCACGTGTTCGCGGCGCGATAATCGATTGCGATCCGCCACGCAGGGTCTCCACCAGACGCGACGACGATGCGTGTTTTGTGGCCGCGAGCCCGAAGGCCACGCCGGCAAGCCCGCACACGAGGAGCGTCATCCCGATGGTCCGGGCATCCATGCCGATCCGCTCGATGAGCGCTTGTGGAAGCTCGGCGGGAAGCATGGGCACCAGTGACCGGACCAGGAGCGTCGCCAGCATCAGGCCGAGCACCCCGCCGATCAACATCATCACAACGGTTTCCACCGTGAACTGGCGACGCAGGTCGGCCTGTTCGCCACCCAGGGCGACTCGAACGGCGACATCACGACGGCGGTCGGCGGCGCGGGCAAGTACGAGACCGCCCGCGTTGCCGATGGCAATCAGCATTACGATTCCGACCGCACCGAGAAGCATCCAGAGCTGCCGACCACTCTCACCAAGCAGGTAATCAGGGAGCGCGCGCACCGATGGCAGCGCGGTCAACAGCCCATTCTCCTGCTTCACTGCAAGTCCAACTCGCTCGATGTCTTCGCTGGCGGCATCCAGCGACGTCCCGGCTTTCAGTCGAGCGAAGATCCTCATACCGAACGAGGATCCACGATTATCCCACGGAAGGTCGGGGATCGAACCCACGTTCACGACGAGGGCAGGCTCGGTGCGGGGGAATGCGAAGTCGCGCGGCAAGACACCGATGACCGTGTGCGGCGCGCCATCGAGGGTGATCGAACTGCCGACTACCGAGGAATCACCGGCGAAGTCGGTACGCCACGTCGAATGGCCGAGCATGACGAGCGGTGGCGATCCCGGCTCGGTCTCACGCGGTTCGAAGACCCGGCCGAGTAACGGCCGCAATTGCAGGACTCCGAAGAGGTCTCCGTAGACCGCGGCGCCATCGAGAATCTTCGTCTCTCCCGAGCGGGAAAGCCGGAAGTTCCACCCAGCAAATCCACCGAATGACGCCGTGGTCCGGGTTCGATCGCGCCAGTCCCGGAAGTTCGGCATCGACGACGAGATGCTGAATCCGCGTGAGGAGGTGACGTCGATGGTGACGAGTTCCTCCGGTTTTTCATAGGGAAGCGGGCGCAGGACCACGGCGCCGACAACGGCGAAGACGGCGCTGAGACCACCGACCCCGATGGCAATGGTGGCGAGTTGGAGAGCCGTTGCCCATCGGGCGCGGATCATCGAACGGAGTGCGAGGCGCAGCATGGTTGGTCGGGCGGAAGGGGAGGAAACCCTGACTTCACTTCGACAACCCGACGCCAATCACCGTTTGAGTCGGCCGCTCCACCTTGGGGGGAATCCGGCATTGCCCCTGGGGGAGGCCGGAATGAATCGTTAGGCAGCGGGGCCCGGGACCGGTAAAGTCAGGGCCGCCATTGCGTTCCGGCGCACTCCGTTCCTATATTCTTCCATCCGCTTCGCGTTCGCGCGGGGACAACGATTGATCGCATCGCGACAACAATCACTCAGGAGTGTCTCACTAGCCGCCGCATCAACTGTGGCAGGCAGGTTGGAGGCCCCACCCTTGAAAGTTCGCGGCGTCTCTTTTACCCCTTTAAGCGTTGGTGTATGATTGCGGAAGCAGAGCTCCGCATCGTTAAGCAGTTTCGTTTACATGGTGACAATCGTCCTGCGGTTCGTAGCCTCGCGGGACAGCTGATTGAAATAGCAAGACTGTCGCAGTTTGGCGCCAAAGGTCCGGCGCGCGGAACCAGTCGGGTGTTCGCATCCGACTGCTGCCGACCAATCCACCGGGGGATTGGACCGGTGTTCAACACCCTCTCCATGGAGAGAACAATGGCTGCGAAGAAAAAGAAGGCTGCGAAGAAGGGCGGCGCCAAGAAGAAGAAGTAGGCTCCGTTCGTTGGTTGTAACAAAAAAGCCGGCGCTCTGCGCCGGCTTTCTTGTTT
>DASRPK010000219.1:0-3267 GCA_035646395.1 Gemmatimonadaceae bacterium | reverse complement strand
CCGTCGGCGAGCGCGCTGAGGAGGTAGTGCAGGAACGGCCGCCCGCGCTCGATCGGCATCATCGCCTTGATGCCTTCGTCGGCCGCGGCCGCCTGCTCGGCCGTCAGCGTCGCGCCCGTGTCCGCCCGGCGCATCCGCGTGCCCAGGCCACGAGCGAGAACGACGGCCTTCATTCGTGCCTCGTGACTCGAGACTCGACCGTGTCAGTCACCTCTGGCCTCTGGCCTCTGGCCTCTGGACTCAGTCGTGCTCCACATCTTCGACAGCAACCTCCAGAGTCCCGCCGCGCACACTACGAACACGACCGTCCACATCAACGCCTGTCCCGTGCGACCATAGATGTAGCTGCCAGTTCCAAACAGAGCTGCGTAGACGAACAGGCATCCAAGGACCCAACCTAACAACGAGTTCGCCATTGAGTCGGGCGATGGGGGCAAGCCGGACTCCTTGCGAATCATATCCCATCCCGGACCCGCCGGCCTAACCAGCCGATAAAACTCGGCGAGCTTCGCGCGGTCGGTCGGGGCCGTCACCAGGGTGGTAGTGATCCAGACCAGCGTGGTGATGACGACCGTCCAGATGAGCGACACGTGTGACGCCATCTCCAGGCCGTTCTTTCGCGCGATGAACAGGCCTAACGACACGACGAACGACGCCGCCATCGCCGCGATCTCGCTGTACGCGTTGACCCGCCACCAGAACCAGCGCAGCAAGTAGAGCAACCCTGTGCCTGCTCCAATCGAAAGCAGGAGTTGGAAGCTCTCGGTCGCCGTGTCGAGGACGTACGTCAGTGACGCAGCGATTACCATCAAGAGGGCAGTCACGAGCCTGCCCACGCCGACGTAATGTCGGTCTTCCATCCCCGGCTTCATGAACCGGCGATACAAGTCGTTCACCAGGTACGACGTTCCCCAGTTGAGGTGCGTCGCGATCGTCGACACGTATGCGGCCAGGAGTCCGGCAACCATCAAGCCTAACCAGCCGACGGGGAGGAATCGAAGCATCGCCGGATACGCCATGTCATGCCCGATCAGCGACTGGTCGACATGCGGGTAGGTACGCGCGATGTCCGACAGCTGCGGATAAACGAGAATGGATGCCAGCGCCACGATGATCCACGGCCACGGACGCAGCGCGTAGTGCGCGAAATTGAAGAAGAGTGTTCCCTTTAGTGCGTCGTTTTCGGACCTGGCCGCCAGCATGCGCTGCGCGATGTAACTGCCGCCGCCCGGCTCCGCGCCTGGATACCAGACAGACCACCACTGGATCGTGAGTGGGATGATCAGCACTGTCAGCGTCATGCTCCAATCACCAAAGTCGGGAAGTAACGCCAGCGTCGACGGATCCGTTCGCGCGATGAGGTTCGCCAGCCCCCCGACTTCAGGTTGCTGCAAGGCGAAGTACGCGACCGCGATGGAACCGGTCATCGCGATGCCGAACTGGATGAAGTCAGTCACCAGCACGCCCCACAATCCGGACGTCGCCGCGAACGCTATGTTCAACACGGCGCAGATCAGCAGCGTCTGGGTCATCGGCCAGCCTAACACCACGTTTGCAATCTTCACTGCGGCCAGGTTGACCGAGGCCATGATGAAGCAGTTGAAAATCAGGCCGAGGTAGACCGCACGAAAGCCGCGCACGAACGACGCTGCTTTTCCGGCGTACCGGATCTCGTAGAACTCGAGGTCCGTCAACACCCCCGACCGCCGCCACATTTTCGCGTAGAAGAAGACGGTCATCATCCCGGTCAGCAGGAACGCCCACCACGCCCAGTTATTCGCGACGCCGTTCTGGCGGACCAGGTCGGTCACGAGATTCGGCGTGTCGGTGGAGAACGTCGTCGCCACCATAGAGACGCCGACCAGCCACCACGGCGCCGACCGGCCGGACGTGAAGAACTCGGCGGTGCTCGACCCACCCCGCCGCGCCAGGACCACGGCCGGGATGAACGAGAGGGTTGTCAGGGCAGCAACGATGAACCAGTCGAGGGTTGTCAGTTGCATTGTCCGAGGGCGTATGGCGGATGCCGGATGGGTGAGATAAGTCAGCAGCCGGCGCAAACATAGGCCTGCACGCTCGTCTCGCCACAGTTATTTCGCAGCGGGCTCCGTTCGGGTCCGTGTGGTTCCTCCCACGTCCCACATCCCACATCCGGTCTGGAATGCGGAACCTCCCAATCCACGGTAACTTACAGGCCCTTTGCAACCCAACGAACAACCCGCCGTTCCCGTAGTCTTTGCAATGATTTGTCGCCTTCTTTTTGTCGCTGCCTTGCTCCTCGCGCCCCTCTCAACCGGGATCGCGCAGGGCGCTGACACCATCCGCATTTCTATTACCGACGCGCTCACGCGGGTCCTTCGTGAAAGCGACGAGATCCGCATCGGGCAGGCGCAGCTCGAGGTAACCGGTGCGCAGGTCACACAGGCGCGAGCCTCCGGTCTTCCGGCGCTCAACCTTCGCGGCAGCTACACGCAGCAGACGCGGAATGCGCGGGCGACCATCGTCAGCGGCAGCATCTTCGGGCAGAACTACACCTACACGACGACCCTCGCCCTCACCCAGCCGATCTTCCAGGGCGGTCGCATCTTCGCCGGCATGCGCGCCGCGAACGAAGCGCGTGAGGCATCCCGTCAGAACCTGGCTGAAACCCGCGCCCGCCTGACGATGGACGCGCAGAGCGCCTATCTCACCGCGATCCTCGCGCGCGAGCTGGTGCTGATCCAGGAAGGGAACGCGGTACTGGCCGACGCCAGGCTGGCGCAGGTGCAGCAACTCGAACGTGGCGGTCGTGCCTCTCGTTATGACCTCCTCAAGGCCCGTGTCGATCGCGCCAACCTCGAGCCCGCGCTACTGCAGGCGCGAAGCAACAGGGAACTGGCCGACATCGAGCTCAAGCAGCTGCTGAACTATCCCGGTGACGCCCCGATTGCCCTGACGCAGGAGCTCGACACGGCGCAGTTGCGGGCGGCAGTCGCGAGCATCGTGAGCGCGGTCGGAGAGGGTGCGGTAAGCCGCGCGGTCGTTCGCGCCGCCGAAGCCACGGTTGACGTTAGGCGTGAAGGTATTCGCATCGCCCGCGCCGACTTCATGCCGACCTTCAGCGCCTTTTTCAATAACGGCTACACTGCACTCCCGGCCAGCTCGGGGTTCCCGACGGTCTGGGGAAACACCTCGGCGTCGAACTGCCCTCCGGACTCACCCGAGGGACGCGTCTGCCAGAACAACGGTTGGTATCCCGATCGGTCGTTCGGCGTGCAGATGGCATGG
>DASRPK010000218.1:0-2495 GCA_035646395.1 Gemmatimonadaceae bacterium | reverse complement strand
GAAGGCCTGCGTACCCTCCTTCAAAGCGACGCGCGCTTCGCGGTCGTCGGTGAAGCAGGCGACGCGCAGGCGGCCGTGGATGCCGTACGGCTATACAACCCTGACGTGCTCCTGCTGGATCTGGCGATGCCCGGCGCATCCGGGCTGGAGGCCTTGCGGGTGCTTGCCGCCGACCCGCCGGCGACACGTACGATCGTGCTCACGGCAGGCATTGGCCGCACTGAAACGGTGCAGGCGGTGCAGCTCGGCGCCAGCGGCGTGGTGCTGAAGGCCGACGCCTCGAACGTTCTCTTCGAGAGCATTCTGGCGGTGGTGCAGGGTCATTTCTGGCTGCAGTCGCAGCAGCTTCCGAATCAGGAGACGGCGCTGCGGAAAAGCCTGGCGCCTCTGACCGATGCGGACCGCGATCTCGATCTGTCGCCGCGTGAACGAGAGATCATCGTCGCGCTCGCCGACGGGCTCACGAATCGGGACATCGCCGACCGTTTCGGTCTCAGCGAAATCACGGTCAAGCATCACCTGCGAAGCATCTTCGACAAGTGCGGCGTGTCGAATCGGCTGGAACTGGCGCTGTTCGCGCTGCGCCGCGGACTCGCCCGCCTGTAGGTTAGCCGGTAACCCAGGGACAAAAGTCAGCGCCAACACGCATTTCGTCGAGCCGCCGACACAGTTCACATCGACTTGGCAGTTAGGAGTGTGGCTTCCTTATTGCTCAGCCACGTACTCACTCATGCTGCGAGTCCGATTGAGATGTGTGGGTGACCGTATCCGGCAACTGCGGCTCCTGACCGCTGGCCAGGACCTGATTGAGTACGCAGTGCTGATTGCGCTGCTAGCGACAACGGTGCTCTTCGCGATGTCAGGGTTGGGCGTAAAGGTACCGGGCTTTTACGAGACCACGGCAGCGGCTATGCCTGGAGAAGGCCCCCCCAAAGGCAATCCCGGTAACGACAAACCCGTGGGGGATGCTGGCGATGATCCGGGGCAGGGAAAGGGAAAGTAGTTCCAGCCGTCAGACGCCGACGAATTCCTCGAACACGCCATTCGCGTTCATCACGTCGCGCAGTTGTGCGGCAGCCTGACGTGCGCCGCCGAGTTCCGCTGCGCGGCACGAATACAACCGCGCACGGTCGCCGTACCCGACGCGAACTTCAAGTCCCACGTCAGTTCGATAGATTCCGCAGAAGAGCGGACGACGGCTCGGCCCAACCACCGCCCAGCAGGTCTCTATCCGTGGCGCGTAGGGCTGAAGACGGGCGAACTCCGTGTCGGACATCGCCATTCGGGCTCGTACGGAGAGCAAGAGTTGTGCACAGGCACCGCGCGAATTTCAGCCGTAAACGCGCTGCCCTCAGTTGAAAATCACTTCAGCACGCAGACTATTAGCTGCCCTCCGCGAGGTACCGTCGCATCGCGAAGAAAGGGATCGAGCGAGGCGAATTCTCAACGCGTCAGTTCAAAAACCGCCCGATTTCGCGTGGTTCTGCGGGCAGACGCCTTGCACTCTCAATGTCATACGGGAGAACGGCACGATCCGGTGCCGACATCGACCCGCGGTACCGCGGTCGGGTGCTCTTCTCCCGCGCTACGCTCCCCACCGCGTGGGCGGATGCCAGGTCCGTCCACGCGCCCTTCGCCTCTCTCGAACCTTCGTTAAATATCTGTAAACAGAAGGAGAAACCGCTGTACAGGAGGTATGATCCGGCGATCGTTACGGTGCAGGTTCGGAGGTTGCATGAAAACACGACGGTTCACGGCCCTGGTGGCCTTCGCTGGCCTGGCCGCGGTCATATGGGTCGCCGACGTCAACCTGACGAGCGTCTTCGCGCAGGGAAATCCCGCGCCTCAGGGAAACACAGCACAGCAGGGTGGAAACACGCAGCAACAGGGTGCGCCCGCAGGACGAGGCGGCCCCGCGGTGGGCCAGTTGCCGCAGGGGCGCGGACGCGGACGTGGCCCCGTTGTCATCCAAGGACCTCCTCCGGGAGTCACACCGCTTCCGGTAGACCTCTTCACCTCCAAGAACTTTTATAAGGACCGCGCGAACTGGCTCGACAAGCGGTATTACCGCTGCAACACCCCGCGGCAGTTGTACGCCATGTGGGATTCGGGCCGCATCGGGCCGAAGCCACCGGACTCCGCCTCGTGGGGCAACTGCGACGAGGACTGGAAGCGCGAACAGATCGTCAGTCCGTATCCGTACAAGACCGCCCAGGAACACTACGAGGCGCTCATGGCCGCAGCCAAGGCGAAGGGCGGCCCGACGGTCTACACGAAAGCGACTGTCCCCGACTGGGATGGTTACTACCAGCGCAACGGACAGGCCGATCGCGGATCCGAGTGGATCTGGGGAATGACGCAGTCACCGACCGTGCTGGCGCTGCTCACGCCGAAGTACCAGACCTACATGGTTCAGACCACGTACCACGAGGCCGTCACGAACGCCCCGCAATGGAGCGCGTCGTTCTGCTGGCCTGAAGGGTTCATCCGCTGGT
>DASRPK010000217.1:0-35445 GCA_035646395.1 Gemmatimonadaceae bacterium | reverse complement strand
CCGCCGCGCGCTGGAAGACAAGGCAGCCGAGTTGGCGCTGACATCGAAGTACAAGTCCGAGTTCCTGGCGAACATGTCGCACGAATTGCGGACGCCACTCAACTCCATCCTCATCCTGGCGCACCAGCTGCGCGAGAATACATCCGGGAAACTGTCTTCGAAGGAAGTCGATTACGCCGGCAACATCCACTCGGCCGGTAACGACCTGCTGACGCTGATCAACGACATCCTCGACCTGTCCAAGATCGAGTCGGGCACGGTAACGGTCGAAGCCGAAGAGATCCTGTTCTCCTCACTCAAGGAGAACGTGGCACGCACGTTCCGCCACGAGGCGGATTCGAAGAACCTGGCATTCACGATCGACATCGATCCGTCGCTGCCTCCGTCGTTCACCAGCGACCCGAAGCGCCTGCAGCAGATCCTGAAGAACCTGCTGTCGAACGCGTTCAAGTTCACCGCGCAGGGCCACGTGTCGCTCAGCGTGCGCCACGTGCCCAGTGGCTGGTCGCCGGATCATTCGGTGCTTCGCCATTCACATCGCGCAGTCGCATTCAGCGTGGCCGACACCGGTATCGGTATCGCGCCCGAGAAGCAGAAACTGATCTTCGAGGCATTCCAGCAGGCGGATGCCGGCACGAGCCGCAAGTATGGCGGCACGGGGTTGGGGCTCGCTATCAGCCGTGAACTCGCCGGCCTGTTAGGCGGTGAGATCCGTCTGACGAGCAGCCCGGGTGAAGGCAGCACCTTTACGCTGTACCTGCCAGATGCATACGAGGGCCCGGCTCGTGGTGCCGGAACCATCACTGAGCCGGGCGTTCGCGTCAACACTCCACCGCCGATCACGCTCTCCAGCATCGTCAAGAGCGAGGAAGTCATTCCGGACGATCGGGACGACATCCAGCCGGGCGATACTGTCCTGCTGATCGTCGACGACGATCCGCATTATTCGCGCGTCCTGCTCGGCCTGGCGCGCGACAAAGGATTCAAGGGAATCGTCGCGAATCGCGGCGGTACCGCGCTCGCGCTGGCTCGCGAGTACCAGCCAACCGCGATCACGCTCGATGTCTTCCTGCCCGACATGCTGGGCTGGACGGTGCTCAACAACCTGAAGCTGGATCCGGCGACGCGGCACATCCCCGTGCAGATGTTGTCGGTGGAAGAGGAGCGGCAGCACGGATTGTCGCACGGCGCGCTGTCATACCTGGTCAAGCCGGCGACAACCGAAGCGCTCGAAGGCGCACTCGACAGGATCCGCGAATATGCAGCGCCACAGACGCGTCGCCTGCTGGTGATCGAGGACAACCAGATCGAACGCGACAGTATCGTCGATCTGCTCGCGCACGACGACATCGAAATCGAAGCGGTCGGAACGGGTGCAGATGCAATGGCCGCGCTCAACGCCGAGAAATTCGATTGCATCGTCGTTGATCTTCGCCTGCCTGACGTGAGCGGGTTCGAGCTCCTCGAAATGTTGCGCGGGCACGAGAAGATGGCCGACGTCCCTATTGTCGTGTTCACCGGCAAGGAGCTGTCGGAGGACGACCAGCTTCGATTGCAGTCTTACGCCAAGAGCATCGTGCTGAAGGACGTCCGTTCGCCGGAGCGCCTGTTCGACGAGACCGCCCTGTTCCTGCATCGCGTCATCGAAAAGCTGCCTGAAGAGAAGCGCAAGCTCATCGACAGGCTGCATGGGTCGAACGAGGTGCTCCGCAACCGTAAGGTTCTGGTCGTTGACGACGATGCGAGGAACATTTTTGCCTTGACGTCCGTGCTCGAGAACCTTGATATGGAGGTATTCGGCGCGACGAATGGAAAGCAGGCGATCGACATCATCAATTCGACGCCTGGGCTGAGCGCTGTGCTGATGGATATCATGATGCCGGAGATGGATGGCTACGAAACGATCCGACGGATCAGGCGCGATATGCGCTTTCGGACGCTGCCCATCGTGGCATTGACGGCGAAGGCGATGAAAGGGGACCGCGAGAAATGTCTCGAGGCCGGCGCCTCGGATTACATCGCCAAGCCAGTCAACACGGAACAGCTGCTGTCGCTGTTACGTGTCTGGCTTCACCGTTAGTTGCGGGCAAGGAGTAGCAGCACGTGGCAGAGCTCGTGAAAATTCTGCTGGTCGACGACCAGGTGCGAAACCTGGAGGCGCTGCAGGCTGTCCTCCATCCGAGCGGCTGCCGGCTCATCACCGCCCAGTCTGCCGACGAAGCGCTTCTGGCGCTCCTGCAACATGACTTTGCCGCCATCGTGCTCGACATCCGCATGCCGGGCATGGATGGGCTGGAGCTCGCGAAACTGATCAAGGGCCGGCGACGGACACGACACGTCCCCATCCTTTTTCTCACCGCGCACCTGATGGATGAAAGGGATGTGCTGGCCGGATATCAGGCTGGCGCAGTGGATTACCTCACGAAGCCGATCGATCCGAACATCCTTCGCGCGAAGATCAACATCTTCGCCGACCTGCATCGCGCGTCGCAGGCGTTGTCCGAGACCAACGTGCAATTGCAGCAGGAAGTGACCGAACGCGAGCGCGTCGAGAACGAGTTGCGCGAGGTCAACCAGCAGCTCGAGGAGCGCGTCGAGGCGCGCACCGCCGAACTCGTGCAAGCGCACTCGGTGCTCGCGGCCAGTGAGGAACGGTTGCGCATTGCGCTGGCCGCCGGCCGCATGGGCACCTGGGAGCTGGACGCGGCAAAGCGCGTCTGTCATCTCGACGAAGTCCAGTGCAGGCTGCTCGGCCTTCCGCCACGTACCCAGTCGATTCCACTTGATACGCTGCTGTTGCTGACGTTTCCGGAAGACGACGCCACGGTACGACGCGCCATCGATCTGGCGCTCAAGACCAACGTCGACGGTGCTCAGGACTACACGTATGAGTTCAGGATCGTCAGGCCGTCCGACAATGCCGTGCGGTGGTTGCTCGTCAGCGGCCGGACAATCCCGGTCGAGCACGGACTGCCTCGCCGAATCGGTGTCACCTTCGATATCACCGATCGCAAGCGGGACGAGCATACGCTGCAGGAGGCCGACCGCCGCAAGAACGACTTCCTCGCAACGCTCGCGCATGAGCTGCGCAATCCACTGGCGCCGATCCGGAATGCGGTCGAACTGCTGCGCATGAAGAGCCAGCTCCCCGTGGACAAGCGCGGCCCGGCCGAGGTCATCGACCGGCAGACGCGAGCCCTGACGCGACTCGTCGATGACCTGCTTGATATCTCGCGTATCACGCAGAATCGGCTGGAGCTGCGCCGTGAGCCGGCGAGTTTGTCGGCGATCGTCGAGGCGGCGATCGAATCGAGTCGTCCGCTGATCGATTCAGGCGGTCACACACTCGAAGTGAAAGTGCCTGACGAGCCCATTGTGCTGCTCGCGGACGTGACGCGGCTGGCGCAGGTGATTTCGAACCTGCTCAACAACGCGTCACGGTACAGCGACAAGAAGGGTCACATTCACGTTGACGTTCGACGGGAAGCCGAGCAGGCCGTGGTGAGGGTGACCGACGAAGGGATCGGTATACCCGCGGCGATGCTGAATCGCGTATTCGACATGTTCGTACAGGTGGACCGTGCCCACGAGCGGGGGCGCGGTGGGCTTGGCGTGGGACTGGCGTTGTCGAAACAACTCGTCGAGATGCACGGCGGGACGATCACCGGACACAGCCCCGGACCAGGGCTCGGCAGCACGTTCGAGCTACGCATTCCCATTGCTCCTGAGGTCGAGGCCTCGGTCCGCGCGATCGGAATGAAGGACGACTTGCCCACGTCGCGATTCCGGATGCTCGTGGTCGACGACAACAAGGATTCTGTCGACAGCCTCAGTACGTTGCTTCGTTTGATGGGGAACGACGTGCACATGGCGTACGACGGCGTGGAGGCCGTCCACGCGGCGCATATGTACCGGCCGGATATCGTCCTGCTCGATGTCGGCCTTCCCTTGCAGAACGGATATGAGGCGGCGCGCCTCATCCGCAGCGAACCGTGGGGCAGCAGCGTCGTCCTGATCGCATTGACGGGATGGGGCCAGGAGCAGGATCGTCGCAAGTCGCGAGAGGCCGGGTTTGATCACCACCTGGTGAAGCCGGTCGACCCGAAGGCGCTGATGGTCCTGGTGTCCGAGCTATTCCACCGTTCACGCGGTGTCGTTCCGATCGTACCCGGGACGCCATCGGTCCTGACGAGCGAGTCGCGTTAGGCGCCGTTAGTGCGCGGCATACCGCCGCGCGAATTGCTCAACCGTCATGGGCTCGATTCCAAAGCGCGACGCAGACTGGCGCCACTCCGGGAACGGGCGATTGGTGATCGTCATCCAGTAGCCCATCGACGCCAGGCGGGCGGCGACTTCATTGAATGGCCGTACCACGTGCCGGGCAACGTTGAGCACCGGTGCCGGGATATGCCGGCGCTTCTCCGGGACGCCCAGGGCGCGCTGGATGGGAACCGAGAACTGCACCAGCGTCACCTCGCTCGGTCCCCCGATGTCGATCACCTCGTTCTGTACGCGCTGGTCGCGGAGCACGGCGAGCACGAACGACGCCACGTCCTCGATCGCGATGAAGTTACAGACCAGGTTGCCCTTCCCGAATATGGTGGCGACGGGCGCGGGCGTATCGGCGTTCCCGAACAGCACGCCGGTCCAGATGTCCATATACGCGCTGGGCCGGATCGCGACCCACGGCACGCCACTCTCCTTCACGATGTTCTCGACGCGCACCTTGACCCGGAAAAAGTCGACCGGACTGTCGGCGGTGATGTCGCGAGCGGACACGTGAATCCACCGCCGAACGCCGGCCGCCTTCGCGGCGGCGCCTAACGTGCGGTACATGGCCTCGTCGATCCGTAGCGGACTGGTGTCACCCTTGCCGAGGATGTTGTTGGCGGTCGTCACGATTTCCGTGACACCTGCGCAGACGCGATCCATGGCAGCGCGATCGAGCATGTCCGCGACCGCCGTCTCGGCGCCAAGCTTCTTCGCCGCTTCGAGCTTCGCCGCCTGACGCGACACCGCGCGGACGTTGCGTCCTTCCTCACGCAACCGCCTGACGATGACGCCGCCGAGAGCTCCGGTGGCGCCGGCGACCAGGATCAGTTCATTGCTCATGTGTGGGCGTTTTGGGCAATGGGGTCAGATTCGATTGATCGGGCTTGGCGTTAACGTTGCTGCACGGCTTGATCAATCGAGTCTGACCCCATTGCTGCTTTTCCTCTCAACCGCGTTTTCTCCTGCTCGATATACCACTCCGCTTCACGCAACAGCGCCTGCGCGTCGAACACGATGCCGTCGCGGATGGTCCAGGCCACCCCACCGTGCTTCCATTGCTCGTGACGCGGCACAACGCCGTAGAATCCGTAGCCGCGGCCGTACATCACCTTGAAATTGTCGATCGGGTTTCCGTTCACGACGGCGAGGTCGGCCCGGCAGCCGACGCGCACTCCACACTGTTCCGCCATGCCGAGTGCCTGCGTCGCATTGGTCGTCGCCACCTTGATGACGTCGATCGGATGAATTCCGGCCTCCTGCATCAGTTCCAGCTCGCGGATGAGGGCGATGCCTCCGATCTCCCCTTCGTCGCTTCCCGCGGTGAGTAATCCGCCACGCTCGTGGAACGTTTTCACCCATTTCATCCAGATGCCGAAGTTCTTCTTCCAGTTGATCTCGTCCGAGGTTTTCCACTCGCGCTTGAAGGAGCCGTGGACGCTGGTGTCCGGGCCGGCCGCGATCTGACTCGGGTGCATGAAGGTCTCCTTCACTGGAAGACCCGCGCGACGCCACCAGTCGCGGTTGTCCTCATACACCGTCATGGTCGGATTCCAGTTCGTGCCGTTCCTGATCATCAGGTCGATGACGGCGCTGAGCTTTTCGGGATTCCTGTCAGCTTCGGACCAGAGCATGCCGGCATGGCGAAAACGATCGAGCTCATCCCAGTAGTTGTAATCCGTCGGAAAGTTCTGCGAGCCGCCTAACGCGGCGTCGGGAATCCCGTACCAGTGCTCGATGCTGCGGACGCCGGCGCTCGACGCGATGCGGGCATCGCTCTCCGACACCTTCAGGTCGACCATGGTGAACATGCCGAGCTTCTTCCCCTCGTCGGCAATCGCTTCCATCACCTCGGGGTAGTGGCCGGGACTCTTCGAGACCTTGATGCAGTTGGCACCGGCCTGCTTGAACTCCCGCACCATCGTCCGGGCCTTGTCCGGCGTGTTCCCGATCTCCCACTCGCGCAACGGTTGCGGCCAGCGCAGGCAAAGCACGAGGCGCGGCCCGACGACCTGGTTCCCCTCGATCAGCTTGCGTTGCTCGGCCATCCGCGCCATCCCCGCCCCCGTGCCGGCGTCGCGGACTGTGGTGACTCCATGACCGAGATAGATACGGTAGACAAGGTCGAGCGCCTTTGCGCCGAGGTCGCCGTTAGGCGCGGGCAGGTGAGCGTGCATCTCGACCAGGCCGGGCATGACGTATTGGCCCGTGGCGTCGATGATCCTGTCTCCCGTCGCGCGCGGCGCGTTGCGGTAGCCGGCGGCGTTGACGGCATCCATCGGGATCATGTCGGTGATGACACCGTTTTCGATCACGATGTCGACGGGGCCTTCCGGCGGCATGGCGCGGTTGGTACCTGGTGTACCGCGTCCCGAGAGCACCGTGGCACCGCGAATGATCAGCCGGTTGACTCGCTCACCGCGCGTGGTGCCGAGTGGAATTGTCGTGGGGCCGTTGTTGGGAACGGCAATGTTCTCGCGGACGGTTTGTGCGCCGGCGCCCGAAGCAACAAACAGCAGGCTGACGGCTGCAAGCAAGCGAGGCATCTCTGTCCTCCAAGGCGGATCAAGTCCGTACTGCCAAAGCATTAACCACAGGGGACACAGGGGACACAGGGACACAGACGTTGTCCTTGTGACGGTCAGATGACGGGAATGTCGAACCCTCCAGTATGGAAATCAACGACATCACGGGCGAGATCGTGAGTGCCGCCATGAAAGTACACACCGCTCTGGGGCCGGGGCTGTTCGAAAGCACAAATCAGTTGTGCATGCGCCATGAACTGCACGTCAGGGGATTGCGCGTCGAGCACGAACAGGCGCTACCCATCATATATGTATGGCGATCTGAGAATCGAAGCCGGCTATCGAGTTGATCTGATCGTGGAAGATCTCGTGATCGTAGAACTGAAGTCAGTCGCAAAGCTCCTGCCCCTTCATCAGGCACAGTTGCTGGCATACCTGAAGCTGAGTCGACGCCGAGTCGGTCTCTTGATCAACTTCAACGTCCCCCATCTTCGTCAAGGAATCAAAAGAATGGCGAATTGACGGTCCAAAACATCTCTGTGTCCCCTGTGGCCCCAGTGGTTAAAAGCTTTTGACGTTCAGCATTATCCGCAGCGGGAGCCTGCAATTACGTTCATGCGCCCTGCGAGCACGGATGCTATGTCTCGGTTCGAATGTTCACCGTCATGAAGGGCCTGATTACGACTGGCATCGCGCGGTACAGGAGGCAGATTTTGAGTCTACCGTCCGCCACCGTCAGGAGCCCAGCATGAGAGCGCGCCACCTCTTAGCCCTCGCCCTTCTCGCAACTCCAATCCGCGGGTCTACCGCCCAGACTGTGGGACAGGCCGATCCCCGTCTCGAAAAGTTGAAAGCCGAGGCCCTGACGGCCGTCGAAGGAAAGGCCAAGATGGTTCAGGAAATCGTCGACATGCTGTTCTCATTCGGCGAGCTCGGCTTTCAGGAATTTGAAAGCTCGAAATACCTGACCGGGATCCTCGAGCAGAACGGCTTCAAGGTCGAGCGTGGTGTGGCCGGAATTCCGACGGCATGGGTCGCGAGATGGGGCTCCGGTAAACCTGTCATCTCGCTCGGCTCCGACATCGACGGAATTCCCCAGGCGAACCAGAAGCCCGCTGTTGGTTATCGCGAGGCACAGGTGCCGTTCGCGCCGGGACACGGCGAGGGACACAACTCGGGCCAGGCCGTAAACATCGCGGCCGCGATCGTGGTCAAGCAGATCATGGAACGCGAGCGGATCGCAGGAACGCTCGTGTTGTGGCCTGGTGTCGCCGAAGAGCAACTCGGCACAAAGGCGTTCCTCGTCCGCGCCGGCATTTTCAAGGACGTCGACGCCACGATCTTCACGCACGTATCGAGTGACCTTGGCGTCTCGTGGGGACCGCAGGGCGCGAACGCGCTCATCTCGGCGGAATTCCGCTTTCGCGGGCAGACCGCGCATTCGGCCGGCGCACCATGGCGCGGCAAGTCCGCGCTCGACGCCGTGCTCCTCATGGCAAACGCGTGGGAAATGAAGCGCGAGCACCTCGAGCTGCCGCAGCGTTCACACTACGTCATACCGGACGGCGGCGACCAGCCTAACGTCGTACCGCAGACGGCGTCGATCTGGTTCTACTTTCGCCACCTCGACTACGAACGGACGCTGCCAATGTTCGAGGCGGCCCGGAAGATGGCCGAGGGTGCCGCGCTGATGACCGACACGAAGGTCGACACCGTGATGATCATCGGCTCGGCGATGGACCAGCACTTCAGCAAGTCGATCGCCGAGACGATGGGGAAGAACATCGTACGCGTCGGCATGCCGAAGTGGGACAACAACGACCTGACGCTCGCCCGGGCGCTGCAGCGTGAGTTGGGCGTTCGTGAAACGGGCCTCGATACCACGGCGAACGACGCGCGGCCGCCAAACCTCAACGCGGTGCGGACGGGCGGCGGATCCGACGACATCGGCGACGTGTCATGGGTGGTGCCGACGGTGACGCTGCGTTATCCAGCCAACATCCCGGGCGGCCCGGGGCACAACTGGGCGAACGCGATCGCAATGGCCACGCCGATCGCCCACAAGGGCACACTGCAGGGCGCCAAGGTCCAGGCGCTCACGCTGCTCGACATGTTCCTCACGCCGAAAGTCATCGCCGATGCGTGGGATTACTTCCGCAATGTGCAGACGAAGGACCGGAAGTACATCCCGTTCATCCGTCCGGTCGACCAACCCGCGATCTGGCTCAACGCGGACATCATGGCGAAGTATCGCGATGAGATGCGGAAGTACTACTACGATCCGACGAAGTACAAGACGTACCTCGAACAGCTGGGAATCCGCTATCCAACCGTACGAGGCATCACTCAGTAGGGCACGGGGCACGGGGCATGGGGCATGGACCCCGCCGCTCCCCATGCCCCATGCCCCATGCCCCATACCCTATGCCCAGAAACGCCCCACTCGACCTCCCGCCTGACGAGTTCCGGCGACTCGGTCACGCCCTGGTCGAGCGGATTGCGACCCATCTTGAAGACGTCGCCGGGAATCCGATCACGCCAGGTGATGCACCGGGTGACATTCGCGAGTTGATCATGCAGGGAAGCTTACCCGAGAAGGGTGTGGATCCCGGAACCCTGCTCGAATGGACATCCGAGCTGTTGTTGACCCACTCGCTCTTCAACCTCCATCCAAAGTTCTGGGGCTACATCACCGGCTCGCCTGCCCCGTTAGGCATGCTGGGCGACCTGCTGGCCGCCACCGTGAACCCGAATGTCGGGGCATACGTCCTGTCCCCGGTCGCCACCGAGATCGAAAAACAGACGGTGCGCTGGATCGCCGAGTTCATCGGGTTCCCGGCCGACTGCGGCGGGATCATGGTGAGCGGCGGGAACATGGCGAACATGGTGGCGTTTCTCGCCGCGCGACGGGCCCGCGCTCCCTGGGACGTGCGCACGGAAGGGTTACGGGGCGGATCGGCGCAGCTCACCGCCTACGCCTCACGCGAGACCCATACCTGGATCCAGAAAGCGACCGACCTGTTTGGCCTGGGACTGAACGCCATCCGCTGGATCGAGACCGACGACCAGCAGCGGATGAACGTCGACGCGCTCGAGCGGGCCATCATCGCCGACCGCGACGCCGGTCACGCGCCGTTCATCGTGATCGGAACGGCAGGATCGGTCAGCACCGGCGCGATCGACCCGTTAGGCGACGTGGCGGCGGTGTGCAAACGGCACAATGTCTGGTTCCACGTCGATGGCGCGTACGGCGCTCCTGCCGCCGTGCTGCCCGAAGCGCCGGCTGACCTCAAGGCCCTGTCACTGGCGGACTCGGTCGCGGTCGATCCGCACAAGTGGCTGTATGCACCCATCGAAGCCGGCTGCACGCTGGTGCGGGACGCGACCCACCTCGCGGACGCGTACAGCTTCCATCCCGCCTACTACCACTTCAGCGACGGCGGCGACGGCGAAGTGCCGACCAATTTCCACGAGCTCGGCCCCCAGAATTCGCGGGGCTTCCGCGCACTGAAAGTCTGGCTCGCGCTGCAGCAGGCGGGACGCGAGGGCTACATCCACATGATCAGGGATGACATCGCATTCGCCAGGGCGATGTACCGCGCCGTCGAGAAGCATCCGGAGCTCGAGGCGTTCACGCTGGGATTGAGCATTGCCACCTTCCGGTTCGTACCGTCCGACCTGACCCTCACCGGCGCAGACCGCGAACAGTACCTGAACGAGCTCAACACGGGGCTGGTGACGAAGCTGCAATCTGAAGGAGATATCTTCGTTTCGAACGCAGTCATCAACGGCTCGTATGTGCTCCGCGCCTGCATCGTCAACTTCAACACCGAGCTGGCGGACGTCGAGGCAGTCCCCGAACTGGTTGTGACAGCCGGACGCGCGCTCGCGGCCGAACTCCAACCGCGCTAGACCGGTCAAACCCTTTCCTTACCGGTGTTGTCTATTTCTTCGACATAGTCGGAGAAATGATGAATCACGGCCTCGGGGAGTTCGAGCAGCTCGTGCTCCTGGCGCTCATGCGGCTGGAGCCCGAAGCGTACGGCGTCGGCATACGGGACGAGATCGAGAAGCGCACCGGTCGGAGCGTGGCGCTCGGCGCCGTCTATACCACGCTGCTTCGGCTCGAGGGAAAGCGGCTCGTCGCCACGCGACTCGGCGAACCCACTCCACAACGCGGCGGACGACGGAAAAAATACTACCGGCTGCTCGCCGCCGGCCGCCGTGAGCTCATAACATCGATCGATGCGCTGCGAAGCATGACCCGCGGCCTGACGCCCGGGTTGGAGTTGCGATGAGCCATCATTCCATCCGTCCGCCGTGGCTCGCCCTGCGCATCCTTGCCTGGCGAGTGCCGGAGCCGGACCGCGAGTACTTCATCGGCGACTTGCTGGAAGCATTCGCCGAAGAGGTTTCTCGCGCTGGCGCTCCACACGCGCGTCGCTGGTTCTGGCGGGAGACGGTGCAGGCCCTGGTCGCCCGGTGGCCGGCCGCTCCCGACGTTGGCCCGGACTTTTCCCAGGAGGCTTCAGTGTCGTTCTTCAATTCGGCGCGCGTTGCGCTGCGGTCTCTCGTGCGTGCACCGGCGTTGGCCGCGCTCGTCGTTTTCACGCTCGGACTCGGCATTGGCGCAACGACCTCGGTGTATTCCGTCGCGCGAGCCGCGTTATTTGGCGCACCTCCGTATCCGCAAAGTGAACGGGTCGCGCTGGTTTGGGAGCGCGATACCGACGGCAGTGAAAGCAACGTCGGGTATTTCACCTTCGAGGATCTGTCGCGCGATAGCGTCTTTGAATCGGCGGCAGCGATGAGCTACTGGACGCCGACGCTGAGCAACGGGTCCGAGACCACACGTCTCGCCGGCCAGCGGGTCACCTGGCAATTCTTCGACGTACTCGGCGTCAAGCCGATGTTGGGGCGCGGTTTCCTGCCCGAAGAGGACAAGCGCGGTGCAAATCGCGTTGTCGTCCTGAGCTACAACCTCTGGCGAAGCCGGTTCGGCTCGGACAGCTCGCTCGTCGGGCGTGAGATTCAGGTGAATGGACTGTCGTATCGTGTCGCGGGCGTGATGCCACCGACGTTCGAAAGTCTCGTCGCGCCTGGTGCCGAGCTGTGGGGTCCACTCGGATACGACGCCACCCTGTCGTACGCGTGTCGCTCCTGCCGACACCTGCGCATGCTGGGCCGCCTTCGTGACGGAGTGTCCCCGGACATGGCGAGACAAAAGCTCGACCTGGTGCACCAGCGGCTGAAAGAGCAGTTCCCTAACGAGTACGGCAGCACCGGCACCGTGCTCGTGTCCGTTCACGAGTTCGTGGTCAGGAAAACCCGGCCGGCGCTGCTTGCACTGCTGGCCGCGGTTGGACTTGTTGCGCTGATCGCATGTTTCAACGCGGCAAACCTGCTCCTGAGTCGTGCATTGCGTCGCGAAGGCGAGTTTGCGTTGCGGGTCGCCCTTGGCGCGTCTCAAAAGCAACTCACGGCATTGCTTCTTGCGGAAGGATTGCTGCTCTCCCTCGCGGCGGGAGTCGTGGGCAGCCTGCTCGCGGTTGCAGGAACAAACGTGGTCGTCACCCTCGCGCCGGAAGCCCTGCCGCGGCTCGATCAGGTTCGTATCGATGGAGGTGCGATCCTGTTCTCGTTCGGGCTCGCGCTCTTCACCGGGTTGGCGGCGAGCATCCTGCCGGCGTACGGTCTGCTGAGGTCCGGCCTGCATGACAGCATTCGCGCCGGCACGCGTTCGGTCGTTGGTGCCGGGCGCCATCGATTGCGCCAGGCGCTGGTCGCCGCCGAGGTGGCACTCGCCGTCATGCTGGTCTCCGGAACGTCGTTGCTGCTGGGCAGCGTGACTCGACTGCTCGGCGTCGACGCCGGCTTTGAGACCCGTGAGCGACTGACGATGCAACTCGACCTTTCAGGCCCGGCATTCAACGACAGCGGCACGGCGGAACGGGCCTGGCGAGGTGTACTCGATGCGGTGCGCGCCGTACCCGGCGTGACCTCGGCCGCACTTGCGTCCCAGATCCCGTTAGGCGGAAACTACGATGGATACGGTTTGCACCTCGAGGAACGCGCCGGCAATCCCGCGGAGGATCCTTCCGCGCAGCGGTATGCGGTGACACCCGGATATTTCGACGCGATGGGGATCCCGCTGAAGGCGGGGCGCCTGTTCACCGACGCAGACAGGATCGGCGCACCGGAGGTTGTGCTGCTCAACGAGACTGCCGCGCGACAGCTCTACCCCGACGGCAATGCGATCGGAAAGCGCCTGCAGGTTGGCGGGAGCAGGCCGTATTCGACCGTCGTTGGCATTGTCGGCAACACGCTGCATCAGAGCCTCGACGCCGAGCGTGAAATGCAGGTGTACCTCCCGTCGTCGCAATGGGGTGAAGAGGGTGGCATGACGCTGGTGGTCCACACGACCGGGCGTCCTGAATCCGCCATCGCGCCGATCAGGAGCGCCGTCCAGGGCACCGTTCCGGGAATCGCCATTTCCCGCGTCGCAACGCTCGATCGCCTGATGGACAACTCAACGGCCGATCGCCGATTTGCCTTGGCACTCTTCGCCGCCTTTGCCGGCGTTGCCCTCGTTCTGGCGACCGCCGGGCTGTATGGGGTGCTGGCGGCCACGGTCGTGGAACGGACTCGAGAGATCGGGGTCCGTACCGCCCTGGGTGCACCTCGCGGCCGCATCCTGGGACTGGTGGTGCGGCAGGGGATGTTCGTGACCGGACTCGGTCTCGTCATTGGCCTGTTCGCGACATGGGGCTCGACACGGATTATCTCGACGCTGCTGTTTGGCATAGCGGCGTCTGATCCATTTGTGCTGGCGGTTGTCATCTCCTCGTTGGGTGCGGCGGCGCTGCTGGCGTGCGCACTCCCAGCGTGGAGGGCGTCGCGTGTTGACCCGGTGATTGCACTGCGGGACTCGTAGCAAGGGGCCGGGTTCGGGGAGGTCCGGTGTGGGGACGCGCGACGTTGCTTGACCGTTTGTTCCTGTGGTCCTAACGTCGAAGTGCTTCACTCCGGAGTTCCCGTGTCCTGCATCGTCTGTTTTGGTCCCCTCCGTCGCAGCCGGTTCGCGACCTCGCTGGCTTTGTTGATGCTCGCCGCGCCAGCCGCGCGCGGCCAGGTCATTCGCGGCACGGTCAACGCCGAAGGCGCCGGTGTGCCGTTGCGAGGCGCGGTCGTCACGCTGCTCGATGCACGTGGGAATCCGGTTGATCGCCGCGTGCTCACCGATATGGATGGCTCTTTTGCCATGAGAGCCCCTTCGGCGGGCACCTGGATTATCGAGGCCCGCGCGATCGGCTATTCGCCGCGACGCACCTCAGGCCGTCCCGTCGCCGCCGGCGAGACGGTTGTCGAGAAGCTGGTGTTGCGACAGGTCGCGACACGGCTCGCCACCCTTCGCGTGGAAGCGAAGTCCGCCTGCCGCCGTGCCGGTGAATTCGACGCGGTCACTTCAGAAGTATGGGACGATGTCTGGGCCGCGTTGGCCGCCGCGCAACTGGCGCGCGAACAGCGGCTCGTCCGCGCCGAAGTGTTCGTGTACACGCGCGAGATCGACGTGGCCACGGGACTCGTTATGGACGAAGATCGGGGCGTCGCATCGGTGCTTGACGAGAGCCCCTTCCGCACCGCGCCGGCGGCGGAGCTCACCAGGCTCGGATTCTGGCAGGCGACGCTCGGGGGCGAAGTGATCTTCCACGGACTGGACGCGGCGACCATCATCTCCCCCGAATTCCTCGTCGGCCATTGCTTCAACCTCGTGCGGCGGGACAGCGCCGGGCAGACGCTCGTCGGCCTGAGTTTCCGTCCCCTGAACGAGCGACGCGCGGATGTGCAGGGACTGCTTTGGCTCGACGTGGACAGCCGCGAGCTGCGTGCGCTGGAGTTCACGTACACGGGATTGAAGCTGCGCGGACCGGCCGCCGGTGGCCGTCTCGGGTTCACTCGCCTGCCTAACGGCGTGCTGATCGACGATCGCTGGTTATTGCAGCACCCCTTCGAGACCAAACGCGCCGTCGGCCCCCAGCGCACGGGCATCGCCGCTGCCCCGGATCGCGCGATCCGGGCCGGCACAACCCTGCGTATCGGCGGGGGGTTTGTGCTCGCCGACTCGGCCCGCGTCAGGCAGTTTGCGACGCTCACGGGATTGGTGCGCCAGGCGTCCGCCCCGGTGGATGCGGCGTCGGTGGAACTGGTCGGCTCAGGGCAGCGATTCGTGACCGATTCGACCGGGCTGTTCCTGATCCAGGATGTGTTGCCCGGCACGTACGAAGCACGCGTCATGCGCCCGGGACCGGCGGAACGGGGCGGCTTCGTCCAGCACGGACAGCTCACGCTCGCCCCGGGCGACATGGCGCGCATCACACTCGACATTCCGGCGCCCGAGGCAATCTCGGCTGAGTTGTGCCCGAACATCGAACCGGGCCACGCACCGCTGTTCGTGGTGCTGCGCGAGGAACACAGCGGGAAGTCCGCGGCGAACTACCGGGTCGAGGCGCGCTGGACGCCGCCGGTCGATTCGTTAGGTGCTCCGATCGGGAAGCCCGGCGGCGTGCGCGCCCTGACCGACTGGCGCGGTGAGTTCGTCGCCTGCGACGTGCCGGCCGGGTCCAGCGTGAGCTTCCGGACCACCACCGGCGAGGCGCAGTGGAGCTTGCCCCTCAAGATCGGGGCGAAGCTGAATGTGCTCGAAATCGCGGCCGATACGTCGGGAACAGGGCGCCGGTAGAGCAAGCTAGGCTGCGTCCTGATTGCTGATTGCTGCTGCTCATGCCGCGTGCTGGTGCTGGTGCACGCGGCTCAAGCTCAAGCACGAAGCATGTAGCAGCAGCAAGCAGCACGCAGGGGATCAGGAATCACCAAGGACGAATAACCGCCATCGCCAGCCTGGTGCAATGCGAAGATCACGGCGATACTCTGCGCATTGCTTCCGCGTGCCATTGATCGAGCGGAACGTCCGGCGCGCGAATACCGTCCTCGCTGGCGCGCTTCAAGCCGGCGATTTCCATCGCGAGGTACCGGTTGTTGAGGTCGGCCATCTTCCTGCCAATCACGCCACCGAGCAGGCCGTCGAAGCGCAGCCGTAGTGTCGCCCTTGAGCCGTTAGGTGCGGGTTCAACGCTGTGGTGCGCGTGCACATAGACGATGCCAGGAATGCCGCTCGCCCACGTAAAGCTCCGGCCCGGATCGAGCGCGGTGATCTTGAACTTTGCGGGCGGTAGCTCCGGCTGGCGGATCATCGCATGGCTGCCGACGCGGAGCGGCTTGTCGAGTATCTCGACGCTGGTGACCGACGGAGTCCACTCGGCCCACCGCTCACCGTCGGAGAGCACTTCCCAAACGCGCTGCGGCGTTGCGTTGATGTCCGCCGAGATCTTGAAGTCTCTCATGTGCGGTCACGTATCCTGTGGTCGCGCCACCGAACGGGCGTAGTTAGGCGATCGGCAAATGCTAAGCGGGCGAAAGTCGGCGAAGTCGGGCTCCCGCGGTTCCAGGGGAAGTTGGCGCGCCGTGAGTCGTCCCGCGATGGGCACGAGTGTCCATCCGAGATTACGGTCATAATATCTCAGCGCCGTAGCGACTGATGGCCACTCCGTGTCATCGAGCACGATCAGACCGCCGGGGCGGACCAGTGTCCGGAGGAAATAGAGATCGACGAAGACCTCATGAAAGCGGTGGCTGCCGTCGACAAAGGCTGCATCGACGACGACACCGGTGTGCGTGAGTCGAGCCAGTGCGATGGAGGATCGCTCCGCGATCAACCTGGTGTGCGTGACGAGCCCCCGCGTCGGCGAGGGCGTCCCAGCCAGCGTTGTAAAAGGAATGCGCCTGAAACGGGTCGACGACGGTGTGGGACACGTCCACGTCGCCCGCCGCACAGAGCGCCTCTCCGATCGCGAGCGCCGAACTCCCGTACGCCAGGGCGCCGGTAGAGCAAGCTAGGCTGCGTCCTGATTGCTGATTGCTGCTGCTCATGCCGCGTGCTGGTGCTGGTGCTGGTGCACGCGGCTCAAGCACGAAGCATGTAGCAGCAGCAAGCAGCAATCAGCACGCAGGGGATCAGGAATCACCAAGGAAATAGCTGCGGATACCTCCGGCACAAAGAATCGCTGATTGCTGAGGTAGTCCCGAAGGTCTCCTCTCGCCAAGGTTCCAGCGCTGGAAACTCACGCCTGGGGGCATACGTAGCTTTAGGCACATCCACTTGCCTTTTTGCACTCGTTGCCATCGCCTTACCTGTCGCGACTCCGGTCCAGAGCCGCTCTGCATCCCACGCAAACGACGCTGAGACCGAGCGTCATTGCCGCAGCCGTTACGGTTGTGTTCGAGCGCGCCTGACCGCAAAAATCTGGAAGTCGGTAACGCGAACCGATGCGGTTTCGCCAGAGCCGCTCGAGAGCGCGATCGATACGCCAACCGCGGTGATGTTAGGCCCTGAAAGTGCCTTGAACGCCGAAGGCTGAAAGGGAACCGACTGTACCCAGTGCTTTGCTATCAGCGTGGCCTCTCCGGCGCCCGACACTCGGTCTATCACGAACTCCAGAGTGAATGAATGAGGATGAACGGGATCGAAAATCGCCTCGTAAGCCTTCTGGGGCATGTTCGGAAGATTTACGGGCGGGCTGGCCCCAACGACATTCAACCGGGCGCCATTCGCGCGTACCTGGAAGGTGACGGCGTTTCGGGTTTCGGCGAAGAGATCGTCTTCGCCGCCGGTACGCGCTCCCAGAGTGACGGCGAATTGTGTGCCCGTTTCGTGTGGTCCAGCCGGGGCAACGAACGTTGCACGCAGCCCGAGCACCGATCCCTGATCGAAGTCCGCGGGCGTTACAAACAATCCCGCAGAGACGGGCCCAGTAACGGTCACCGTGGGCCTCGTGACACCAAGAGTGATCCCTCCTTGCTCCACCGTCCAGGTCGGACTGCTGTTCGCAATCTGCGCGTCACCTGGTTTCATCGGGCCAAGTCCGAGCGGATCAACGCCGCTGTCGAGCGAGCCATTCCCGAACGTGGCATGATACACGAGCCGCAAACCCTGCGATGCGTTCGCAGACATCGGTGCGCCGTCGGATGCTCTGGCGTCAGCGATGGGGCCCGGAGGGACTGAAGGACCGGCTGGTGAGTCCGTGCACGCTGTGCCCGCGATGAAGACGGACCCCAGCGTGGGGGTCAACGCGCGCCGGATTCTTCGAATTCGTGAAGTCATCTCGAGCCCCTTGTTTGGCTCGCCAGATATATCAGCGTGTCCGAAGAACCGTTAGGTGAACCATCCGCTTTCTCGATTGGCCTCGGCCGAGCTCGATGGTTTATCGCTCGCCGTGTCGGCTGCGGCTTAGACGCCACGAGCTACTGATAACGACTCTTGAACTCCGCGAGTGAACCGACGACAAGCTTTTCGAGCACCGACGTGTCGAGATCAGCGAGTTGTCTGAAGTACAGGCATGACTTGCCCATCTTGTGCTTACCGACCTTCGACAGCAGGGATTTCTGCTTCGGTCCCTCGGCGTACAGGTAGACAACGATGTCTCGGCCGCGGATCGCGAAGCACGCGATGGGGACCTCGGCCGGTCGTCCACTGTTGTTCGTATACTTGTAGGAGCCGTACCCGACAATGCTCGGTCCCCACATCCGCGGTTTGTCGCGCGTGATCTTCTTGAACAGCGCCATCAACTCGCGGCAGTCCTGCTCCTGTTGCGTATTCGCTCGTGAGGCGATGTAGTCGTCGACGCTGCCGTCGGTGAACCTGGATTTATTCTCGGCCATTCTCGGTCAATCGACGCAGTAAGACCAGCCTTCCGCGATTTCAACGCTCACCGCCTATGGAATTCTCTCGCGACGTCTGCTGTATCGAGCCAGATCGTGTCAAAACGCCGACGCGTCACTGAACGAATCAGCCACCTGGCGGTCTCCCAGGTCCGCCCGCGCGCCCGTTTCGGATTCGCGGGGGAAGCTGCCGCCACTGTTCGGCGTTCAGAATCGCTTGTGCCTGACGCAGCGCCGACTGCTGATTCGCCTGCACCTTCTCGAGTACCGGTCGCAGCCGAGCGTTGAGCGCAGCCATGTCCGGATTCGCGCCGGCGCTTTCGACGTCCTTCATCACGACCTGCGCCATCTCCAGGTTCTTCGTGTTCAGCGAGTCTGAGACCACCTGCAGCTTTGCCACCTGGTCGGTCGACAGCTTCAGCGTGTCGCGCAAGTTCAGGATCTGCATCACCGGATTGAAGTTCGCGAGCGCGGTCGCCATGCCGGCCAGTCCGGTGCCACCCGCTCCGCCCGCGCCACCACCTCTACCACCGCGGCCACCGAACGCCGCGCCACGCACTGCATCGATAGCATCGCGCGCGCGATCGGGTCCGAGCATGAGTCGTGCGTTCACTCCGATCTGGAACGGGATGCTGATGCCGTTGGCGCCCTGGCGGGATGCGCCGAATCGCTCGTTCACTTCGTAGAGATACTTGTTCGCGACAGGGTCGAAGCCGCGCGCATACAGCAACGTGTTGTCCTGCGACCGGATCGCGCCCCATCCATGCAGGTTGTTCTGGCCGTGGAACAACTCATCGAGCCCGCCGAGCAGGTTCTGCGTGTTGAGCGACACCATGAGCCGGCGATTCAGCCCGAACACCTGCGGCCGCCAGTTCATCTGCAGCTCGAGGCTCGGCTGCCAGACGCCACGACACGAGTTGCGCCCGGCCGCGCTGCCCATCTGACTCGTCAGGCACTCGCGAATCGCCGATGGCGCATTGGCGATCAGCTTCTCCATGGCCGCGCCCACCGCCGGATCCGTCGTCGGAGACGATGCGTCGAAGATGAACGCGCGATCGTTGCGCGAACCGTCGCCGTTGATGTCGGAGCCGACCAGCGGAGTGAATGGCGCACCGGATGCCACCCGACCCGTCGCGGTGACTTCGAGGCCGAGATTGATCGGCCAGGTGAGTGAGCCGGTAATCGAGTGCCGGCGGTCGAACGAGCTCACCGCCCGCTCGCGAATGTTGGGATTCCCGGCTGTCGTGGCCGCGCCGAAACTGCCGCCGCCGCCGCCGGCGCCTCCGCCACGCCCGAACCCGCCGCCCAGTCCGCCGAACGACCCGCCCGACGACTGGTCTTCCGCCCAGCCTAACGTGTACCCGACGTTGAAGATGGCGCCGCGCGTCGTCAGCCCCTGCAGCGACATGGTGAGCTGCTTCGCGGTCGACGTGAGGTCGGACCCGACGGAGAAGACCTGCGCGAACGCCGGGTCGACTCGTGATGCCAGCACGTTCGTCACGCCGCTCGCCGGCACGATCGTCGACGCCGGCACGAACACAGGCCGGTTTCCCTCGTTTGTGAGGGTGAACTGTGGCGTCGTGTTCAGGTTGAGGTCCGTGTATCCGGTCTGGGCGATGCCGCGGGTGTAACTCGCGTCGATGGTGAAGTTGTACCGGTCGAAGATGCGTCGCTGCGCGCCTAACGAAGCGCGCCATGAGCGTGGGGCCTCGAAGCCGCGATCGAAAAGCGTAACCGCGGGCCTGGCGGCGGGCACAAACGTACTTCCCCCGTCGACACAGGTCGTGGGAATGGACGATGGGTTGAACAGGAAGTTTTCCCAGTCCGGCTGTGGGACAGCATCGCCCGTGCAGACGAGCTGCGTCTCACTGTTGGCGAGTCCGGTCGCCGAGGCGGCCTGTGAGAACAGGTTCGAGCTCACCGTGCTCCGGAACTCGCCGATACCACCGCGAATGATCGTCGGAGTCGCACCGCCGCCACGACCACCGAACATCCCGGCCAGACCACCGCCACCACCTGGACCGCCCCCGCCCCCACCCCCGCCGCCGCCGCGTCCGCCTCCTCCTCCACCACCACGACCGCCGCGCCCTTCACCGCCGGGTCCGCCGGGTGCACCAACGGTCAGAGTGAAGCCGACGCGAGGGCTCACGTGCACCTCGCTGGGAATGAAGTCCGTGCGGCGTCCAAACGAGGCGTCAACGGCCGGATTGTACTCGGGTTCCTTGCCGAACCGGCCGCCTTCGACGCGTGCGCCGTACGTGACCTGCAATCCGCGACGGGCGCGCCAGACATCGCCCAGGTACAGCGCGGCGCTCATCTGTGACCCTTCGCGCACGTTAGGCCTCAGGGTGCGCGTGAAGCTGGTCGCCTGGCCCGACTCGTAGTCAGCAAGGCTGGCGAAGGTGTAGGTGCCGAACCGGTTGCTCGTCACGTCCTGCTCGAATCCCGACAGGTTGAACAGGCCGCCGAGCTTGAGGCGATGGTCGTTGGTGAGCCATGAGACTTCGTCCGTCATCTCGAAGGTGCTGCTCCGGCCGTCTTGTGGGAGACCGGTATTCCCTCCGAACGTCAGGGTCGAGACCGCGCGAGTCGTCGCATCATCGAGGTCAGAGGCGATCTGGACGCGGCCGGCCGGCAGCTCGACGAAGGAGCGAGCCTGGTTCTTGTTGATCGAGACGTAGCCCTTGAACTCGTTGAGGAACATCCCGCCGAAGATCGACGTGTACGTCGCCATGACGCCGCCGCCCCAACCCTTGTTGGTTCCACCGGTCATCGGCAGCGAGAGCGTTCCGACGCGCGATGGATCCTGGTCGTTCCACCGCCAGTCCGCGCGTACCGATAGTGAGTGACCGTTCTCCAACAACCAGTCGAAGCGGCCGAGTCCCGAGAGATTGTCCTGGACGCGGTTCTCATTGAAGAAGGCGCCTGCGGGCATTCCATCCGCGTCGGCGATCGCGAAGAACCGCTGCACCGAATCGGGGCTCACGCCAAAACGCGCCAGCGTCGCCGGATCAGAATTGAACAGGGAAGGAAGGATGTCCTCACGGCGCCGCAGCTGCGCGGAGACGAAGCCGAAGAAGCGATCCTTGATAATCGATCGACCGAAGCCGCCGCTGAACTGATTCTGCGTATAACCCTGGGCGAGCGGAGATTCCTCATCGCCGGTGAGCACCAGTTCGTCGTCGCGCAGCGAATAGGAGAAATTCCCCTGCGCAGCGTTTGTGCCCGACCGCGTCGTTGACGCGATCTGGCCACCGGAGAACTGTCCCCGGGTGATGTCATACGTACTCGTTATGACGCGCGTGGCGCGCATCGCTTCCGATGGAACTTCGGTGGACCCGAACGAGAGCCCGTCGAGTGTGACCGCGTTCGCCTCAGGACGAAGGCCGCCAACCGAGAAGCCGGCCGCGCTGGAGTCCGAACCTCCGATCGCCACCACCTGCGGTGAGAGCAGGACGAGGTTCAGCAGGTCCGACGCATCGATGGGCAATCGGGCGACTTGCTCAGGGGTGAACGCCCGTTCGATCGATCCCGGCGTCGGAAGGTCCTGTCCGGGGCGAGGCGCCTGACGAGCTTCGACAGCGACGGTGGAGAGTCGCGTGACGTTGGCCGTCATCACCGCATCGGCGACAAGCCGGTCTTCGTCTGATAGCCGGCGCAATTCAACTGTGGCTGGCGCCATCCCAATCGATCGGATGGTAACGCGATACTCGCCGCCGCCGTCCGGAAAGAGAATCGTGTACCTACCCTGCGCGTTGGACCGCGCGCGACGCGTGACATTTGTCTCCAGCGATAGCACTTCAATTGTCGCGTCGCGGATCGGCGAGCCGTTCTCAGCCTTAACCGTGCCTGTGATGATGTCCGTCGTCGCGCCGATCTGAGCAGAAACCGTGGCTGGCACCACGGTTAGAAGGAGCGCCGCGCCAAGCCTGGCCGCGATGGAACGCAACGATCTGCTGATCAGCAAATGCCACCTGAACGGTTGGGGTCCGACAGCGCCGTCTTGGACGGCGTATGACCGGATGAGTTAAGGATGGGGTCAGACCAGGGTCAGACCGGGGTCAGACCGGGGTCAGACCGGGGTCTGACCCTGGTCTGACCCCATATGTACTCACCTGTCAGGATGAAAGACGTGTTTGTCAGACTGGCCAGTCGGGGTCATGCGACCTTGCCATGATGGCAAACTTCTGATGGTACGGCACATGCCATTTCTCTGTCGCAGAATCGTTTAACCGACCGGCCCACTGAGCGGCTGGGTAAACCTGAGGAGATGAAACCATGCTGACCGTATCCCCCCTGAATGGCGTTTTTACCCGGATGGCGACCCTGAATCGCGCGATGGACGATGTGATTGGCCGTGGCGATGAGTCACTTGGCGGTTACTGGACGCCTGCGATGGATGCCTGGGAAACCGAGCACTCTTTCGTGGTTCAACTCGACCTCCCTGGCCTGACCGCTGACCAGGTTGACGTGAACTTCGACCGCAACACGCTGACGGTCCGCGGCACCCGCGGCGCGACGATTCCGCAACCCGAGAAGGATGGAGAGAGCGAGGTCCGCGTGGCGCTCGCCGAGCGCGCGCCGGGTTCGTTCAGCCGCAGCCTGCGCTTCCCGCTGTACGTCGAGGCATCGAAGATCGAGGCGTCGTTCAGCAACGGTGTCCTGACGATCACGATTCCGAAGGCCGAGACGGCGAAGCCGCGGAAGATCGAGATCGCCGCGAACTAAGGGTGCGCAGGGTGCTGAGGGTGCGTTAGGGTGCAAGAGGTCCTGCGCACCCCTCAGCACCCTCAGCACCCTCAGCACCCTCAGCACCCTTCCCTAACGAGTCCCCATCCTCACACCGATCCACAACGTCCGTCCCGCACCCGGCTCGTAATACCGGCCGGCGGCCGCGTTCACGACCACGTTGGACGCATACGTGCGGTCGAAAATGTTGTCGAGTCCAATCGCGGGCTCCAGCGCCAGGCGCGTTGGCGCCCGATAGACAAAGCGCGCGTTGAGCAGCGTATAGGCGTCTGCCCAGGCCGTGTTCGCATTGTTCGCTGCCACGCGGCCGACGCGGGTGCCTTCGATCGCCACCACTCCCCAGCGCGACCGATGATTGACGAACGCGCTGAGCGTCACCGGCGCAACGCCGGGCACGCGATTGTCGTTGAAGCTCGTGCCGGCCACGACGAACTCGTCGTAGACGTACCGCAGCCACGTGCCCGTCAGCCCTAACGAGACCGGGCCGGCCAATCCAGCCACGCTCCCTTCAATTCCGCGTCGCGTCGTCTGCCCGGCATTCCGGAAGAACTGGCGGCCGGCCTGCGCCCCCGGGACCTGGAACGGGATCAACTCATCTTCAGTGATGATCGTGAAGAGGGCGACGTCGTAGGTGAGCCCGTTGGTCCGTGCTCCCTTGTATCCCACTTCATATGAAGTGCCACGCTGCGGCTTGAGGGCGGCGTTGAGGCCACCTACGCCCTCCGGCCGGTTCGCGAGCTCGGTCGTCGTAGGCGTCTCGAAAGAGCTCGACACGCTCGCGTACGCGGATGACAACGTGCCGAAGCGCCAGTTGATGCCGGCCATGGGCGACACCGCCGACAAGGTGCGCGGCGGCGGCTCGGCCAGCGCCGGATCCGTCGCGCGGCGGTCGGTAACTTCATAACGAGTGCGATCATTGCGCAGCGTCGCCGTCAGCGACAGTTGCGGGGTTATCGCGTATTCTCCCCGCACGTACGCGCCCAGTCCCGAAACGCGCTCTTCCTGGTTCACGGTGAGGGAGCCACGATCGTCTGCGGTTGGACAGGTAGCGGCCGGCCGTGAGGGACCGGTGAGACCCGCGCAGTTTGTGTAGTTCTGTCGGTCATCGACCTGCGTGAGCAGGTCAGCACCAACTGCCAGTCGCAGGTTACCAGCGCTTCCGCCCGTGTACTGCGCTCGCAGCGATCCGCCAGCCGTTTCGCGGTCCAGCTCGATGATGGCGAACGACTGTGGATTTTCCAGGTCGCGCCAGCCGAGCTGACCGCTGGCGACGACCGAAAATGACCCGAGGTCGCGCGTTCCCTGCAGCGACACCATCGACTGCCGGACAACCTTCCCCGCTTTCTTGACAATGTTGTTCGAGTCGGGGAGCGTTGGATCACGTTCCATTTCCGCGAGCGTCAGGGCACCGGGATTTTCAGCTTCCGGCGCGTCATAGAACGACGCCTGCAACTGGAGTTGTGCCTGGCCCATCTGCCAGCGCGCGTCACCTAACGCGTTGGTCGACTCGAACGCCGAAAAGTCGCGGGGGCCCTCACCGGTGTTGTGTGTGAGTGTTCCCTGCAGCCCGAGCCCTCCCAGCCGGCGGCCGCCTCCAATCGAGGCGCGCGTGACGCCGTCTGCCCACCATCCCGCGACCTTGGCCCGGCCGCCGGCGTCAGGCGGAGGCGTCGTTCGGAAATCCACCACGCCGCCTGACGAGTTCCCGTACAAGGCTCCCGCGTTGCCGCGGAACACTTCGGCGGCACCTAACGACTCCATGTCGAGGAAATCGACCGCGGTCTGACCGTCGGCGGCGGTAAGCGGGATCCCGTCGCGGAGCACCCGGACGCCGCGGATGCCGAACGCCGACCGTGCGCCGAATCCCCGGATCGCCAGCCGTGGGTCCTGGGTCGGATTGAACCGGTTCGAAACGGTAACCCCTGGCACGAACAGCAGGGCCTCGGTGAGCGACGAACGCCTGGTCGCGTTACGCGTCGAGTCCAGCTCGAGCCGGCTCACCGCGAACGGCAGCTCCAGAACCGGCCGGGCCGCATCACGCGAAACGGTGACTCGAACCCGTTCGAGCGTCGCCGCACTGTCGGGGACCTGACCGGCGGCCACCGCCGGGATGGCCACCAGGGCAAGGAAAACTCTGGCGGCTTGCCTCGGATGTGCTTGCAGGAAAGACATCTGGCTCCGTCTATTGAATGGCGAGGGTGACGCTGGGAGCGATCTAACACCCGAAAACCGGGGCGTCGAGTCCTGAACCCAACCGTAGAAACCGCCTCAACGCTTACAAACCGCGAGGCCCAACCGACTGTCGAACTGGCGTAACTCAACCTGAGTCATTCATGCGCGCCCTCCGCCTCGCCCTGTCCCTTGCAGCCTTACTTCCGTCCCTCGCGGCCGGCCAGATACTCGGCCGCGACGCGGAGGTGTTCACTCGAACTGAAGCGGTAGCTCGCGGCGAGTGGTTCCGTTTCTACGGCCCGATCGGCGACGTCACAGTCACCGAAGGTACGGGCACCCAGGTCGAGTTCCGGGCCCAGAAGATTCTGCGTAGTGGCCGGGTGACTGACATCGCATTCGAACTGCGTCGCACCGGTGAGGGGGTCACGATTTGCGCCGTGTTCGAGGACGATGATGAGTGCACCGATGATGGACTGCGTTCCGATCGCCGCCGGAACTGGTCGCGCAACTTCCGTCCCCCGACACTCAACGTCACCATCAAGGTGCCTGCGGGCGTTCGTCTCGCCGTGCACTCCGGCAATGGCGACGTTTCGGTCACCGGCGCGCACGCTGAACTCATCGCGCGTAGTGGCAATGGGCGGGTGCGCGTTACGGGCACCGCCGGGGAAGTGGACGCCGCGTCAGGCAACGGGGAGGTCACGGTCGAAAGTGTGCGTGGCCCGGTAAGAGCGAATTCCGGGAACGGCGACGTCAGGGTAACGACGGTTCAGGGTCCGGTGTCGGCGACGTCCGGCAACGGCGACTTGCTCGTTCGGATGACCGAACTTCGCGCGGCGAGTGACATGGAATTCACCACCGGCAACGGCCGGATCGAGGTAACCGTGCCGGCCGAGTTCAACGCGGACATCGACGCCTCGACGGGTAACGGCGGCATTCGCACGGATTTCCCGATCCAGGTGTCGGGGCGCATGTCGAAGACTCGCCTGCGTGGTACGATTGGCCAGGGTGGGCGCCGGCTCCGTCTCGTGACAGGCAACGGCGAGATCGAGATCAGGAAGGGATAGGCCAGAGACCAGAGGCTAAGGGTCAGGAGCCAGGGCCAGAGCGGCGTTAGGTGCTGAAGTCGCGGAGCTGCTTTAGCCCGTACGCGAGTCGAGACTTGACTGTGCCAGAGGCCACGCCGAGTTCTGCGGCTGTGGCTTCGAGTGTATATCCCTCCAGGTAGTGCAGCATCAGCACGATGCGGCTGGCGGGCGACACGCGGTCGAGTAGCGTTGCCAGGTCGTGGCCTGAGGATTCGGGGAGATTCGCCGGGAAGGAGTCGTCGATCGTCTCCGTGCGCTGAAACTCCCGTCGTCGCCGGTTGATCGTCTTCCACGCGGCGCGCACGGCGATCCGATGTGCCCAAGGTCTGAACAGTCGAGCGTCGTTCAGCGTTCCCAATCGCCGGCAGATCGTGAACAGGACGTCCTGGAGCACATCATCGGCATCGGCGTGCTCTTCAAACAGCGGGGCGAGTCGCGGCGCCAGAAACTGCTGCGCGATCTCGACGAGTCGCTCGAGATGGACGCGACTGCCGGCCTGCGCCCGCAGCACCAACCACGGTTCGTCGGTCGATGCCGGAAGGGCGTCCACCAGCGCGCCTAACGCGTGTCCGGTGCTTCGCGCAGCAACTCCAGCGCGGTCAACAGTCGTTCCTGTACTCGTGACACGTGAGCGCCCAGTGCCACGATTGCCAGACCGAGCGTGAAGTAGGTCAACATTGCCAGCAGAAAGACGAGTTGATGGAGGGGATCCTTGAAGTCGATCACCATCAGCACGAATACAAGAAGGACCGCTTCGATGGCGGCGGCCAGGAGGATCGTAATCGTTACGCGCTGATTGGCGCGGTCGAGTCGGTCGAGTGCGGCGCGACCAGCAGCCGTGGGGGCGGGGGATGTCATCGGTTGGCGAGGTGGATGATGAGGGGAACCATCGCGACCGCTTCAATCACCACGACCGCAATGACAGCGATGCGCAGGACACGCCTGTCGCGGCGTGATTCGGATTCAGCCGGCATGAAGTACCTCCATTCGGGTTTTCATTAATGGAGAGCCGGCAACGCGCCAAACCGTTCGACCCAGGGAACTAGGGGCAACTAAGGGTCAGACACCTAGTTCTTTGGGTCAGCCATGATCTGAACTAGGGGTCAGACACCTAGTTCCTTGGGTTAGCCATTGCGTCGAAATAGGGGCCAGACGGTTGTTTTCCGCCAAAATAGGTGTCTGACCCCTAGATCGGTTTCCCGTCATTCCTCGCAAATAGGTGTCTGACCCCTTGTTCCTGACCCCTTGTTCCTGACCCCTTGTTCCTACTTTCGCGCTGGGTCCACCGCCGCGGGATCCGTCCCCGCCCGATAGACCACACGACCACCAGCGATCGTGAGCATCACCTTCACGTCCTTCAGCTGCGCGGGCTGGACGCTGAACGGATCGCGGTCGAGGACCACGAGATCAGCCAGGAAGCCGGGCGCGATCTTCCCCTTGATGTTCTCCTCGCCTGCCGCCCACGCGTTCCCGGTCGTGTACGCCTTGAGCGCGCTTTCGAGGCTGATCCGTTCCTCGGGAAACCACCCGCCGGCGGGTTCGCCGCCTAACGTCTGACGGGTCACGGCTGCGTACATGCCGAGGAGCGGGTCGGCGGTATACCAGGCGGCGTTTGTCCCGGGCCAGTCGCTGCCAAAGCTCATGCGCACCCCCGCCTTTTCGAGCGTGTTGAAGGCGTAGGCCCAGCGGGCGCGCGGCCCGATGCGCTGCTCCATCCAGCGCATGTCGTCGATCGCGTGATACGGCTGCACCTCAGCCATGATGCCGAGGCGTGCCATCCGCTGCGCGACCTCGGCGTTCCGGATGACTTGTGTGTGAATCATCCGCCAGCGGCGCTCCTTCGGCCCGTTCACGCGGATCACTTTCTCCATCATGGTGAGCAGTGTGTCGATCGCCTGGTCCCCGATGGCATGGATCTGCGGCCAGTGGCCGGCGGAATCGGCGCAGAAGAGCAGCGGCTCCATGCCGGGCGGCTCGGTCATCATGGTCCGCCATTGTCCACGTTGACCCGACGTCAGGTACGGCTCATAGAAGTACGCGCTGGAGTTGCCCATGATGCCGTCGACGAAGCCTTTCAGGCCGCCGATCTTGAGCCATTCGTCGCCAAAGCCGTGCCGAATTCCCACCGAGCGGAGTTGCGGACACTTGTCCAGCGTCGGCCGCATGTAGATGCGTGTCGTCAACTCGCCGCGCCGCTTGAGCTCCTGGTACACCTCCATCTGCTCGGGGCCGGTGTTGTCGTGGATCGTCGTCACGCCTAACGCGCGCAGGTGCGCCAGCGCTGCCCGGGACTCGGTCAGGCGCTGGTCGAGCGGCTTGGGTGGAATGGCGCGCCGGACGCGATTCGCGGCGGCGGTCGTGAGGCGGCCGGTTGGCTGTCCATTCGTGCACTGGACGCCTTCCCACTCACAGGTCGCCCCGGCGAGCTGCAACGCGCGCGAGTTTGCCACGTGCGCCGAGCGATCCCACTTGGAAAGGAGCAGCGGCGTGTTCGGCGTGATCGAGTCGATCATTCCCCTGTGTGGATCGAATGACGGCGCGCGGGCAGAGCCCGCGGTTCCGGTAGACCCCTGCGCCCACGCTTCGTACGCGCCCCAGTCGCCACCGGTGAGCCACGCGCCCGCGGGCAACCGGTCGCGCGCTTCTTTCACGCGCTGGACGAGCAGTGTTTCCGCGGCCACGTCGAGCAGGTTCACGCCAACAAGCAGCGCGCCCGCGTTCTGGAAATGCGTGTGATTATCGATGAAGCCCGGCGAGATGAACGATTGCGGAGAGAGCTCGAGCACGCGCGCCCCGGGACGCACCACGGCTCGCATCTCGTCCATCGTCCCGACGCCGACGATGCGATCCCCGGAGATCGCGATGGCTCGCGGAGCTGCGGGCGAGCCATCACCGGTCCACACGCGCGCGCCGGTGAGTATGAAATCACCGGCTTGTTGCGATTGAGCGGCAGTAGCGAAGCTCGCTACGAGCAGAAGTGCGACGCGTGACGTGAGCGACATGATTTCTCCTCGTTCGGCGGTCCGATCTTAAGTAAACATTGACGCCGAAGTTCGGTAATCAATCGCCCTTATGGATCACGCTTTCGGACCAGGATCGCCTCGCTGACCGTCATCCATTCGCCGTTCCGCTGGAATTCCATCGCGTTCACCAGCGTGTCCCCCCCCCGCGGCTGCCAGCGTTCGCGGTACAAAGCGCCGCCGGTGTGGCCTTCGAACACGAGGCCGTCTTCCCAGCGGCCAGTGAGCCGATGCGGTTCCATCGGCGTGTTCGCATACCCCTCGAACGCGTACGTCGAATCCCTGGGCCGCCAGCGAAAAATCAACAGCCCGCCAACTGCGGGCTTGTTGCCGATGACCTGGTCATAACGAGAACGAACGAGCCAGCCGTCCAGGTCCCACGCGCCTTCATACGTCATCCGGCCGACCTGCGGGTTCATGCCCGGTGGGGAGTAGCGGACCTCACCTTCGAACGTGCCCACCAGCATCGCCAGGCGCCCGAGTTCCGGACCGGGCGTGGCTTGTGCTTGCATTGTGCCGACCAGAGCGGCGCCGGCGATCGTTGTGAGGACTATACGCGGCATCATTTGGCGAAATGTTCCGGCACGGTGCGGATGGGATAGTCACGCTTCGTAATCGCACCTCGCAGGAAAGCGCCGTCCCGCACGTTGGCGACGCATTTCGGCAACAAGGTCTGCATCATCCGCTTCCAGCCGTGTGACATCGACATCCGCCACCACCAGTTCAGTACCTCGGCGCCGGTCTGGTGGAGGTTGAGCCGGGTGCCGTTCGCTTCCGGCGACAAGGTCCACGTCAGGATCATCGGCGGCGGCTTCGGCTTCGACGGGTCCTTCGGCAACACGACCCACGACCACACCATGCGCCGCGGCGGATCCAGCTCGAGCACTTCACACTCGGTGATGCCGCTGAACCCGGGTACCGGATCGACGCGGAACTGGAACCGGTGCCCGCGTCGCGGCTCGAAGTCGTTAGGCATGAGCCACTCGGCCAGGGCCCAGCGGTCGGTGAGCGCTACCCAGACGGCTTCAGGTGGATGCGGGTAAAACGCGCTCTTCTCGATAACCTTGCCGCCGCGCGGATTCGCGGTGCGTTCCGGCGTGGCGCTCATTGTGTCGTTCTCCGGTCGAGGAAGGAGCCGAGCCTCGTCAGTCCCCGGTCCCAGAACTGCTCGAAGTAGCTGACCCAGTCCGCGACGCCCTCGAGCGGCGCCGGCTCAAGGGAGTAGATCCGTTGGCGGCCCTGTTTCCGCTGCCTGACGAGACCGGCGTCGCGCAGCACGCGCAGGTGCTGGCTGACCGCCGGCTGGGTGAGACGCGTCGGTTCGCCGAGTTCGCCGGCGGACTTGTCACCACTGCCAAGGAGCTCGAGCATCGCGCGACGGGTTGGGTCCGCGATGGCCAGAAAGACGGTGGCGTGGGCCTGACGGCGGGGCATGCCAGAAATTATATAAGCAATTACGAATATGTCAACCATGACAACGCAACGGATTGTCCTTTCGTCACTTGCGTCGTGTTCGGAGGGGCACAAACGTTGGAGCCGACGCCCCGCACCCTCGAATCCAATGCATTCCTTCCTCCTGGCCGCCCTCGCATCCTGCCTGGCCGTTGGGCAGGCTGCCGCCCAGTCCGGCGCTGATGCCCGCGCCGCCGCACGTCGCCACCGCGAGGCCAACGAAGCGAAAATCCTTCGCGAGTTCTCGGCGCTGCTGTCGCTGCCTAACGTCGCGTCGAATCGCGAGGACATCAGGCGTAACGCCGATCACCTGATGGCGATGCTGCGCCAGCGCGGCGCGACAGCACAGATCCTCGAGGTGCCTGACGCCCCAGTGTCGGTCTACGGCGAGATTCGCGCCCCGGGCGCGACGCGCACCATCGTGCTGTACGCGCACTTCGATGGGCAACCCGTCGACCCACGCCAGTGGCAGGGAGCGCCCTTCACCCCCGTGCTGCGCGACAAGGCCCTCCATCAGGGCGGCCAGGACATTCCCTTTCCTGCCGGCGGCCAACGCACCGATCGCGAGTGGCGCATCTATGCCCGCTCGGCGAGCGACGACAAGGGTTCGATCATCGCCATGCTCACCGCGCTCGATGCGATGCGCGCGGCGAACATGACGCCCTCGGTGAACGTGAAGTTCTTCTTCGAGGGCGAGGAAGAAGCCGGTTCGGGACATCTCCAGGCGATTCTCGAGAAGTACCGCGACTTGCTCCGTGCCGATGCCTGGTTGTTCTGCGACGGCCCGGTGCACCAGAGCGGCCGCCTGCAGGCGGTGTTCGGGCTGCGCGGCGTCGTTGGACTCGAGCTGACGGTCTATGGTCCGACTCGTCCGTTGCACAGCGGGCATTATGGGAACTGGGCTCCCAATCCCGGCGCGCTGATCGCGAACCTGATCTCGTCGATGCGCGATGACGATGGGCGCGTGAAGATCGCCGGGTTCTACGACGACGTGCGCCCGATCACTGCCGTGGAGCGTTCGGCGTTAGGCGCGCTGCCCCCGGTGGATTCGGCGTTACGCGCATCGCTTGGCCTCGCCCGCACCGAGTCTGGCAATGCCATGCTCGCCGAGCGGATCATGGTGCCGGCGCTGAACGTGCGGGGGATTCGTGTTGGGGGCGTGCAGGAGACCGGGGCGAACGTCATTTCGACCGAGGCCTTTGCGTCGTTCGACATCCGGCTGGTTCCTGTCCAGATCCCGCGTCGCGTACAGGATGCCATCGAACGACACATCGCGGCCCAGGGCTACCACATTGTGCGCGAAGCGCCGGATTCGGCGACGCGCGCACGGCATCCGAAGATCGCACGCGTCGAGTGGGAGTCGGGCTATCCTGCGCAGCGCGCCGCGATGGACGGCGATTTCGCCAGGGCGCTGCTGGCCGCCCTGTCCGATGGCGCCGCGCAGCCACCGCTGGCGGTTCCCACGTTAGGCGGCAGCGGACCAGGCTACCTGTTCACCGAAGTCCTCGGCGCACCGGTGGTCACGCTGCCCCTGGCCAACTACGACAACAACCAGCACGCGGCGAACGAGAATCTGAGGCTTGGGAATTTGTGGGATGGGATTGAGATGTACTCTGCCCTGCTCACTCAGCTCGGGCGTGCTTGGAGCGCGCGCGTCGTTCCGTGACGCGGACGTGGGACGTGAGACGTGGGTGAAACCAGATCCCACTGAATCCTGCGGCAATCCGGTTCCACCCACGTCCCACGTCCCACGTCCCACGTCCAGTTATTCGTCAATCCCCACAGCCTCCCTGCGCACCATGACAAGAGAGAGCATTCCAACCAGCACAATGCCCGCGCCCGTAACAGTCCAAAACGTGATCGCTTCCCCAAACAGCAGCGCCCCCCATGCTCCAGCAAAGATGATCTGCACGTAGCCCACCATCGTCGCCCGGGCAGTCTTCTCGATCTGCAATCCCCTCGTCATCGACGTTTGCGCGAGTTGCGTCGCGATGCCGATGCCGATCAGCAGCAGCCACTCGTCCCACGTCGGCATGTGCCAGTTCGTCGCGATGAATGGCAGTGACATCGGCACCGACATGAGCGGCAGGTAGAGCACCACAACTTCCGGACGCTCCATCGGCATCCGCCGGATCGTGGCATACGCCGAGCCGCTGAACGCCGCACCCATCAACGCGACCACCGCATGCCAGGGCTGGATGCCTGACGCGGCGCCGCCGAACAGGAAGGCCGGTCGCGTGATCAGCAGCACGCCAACGAGCGACGCGGCCAGGGCAATCCATTCCCCACGCCCCGCCTTCTCGCCAAACCACCAATGCGCCACGAGGATTGCGAACACGGGATTCATGTACTGGATCAGCGTCGATTCAGCGAGCGGCAGGTGGGTGAGCGAGAAGAGGAAGCAGGCGAGTGCCGCCGCGCCTAACACGCCGCGCTGGATCAGCAGCCGGCGATTCACGCCCAATACTGGATGGATCCGCGCGCGTTTCACGATGACGTAGCTCATCGCCAGCGTGAGAATGCCACGGAAGAACACGATCTCCATGCTGGGCAGCCGCTGCCCGGCCAGCTTCACCAGGACGCTCATCACGCTGAACCAGAACGCGCCTACCAGCATGTGCCGCACGCCGGTGGTGATGCGGATCAGCTGCGTCTGGGATATTCCGCGCAAAAAAACGGGGGCTGGCGTTGAGATCGAATGATATCGACTCACGCCGCACCCCGGCCCTTCTCCTTCACGGGGCCAACGCCCCGCGGCAATTAGAACTTGATCGAAACCGACAAGCCCGCGCCGCTCTTACCGTCGAGCGGAACGATTGGCGTCAACGTTGTCCGCGCTGCCAATTGCGCCTTCTTCGCTTCGGAAGCCAGGTGACGCTGGCGCAGGAATCCACGCGTGGCGAGGAAAGTGCTTATTCCACCGGCCGCGAGAGACATTGCGCCGACACCACGCGAGGCGTCTCCAGTCGCCATGACTGCACTTCCATATCCGGCAGCAGCGACACCAGCCGCGATACCGGCAAGACTCGCGATCCCCTGCTGCCCGTTCCGGTTCGCGAACGCGTTCCAGAGACTCACCGCCGCTGTGGCACCAACCACTGCGGTCGAAGTGCCACGCGAATAGAGCGCCGACACCTGCGGCTCCGGCACGACGCCGTCACCCACGTATGGCACCTGGATGCGTGCCGCTTCATCGAGCGTCAGACCGTGCTGGTCGAGCCATCCCTCGAACGAGCGATTCCCGGCGAGGTCCTTCACCCAGACATTGTTGTCCAACGCTGCGACGGCGTCGACGATGTCGCGCCGGCCGGTCGACTCCAGCAGGTGCGCCACCGCGCAGAGCGTGCCCGTCGGGCGGTCGATGAAGTACGGGATCGCTTCGCCGGGAAAATCCCGGTTGTGCGGGAAGACGCCGCGGTTCCGGTACGTCTCGAGCACCGTAACAAGTGCCGAACGGCGCTGTGCCTGCTCGGACGACAGTGTACTGATGTCGCGCGTCCGCAGTTCACTCAGGACGCTGTCGAAGTGCATCCGGATCCGCTGAACTTCGTACGCGTGACCGACAGCATGCCGATCGACCGTGGTGGCTTCCGCCTCCCCTCTCGTCCGTCCAGCCAGGATGATGCCGACAACTACCGCTGAAAGAACCAGTGACCTCTTCATGACCCAACCCTCCATGGCGATTGTTCCATGGACACATCGCGCGGGCCTGACCCTCACGGCTGCGCACACTCCCGTCATTCGGCCCCCAAGACTGGATCTGGTCGTGAGCTAATCCGACCTCAACGCCTCCACCGGTGTCACGCGCACTGCCCGCCGTGTCGGGACGAAGCCAGCTACCAGCGCGGTGCCAGACAGTACGAGCAACGTCATCGCGATGGTCAACGGTTCGGTCGCCTGGACCTGGAAAGCGATCCCGGAAATAACGCGACGCATCGCGATGATCCCCGCGGCGCCTATCACGCACCCGATGCCCAGAAGCCACGCGGTCTCCCGCAGGACGAGTCCAACGACGGACCGTTCGTTTGCTCCCAGCGCCATGCGCACGCCGATTTCATGGGTGCGCGCGCTCACGAGATAACTGAGGATCCCATAGATCCCGACAGCGGCCAGCAGCACCGCGATACCCGCAAAGGCGGCCAACAGAATTGATGCAGCGCGCCGCGGTGCGACACTCTCTGCGAACGCACCACTCACCGTTCGAATGGCATAAACCGGTTGCTGCGCGTCGATCGACTGGATTGTTTCTCGCACTGCTGGAAGAACGGTGAACGGTTCTCCCTGCGTGCGCACCATGAGGAACAGCTGGTTGTTCCAGGCCACCGCTTGCTGGCGAACCGGCACGAACACCTCCGGTTCCGTCGGCGAATCGAGTCCGTGATTGCGCGCGTCGGACAC
>DASRPK010000216.1:0-10766 GCA_035646395.1 Gemmatimonadaceae bacterium | reverse complement strand
AGGAGCGAATGTTAAGGAGTCGTGTGTCGACTTTAAGACACGGTTATGGCGGTTATCCCTGAGGCTGGGCAGATCGGGTAAACGGGTAAAACGGGTAAACGGGTAAACGGGTAAACGGGTGAACGGGTGAGCGGGCAGGCGGGCAGGCGGGGAACTTCATCGTGATTACCCGTCGCGTAACAGGTGGTAGTTTCGTAGGTCCAACTCACGCCCTCATTTCGCATGCCTAGAACCGCCATTTACGCCGGCACCTTTGATCCCGTTACGCGCGGGCACGAAGACCTCATCCGTCGCAGCCTTTCGTTCGTGGACAAGCTCATCGTCGCCGTGGCGGTGAACGTTCAGAAACTGCCGGTCTTCACATCCGACGAGCGTGTGGAGTTCTTGCGCGCGGCCGTTGGTGACGACCCGAGGGTAGAGGTGCTCCCGTTCGATGGATTGCTCGTCGATTTCGCCCACATCACCGGCGCCACGCTTTTCATTCGTGGCCTGCGCGCAGTCAGCGACTTCGAGTACGAATATCAGATGGCGCTCATGAACCGGCACCTGGCGCCGACGCTCGAGACGGTGTTCATGGTCCCGTCCCTCGAGACGACATACATCAGCGCGTCGCTCGTACGCGAAGTGGCCCGATTTGGCGGCAAACTGGATGAGCTCGTGCACCCCCAGGTCCAGGTGGCGTTGCGCAAGAAGTTTGGATGACCTTACTACAGTCAAAGCACGAGGCTTGATGTAACTGCGCAAAGGAATAGACGTTGTGGCGTCAACGCGACGCGTTCCCGCGCTGTTGCGCGTAGGGGTCGAGTGGCGAGATTTCTGTTCTGACGCGTTGGCCTCGAGCCAACAGCAACCGTTTCGTCGATCGTTTGGAGTGTATATGGGTTTTTCAGTCCGGAAAGACGGCGACACCTGCGTGGTCGCGGTTGAGGGGCAGCTGATTGTCGGAAATCGGCAGGAGCTCAAGCAGCGCGTCCTCGACGAAATCGAACGCGGAGAGCGGAAGTTCCTGGTCGACTTTGGCCGGACCGGGTACATCGACAGTTCCGGCCTTGGGGTTCTGGTGTCGCTCTCGAAGCGGATTCGCGAGCTGAATGGGGACCTGCGGCTCCAGAATCTCAACGACGACCTCAAGACGTTGTTCGAGCTGACGAAGCTCGATACGCTGTTCCAGATCGCCTGACGACCGTTCGCTGGGCTCGGCGGTCGCACTGAATGACGGCTCGCGAGGCTGGTCGGGCGTGACGCTGGGCGGGAGCGGGCGTTTCTCTTTCAATGACTCATGATTGATCCTGGTCCATCCCAGCCGGCCGAGAGCTGGTTCGGGGATCTTCACTTTCCCATCGACGTTCGCATCCCCAGCGATGTCCGTTTCATCGAACCCATCGTTGGTGTTGTCGTTCGCCGTTGTGTAGAACACGCCCTCTCCGCGAAGGTGTGCCGGTTGAATGTCCCGGTGGCGCTCACCGAAGCGTTGTCGAACGCGATCCTGCGCGGGAACCACGAAGACCTGACGAAAGGCGTCCGCTTTCGCGCCACGATCGATGACGAAGCGCTCGTGCTCGAAGTCGAAGACGAAGGCTCCGGTTTTGATCTCGACGCCTGCCTGGTCGATCCAGGCACAGAAGGGAGCCTCGTTCGCGAAGACGGCCGCGGGCTCTTTCTCATGTGCAGCCTGATGGATCGGGTTGAGCAATTACCGGCGCGAGCAAACATGGTGCGACTCACGTTGCATCGCGCGTGACCGATCTCGAGCGGCTGGTCCAGGCGTTCATCCACGCGACCGGCTGCGACGCGGTCGTGTGGACACGTGATGGTGACACGGGACCGCTCAAGGTCGAAGCTGGTCGAGCCAGCATCGCTCCGCCCGCGGTTGTAGAGCTCCTGCCACCAGGTGGACCTCCGGCGCGCGTCGAAAATGCCTCTGGCGCGATTTACGTCGCAGCGATCGGGGGAGGGACGCGGCGTGCATGGGTCGGCGTGGGTCCGTGCAGTGATTCGCACACCGATGCCGCGCGGTTCGTCGAGTTCCTGGCGATGCTCGTCGCGAATTTGCAGCGCGCGCGACTCGAGGTGGAACACGCGGCATTCGAGCTCGCCGAGCGATACGAAGAGATCAACCTGCTGTACACGACCAGTGAAATTTTCGGACGCACCGTTTCACTCGAAGAAGCGGCGGCACGCATCCTCGAGGAGATCGCGGACACGGTCGGCGCCGGCCGCGGCGCGCTGCTCGTTCATGATCGGGTGACCGACACGCTCCAGGTCGTCACGGCGATCGGTTTTGATCCGAAGAACGCGGTTCCTGTCGCGGTACAGGATCCGCGATCGGATACGGCCCGGGTATTTCGTGAGCAACATGCGGTCATTATCGAAGGGGCGGAGGGATCCGAGTCGGAACCCTATCGCCAGGGATCACTGCTGTCGGTCCCGATTCTCTGGACGAATCCCGGTCACCCCTCGGTGCCGCTGGGCGTGGTGAATCTCTCCGGTCGGCGCAGCGGCTCGCCGTTTACATCGGGCGACGAGAAGCTCGTCTCGGCAATCGCGACGCAGATCGGCACGGCAATCCAGATCAACCGGCTCGTGCGGTCGTCGCTGAGCCAGCAGCGGATGCAGCAGGAGATGCAGCTCGCCAACGACCTGCAGATGAAGTTGCTGCCGAAGACCTCGCACTTCCTGCCCGAGGCAGACATCGCGGCGCGTGTCGTTCCGGCGGAAAGCGTCGGCGGCGATTTCTACCACCTCTTCCGCCTGGGGAACGGGCGAACCGGCGTGATGATCGGTGACGTCTCGAGCCATGGGTACCGGGCCGCGCTGATCATGGCGCTCGTCATGAGCGCGGCATCGATCCATGCCCAGACGACCGCCGATCCGCAGGAAATGCTGAACGCCATCCTCGCCACGATCGCCGAGGAGCTGGAGAGCACCGAGATGTTCGTGTCGGCGTTTTACGCGGTCATCGATCCGTTCCGCCGACGGATGCGATTCGCCAATGCCGGCCATCCCCACGCATTTGTGGTGACGACCGACGGGTGCGTCGAGCGGTTGCCGGCCGGCGCCCCCCCGTTAGGCATGAGCGCCGCCATTCCGCGGACGATGGAACGGACGTGGGATCCGGGCTCGGAACTGCTCGTGCTGTTCACCGATGGCATGAGTGACGCGCGGGACCGGTTCGACCAGCGGTTTGGTGAAGAGGCGGTGCTGGAGACCGTGCGCGAGCACATGACATCACCGCCGCGCGTGATTGTCGAGAAGGTGCTCGAACGCCTGCAGCAGCACATCGGCGACGTGCTGCGCCGCGACGACCTGACGATGGTCATCACGCGCTCCTGACGGAAAGCGTTCGTGGCCGATGAGGGCAGGGCGCACCGCCCGCGAAAACGTTTCGGCCAGCACTTCCTCACCGACCGGCGCAGTCTCGAGCGCATCGTGGAGGCGCTCGACCCGCAGCCTGACGATACGGTGGTTGAAATCGGCCCGGGACGTGGGGCCCTGACGTCCTTGCTGGCTGCGCGATGCCGGCGCCTGATCGCGGTCGAGATTGACCACGATCTCGTCCGGCTTCTGCAGCAGCAGTTTCAGGATCGGCCGGGCGTCGAGATCGTCGACGGCGACGCGCTGGAGGCGGACTGGGCAACACTGGCCGGCGGGTCATTCCTGCTGGCCGGGAACCTGCCGTATTACATCACGACGCCGCTGATCTTCCGTATCCTGGAACGTCCGATGCCGCAGCGCGCGGTATTGCTCGTCCAGCGCGAAGTCGCGGAGCGGCTGGTGGCGGCGCCCGGGTCAGGTGACTACGGCGCGCTCACGGTCAACGTCCAGGTGGCCGTCACCGTGCGGATGATCAGCCGGGTGAGCGCCGGTGCATTCAATCCGAAGCCAAAGGTGGATTCGGCGATCGTGCTCCTCACTCCCCGGCCCCAGCCCTTGTTAGGCGCTGACGAGGAGAAGCTGTTCCGGAAGTTCGTGCAGGCGGCCTTCAGCATGCGACGGAAACAAATGCTCCGCCTTACGCGAGAGCTGTGGATCTCCTCGGCCCACCTCGCAGGAACAGTGCTTCAAAGAGCGGGCATCGATCCGTCGGTGCGTCCTGAAGCACTCACGCCCGAGGCATTCCTGATGCTCTATCGCGAAATACGGACTTTCGAAAAACATTGAAACACGGAGAACACGGGGAGCACAGGGGTGCGTGACGCGTCTACCGTGTGTTCCCTGTGTTCCCTGTGGTCAAAGTGTTTTACGTGACCGTCTGAATACGCGGGAGCCTGACGAGATCGACAGCTTACTTGTCCCGGTTCGACAGGATGAAGCTCAGGCCCTCGAGCTCCATCGCCATGTTGACGTTGCGCACCGAAACATCGGAGGGCGTCTGGAGCTGGGTGGGGGCGAAGTTGAGGATTGCCTTCACGCCGGCCTTCATCAGCCGGTTCGCGGCATCCTGCGCGTCGCTGACCGGCACCGCCAGGACTGCGATATCGGGAGGGTTCGTGGCGATATCGCGCTCGACGTGGGTCATGTCACGGACGAGAATCGAACCCCACCGTGTCCCGATCTTCTTCGGGTCGGTGTCGTACACGGCCGTGACGTGGAATCCCCGTTGCTCGAAGCCGGCATATTGGCCTAACGCCATGCCGATCTTGCCGGCGCCGACGATGATGACGCTCCACTCGCGGCCGAGGCCCAGGATTTCGCGCAGGCTGGCGGTGAGTTCTTCAACCGAATAACCGAGGCCGCGCTTCCCGAACGACCCGAAAAACGAGAGATCCTTCCGGACCTGCGCCGACGTCGTCCCCCCCCGCCTGGCCAGCGCATCGCTCGAAATCGTCTCGACGCCTTTTTCTGCCGACTCCTCCAGGAACCGGAGGTAGGCGGACAGGCGGCGGACGGTGCTTTCGGCGATCCTTTTCACTTTGCGGGCGCTTGTGAAATCATTCACAAGTGTATCCGGTTCGGTTCGTTTGGTCCAGTGAGCGGGTTTTGTGCAGGCAAACTTCCCGAGTACGCAAACGGTGCACCGGTATAGTTTTGACGCCATGACGAGACGGTCGAGCCGGTCAGGGCAACCGGGGAATGCCGGACTTCAGCGTCCGACGAAGTCCGAAATCGAGGTGCCGCCGTTCGTCTCCATCGATCGCGAGCCGTCGCCACTGTTGCAGCGGGCCCGGACGTATCTCGAGGCCGGTCCGTCGGACGCGGTACCGCTGATCGAGCACGTGTGCCGGCTTCCGGGCGCACCGCGCGCGGTCGCCGAGCAGCTCGCAATGGCACTGTTCATCGAGAGTCCCGACGTGCGTCGCGAGACTGACGGGCGCTGGTCGCTGGTGCGGGAAGTCGCGCTTCCTGCGTCGGCGAAGCGCGAAACGAGTACGCGTTCTCTCGATACGTTGTCGTACGTTGTGGTGGACGTGGAAACGACCGGAGGGAGCCCGTTTGGCGGTGACCGGATCACGGAGTTCTGCGCCGTGACGGTCAGCAACGGCGCCATTGTCGACGTGTTCGAAACCCTCATCAACCCGCAGCGACCGATCCCCGCGGCCGTCACGCGCCTGACGAGAATCACGTGGGACATGGTGCGCAGCGCGCCGACGATCCGCGACGTTGCTGCTCGCATTGCCGAGGCGTTGCGCGGGCACCTGTTCGTTGCGCATAACGCGGCCTTCGACTGGCGTTTCGTCTCCTCCGAACTGTCGCGTTTCGCCGGCCAGCAGCTGGCAGGGGAACGGCTCTGCACCGTGAAACTGGCGCGGGCCGTGGTGCCGAACATCCGGCGTCGCTCGCTGGATTCGCTGTCGTATTTCTACGGCATCGAAAATCATGCGCGGCATCGCGCTGGTGGCGACGCGCTGGCGACGGCCAAGGTCCTGCTTCGATTGCTGGACGCGGCTCGCGATCGCGGCTGCGAAACGCTGGAGGACCTGCGCATGATCACGCGGCCGCCGGCGTCGCGCCGCAAGGGCCGGCGCCGTCGGCGACTTCCGGGCTGGAGCGATGGAGAGATGACAGCGTGAGCGCGACTGCCAGCGGACCCAGGGTCGAAACGCTCAAGGTGGGACGGCTCACCGTACACGCCATCCAGGCCGGCGGACAGAAGCTCGACGGCGGCGCGATGTTCGGCGTCGTGCCGAAGCCGCTCTGGGAGCGCCGTATCCACGCCGATGAACGCAACCGCATCCAGCTCGGCATGCGTTGCCTGCTGGTCGAGCACGAGCGCGGGCTGGTGCTCATCGACAACGGGGCGGGGAACAAGGAGAGCCAGAAGTTCCACGAGATCTACGGCGTCGAAAACGGCGGCGCCGGAGGCCGGACGCTCCTCGAGGATGGATTCGCCGCGTTAGGCGTGAAGCCGGAAGACGTCACGCTGATGATCGACACGCACCTGCATTTCGATCACGCCGGCGGCAACACGTACGTGGACGGCGGCGGGATCGTGCGGCCCACGTTCCCCAACGCGCGGTACGTCGTGCAGCGCGGCGAATACGAGTGGGCGACCCACACCAACGAGCGCACCGCGGCGAGTTATTTCCCGCACAACTTCGAACCGGTCGTGGCGGCAGGCCTGTACGACTTTGTGAACGGCGAAACGGAAGTCTGGCCGGGGATCCGGCTCATTCCGACGCCCGGCCACACGCCGCATCACCAGAGCGTCCTGCTCGAAAGCGACGGCGCCAGGGCGTTTTATCCGGCGGACCTGTCGCCGACGGCGGCGCACATTCCACTCCCCTGGATCATGGGGTACGACGTCGAACCGCTGCGGACGCTCGAGACCAAGCGGGCAACCTGGAAGCGCGCGGTGGACGAGGACTGGCTGCTCATCTTTGAGCATGACGCTTTTGTGACGTCAGGGCGGATTGTTGTGGATGGAAAGGGATATTCCCTGAAAACATGAGCTGCGTGCTGATTGCTGATTGCTACTGCTGCACGCAGCGTGCTGGTGCTGGTGCTGGTGCTGCGGGTCTGTGGCCCCAGCGCAAGCAGGCAGCACGTGCATCAGCAATCAGCAATCAGCACGCAGCCGTCCGTTGAGGGTTGCGGCGTAACTGTAAGCCGCTTAGCTTCTTACGACAATTCGGCAAAGTAGAGCCTCAAGGCTCTCACCCTCCGGCCCTCATCGAGGTGCTGCAGGAGTCCATGCATTCGCGACGCGGCCCAGAGCCGCGTGTCGCGCGTCGCGGGCTCCCAGTGGGTCCGCGATTCGTTTTTCCGGAACACCCTCGCCAGGTGGTTGCCTGACGAGTCACCTCACGCAGGAGAAGTTGCCATTCAGGACGCATCCAAACGCATTCGCGTCAACAAACAGATCCGCATCAGTCCCGTACGCGTGATCGGTCACGACGGTGCACAGCTCGGAATCATGGAAGTCGACAAGGCCATGGCGCTGGCCGAAGAACACGGACTCGACCTGGTGGAGGTTGCCGCCACGGCGAGGCCGCCGGTGGTCCGGGTCATGGACTTCGGAAAGTTCAAGTTCGAGCAGGCCAAGCAGGCGCGGATCGCGAAGAAAAAGCAGCATGTCATTCAACTCAAGGAAGTGAAGTACCGGCCGGGCATCGACGACCACGACTTCGACACGAAGACGCGTCACGCCAGGCGATTCCTCGAGGAGAAAAACAAGGTGAAGGTCACGCTGATGTTCCGCGGGCGGCAGATCGCGCATCCGGAGCTGGGCGTGGCCGTGGTGGACCGGGTCGCAACCGAACTGGCCGACGTCGCCAAGATCGAGAGCGCGGCCAAGATGGAAGGGAAGCAACTCACAATGATTCTTTCGCCCAAATAAGGCAGGACTGAACGATGCCCAAGATGAAAACGCATAAAGGCGCGAAGAAGCGCTTCTCGGTGACTGGTACCGGGAAGGTCCGCCGCCTGAAGGCCAACAAGAGCCACATCCTCACCAAGAAGGACGCCAAGCGGAAGCGCCATCTCCGTCGTGCCACCATCGTGAAAACCAACGGTGAGGCGCGCGTGTTGAAGCGTCTCCTTCAGGCGTAGGAGACCGAACGATGCCAAGAGTCAAATCGAATGTGGTGCGCCTGAAGCGCAAAAAGCAGATCATGAAGGCGGCACGGGGTGCCTACGGCGCGCGCAGCAAGTTGTGGCGTCCGGCGAAGGAGACGGTCGAGCGCGCCTGGCGGTATGCCTATCGCGATCGCCGCAACAAGAAGCGCGACTTCCGGCGCCTCTGGATCACCCGGATCAATGCCGCCGCGCACCAGAACGACATGAGCTACAGCGTCTTCATGAACGGCCTGCGCAAGGCGGGGATCGAGATCGACCGCAAGATCCTCGCGGACCTCGCGGTCCGGGACGAGGCCGCGTTTACGGCGCTGGCGAACGCAGCGAAGAGCGCGTTGGCCTGACGACGGATGGCGGATGGGGGATGGCGGATGTGAGATGAACCCCTCCCATCCGCGGACCCCTTCCCGCTTCCCGTATGAGCAGTTCGATCACATCGCTCGCAGCGTTCATCGCCGAAATCGATCGGGCGCAGGCGCGCGCCGATGAATTGATCCCGGCCGCGACGACGGCCGATGCTGTCGAGTCGGCGCGGGTGCAGCTGGTCGGCCGGACGAGCGGTATCGTGACGGTCCTGAGCAGCGCGCTGAGTACGTTGCCCAGGGAAGATCGCCCTGAGGCCGGGCGGCGCTTCAACGCGTGGCGCGTCTCCACCGAAGCCGCCCTCGATGCCGCTCGCGCGAAACTCGCGGCGGCCACCGGCGCGCAACGGCTCGCCGATCCCACCATGCCGGGTCGCCGGACGTGGCGGGGCGCGCGGCACCCCGTTTCCGTCGTCATCGATGAGATCGAGGCAATCTTCCGCGAGCTGGGATTCACGGTCGCGTTAGGCCCGGAAGCGGAGCACGACTGGTACAACTTCGGCGCGCTCAACTTCCCCGCCGATCACCCGGCGATGGACATGCACGACACCTTGTACCTCGGCGAAGGGCGGCTGCTGCGCACCCACACGTCCCCGGTGCAGGTGCGCACGCTGCAGACGTACGCGCCGCCGATCCGGATCCTGGCGCCGGGCAATGTTTATCGCCGCGATTTCTTCGATGCCACGCACGCGCCGGTGTTTTCGCAGCTCGAGGGTCTCGCCGTCGACGAGGGGATCTCCTTCGCCGACCTGAAGGCGATGCTGTCGCTGTTTGCGCGGAAGTTCTACGGCACCGGCACCAGGACGCGCTTCGGTCCGTCGTACTTCCCATTCACGGAGCCGTCGGCCCAGATGGAAGTGGAGATCGACCTTGGCGACGGTCGCGGCACACGGTGGCTCGAGATCATGGGCTGCGGCCTCGTCCACCCCGCGGTGCTCGAGTCGGCGGGGCTCGACAGCGAGCGGTATTCCGGCTGGGCCTTCGGCATGGGACCCGGGCGCATCGCGATGTCACGGTACGGCATCAACGACATCCGGCTGCTCTACGATTCCGACATGCGCTTCCTCGAGCAGTTCGCCGCATGTTGATCTCGCACGAATGGCTGCGGGCCATCGTCCCGCACGGACGGAGCGCCGACGAAGTTCGCGACCTGGTGTCGGCCCACGTCGCGACGGTCGATCGCGCCGAACGCCTGCGACAGGACCTGGCCGGCGTGGTGGTCGGCCGTGTCGTGCAGGCCGGTCGTCACCCTAACGCGGACACGTTGTGGGTCACGAAGGTCGATGACGGCAGTGGGGAATTGCTCGACGTCGTCTGCGGCGCTCCCGTTGTCACGGTGGGGACACTGTATCCCTTCGCGCGCGCGGGAACGGTGCTGCCCGGCGGCATCAAGCTCGAGAAGCGGAAGATCCGGGGGGAAACGTCGAACGGAATGCTCTGCTCGGCGAAGGAACTCGGGCTGGGCGCCGATCACTCGGGGATCATGGCGCTCGACGTCGACGTGGCGCCGGGGACGCCGTTCCTGAATGCCGTCGATGTGGCGGATGTCCAGTTTGACATCGACGTGCTGCCGAACCGTGCCGACCTGCTGTCGCACTTCGGGATCGCCCGCGAAGTAGCGGCACTGAGTACCGTGTCCACGGAAATCCCCGAGGAGCTGCGCAACCTTCCCGGCCTGCCGCTCACCGCGCCGGTGCGCGGCGAGCGCGAGGCGTCGAACGGCGCGGTCACGATCCGGATCGAGGACACTGAAGGGTGTCCGCTGTACATGGGCGTCGTCATTCGCGGAGTTCGAGTGGGCCCGAGCCCGGACTGGCTCGTCAGGCGACTCGAGGCGATTGGCCTGCGTTCGATCTCCAACGTGGTCGACGCGACGAACTACATGTTGCACGGGTACGGCCAGCCGATGCACGCGTTCGACCTGAACAAGCTGGCGGATCGGACCATCGTCGTGCGTCGCGCCCGGGCCGGCGAAAAGCTCGTGACGCTCGATGGGGTGGAGCGCGCGCTCGACGAACGCATGACGATGATCGCCGACGCCCGTGTTTCCGTCGCGGTTGGTGGCGTCATGGGCGGGCGTGATTCGGAGGTCACGGAATCGACCACCGACATCCTGCTCGAAGTCGCCAACTTCGACCCGAGCCGCATTCGTGTCACGCGCCGTGCACTTGGCTTGTCCACGGACGCGAGCTACCGCTTCGAGCGTGGGGTCGATGGCATGGCCGTCGTGCCGTTGCTCGAGCTGGCGGCGGGTCTCATCGCCCAGATCTCCGGCGGTCGAGTGGACGGCGCCCCCGTGTTCGTGGGCCGCGAACCCGCTCGTCAGGCAGCGGTCGATCTCCGTCCCGCGCGCGCGGAACGGTTGTTAGGCGACGGGGTGTCGGCCGAGGA
>DASRPK010000215.1:0-38587 GCA_035646395.1 Gemmatimonadaceae bacterium | reverse complement strand
GACTCCAACCAGGTGCACGGCAATGTCGACGAGCTGTATCGCATCGCGCTCGGGTTGGAAGTCCCGACGACCTGGCGTGACGCGGACTACTCGAAGGGGTGGACAGTCGACACCTGGAAGGGCATGACTCGGCTGGCGGCGTATGCCACGCCAGACGGCAAGCGGGCCGCGTTCGTTCGCGTCCCCGATCGTCGCGCAACGGTCATCATCCTCACCAGCGATCCAACGGCGGACGCACGCGGCATGGCCGAGCAGCTGCTCAGTCGGTTGCTGGGCCAGTGAGGGGCCTCGTCGTGGGACGTCGCCTGGCGGCGTTCATCACAGCCGCAACGGCGTTAGGCACTGTCGCCTCGGCGCAGCCGGTGCGGTCGGGCAACCCGGTGATCCAGGGTTGGTACGCCGATCCCGAGGCCCACGTCTTCGAGGGCAGGTACTGGATCTACCCGACGTATTCGGCGCCGTACGACCAACAGGTGTTCATGGATGCGTTTTCGTCCACCGATCTGGTGACGTGGACAAAACATCCCCGGATCATCGATACCTCGAGCGTGAAGTGGGCCCGGCGCGCCGTATGGGCGCCGTCCATCGTGCAGAAGGACGGGTGGTATTACCTCTTCTTCGGCGCAAACGACATCCAGAACGACCGGGAGCGAGGCGGCATTGGCGTGGCCAGGTCGCGCCGGCCGGACGGCCTGTTCGTCGACTACCTCGGCAAGCCGCTCATTGACGCGTTTCACAACGGCGCGCAGCCGATCGACCAGAACGTGTTCCGTGATCGTGACGGCTCGTATTACATCGTCTACGGTGGCTGGCGGCACTGCAACATCGCGAAACTGAACGACGACTTCACCGGGTTCGTGCCGTTCCCGGACGGGACGACGTTCCGGGAAATCACGCCTAACGGGTACGTGGAAGGCGCGTACATGCTGGTCAAGGACGACAAGTACTATTTCATGTGGTCGGAGGGCGGGTGGACCGGCCCGAATTACGCGGTCGCGTACGCGATCGGTTCTTCGCCCTTTGGCCCGTTCGAGCGGGTCGGAAAGATCCTGCAGCAGGACTCGACCGTGGCCACGGGAGCCGGTCATCATTCCGTCCTGCAGTCAGGCGATCAGTGGTACATCGTTTACCACCGGCGTCCACTCGGCGAGACTGACCGCAACCATCGCGTGGTCAGCATCGACGTCATGGAATTTGATGATCGCGGCCGTATCCGCCCGGTGCGGATCACAAAGACAGGCGTGGAGCCCCGTCCCATACGGTAAACGCGAAGCATGTCGGTCTGGCTGATGTTCTTGCCTGCCCGTAACTTCGGCACGCTCAGGCCGCTGAGGAATTGCGTGGGCCTACTCGCGTTGACCGGTTGAACATGAGCCAGAAAAAAACGTGGCGCTCGTTGGCGCTTGTCGCGGCGATGGCCTGCACGGCCGGCCGCGATGACAGCGGCGCCGCGCTGGCGGCTCGGGTCGACTCGCTCGCCGACCGGTTCTTCGACGTTCAGCTCGAGCTGTACCCTGAGCTCGCGACCAGCTTCGGCCTGATTGGTGCCCGGCATTCTAGTCTGACGGACAATACGCTGTCCGGCATTAGCGCTGCACAAGGCAGGCTCGATTCGCTTCGTTGGCAGGTGACGGCGATCGACCCGGCGCCGCTCGCCGGTCGTCCGGCCGAAGTGGCGTACGCCGTGTTACGTGACGCGCTTGAAGCGGAAGAAGCCCTGCGCGTCTGCCGGGCCGAGTTGTGGGGCGTAGCGTCGTACGTGAACGGTTGGCAGGCGATCTACACCGACCTTGCCATCATGCAACCGGTCGGCACGGACACCCTGCGTGCCGACGCGCTCGTTAGGCTCCGGTCGCTCCCGCGCTTCATCGACACGGAGATCGTGAACCTGCGGGAAGGGCTGAAGCTGGGATACAGCTCACCCAGGGTGATCGTGCGGAACGTGATCGGGCAGCTCGATGACATTCTCGCGACGCCGATACCACGATCGCCGTTTGCCTCGCCCGTCGAGCGCGACTCGACACCTGCGTTTCGTGCCGAATACGCCCGGGTCATCGCAGCGGACCTGAACCCTGCCATCGGGCGCTATCGGGACTTCCTCGAACGGGAGTACCTGCCGGCCGCTCGTGAGGCACTCGGCGTTTCAGCGAACCCGAATGGGGCGGAATGTTACCGCGCGACCATCCGCGGTTTCGCGACGGTCGAGATGGATCCGGATTCAGTCCATGAGATGGGGCGGCGCGAGATGACGAGGATCGAAGGGGAGATGCGGGCGATCGCCGCGCGCACCTTCGCTGGCGAATCGCTCTCGACATTGCTGCCCAGGTTGCGCACGGACCCGCGCTACACCTTCCGCACGTCGCAGGAAATCATCGACACGTCGCTGGCAACGATGGCACGCGCCAAGGCTGCGATGGGGCAGTGGTTCGGCCGGACCCCGAAAGCGGACGTCATCATCCAGCCGTATCCCGAATTCCGGCAGAAGGCCGGCGCACCCGGGCAGTACCAAAGCGCGCCTGACGACGATTCGCGTCCGGCGATCTTCCTCATCAACCCGTCCAATCCCACGCAGCAGTCGCGTGCCGACGCGGAGAACACTGCGCTGCACGAAGGAATCCCGGGCCATCATCTGCAGGTCGCCATCGCCAAGGAACGGACCGACCTGCATCGACTGCTGCGCTACTGGTTCAACAGCGGCTTTGGCGAAGGATGGGCGTTGTACGCGGAGCGGTTAGGCGACGAAATGGGATTGTACTCGAGCGATCTTGGCCGGATGGGGATGCTTGGCAGCGAAGCGTTTCGCGCGGCACGGATGGTCATCGACGCCGGCATTCACACGAAAGGGTGGACGCGACCGCAAGCAGTCGAGTACCTGACGACGCACACCCTCAACGCACCCAGCCAGATTCAGGGAGAGATCGACCGCTACATCTCGTGGCCGGGGCAGGCGCCATCGTACTTGATAGGTCGCACCGAGATCATACGGCTGCGCGAACACGCACGCGCTGCCCTTGGTGAGCGGTTCGATATTCGCGCTTTTCACGACCGCGTGCTCGAAGACGGGCCGGTGCCACTCGCGTTCCTCCGCCAGAAGATCGAGCGCTGGGTGGCCCAGCCGACTCCAGGCGGCAAGTGAACGATCGCCTCACGAGTGACCTGCCAGAAAGCACGTCGCGTCCTGCGCAGTGGAGGAAGCGTTCCATGAGTCTGCTCGTGCGGGTCGGTTTGTACTCGGTCCTGCTCATCGCGGGAACGGCGAACGCACACCAGCGACGAGAAGGTGAGTGGATCCGGCTGTTCAACGGCCGCGACCTGTCCAACTGGATTCCGAAGATTGCGAAGCACGAAGTTGGTGACAACTTCGCCAACACGTTCCGAGTCGAGCACGGGATCCTGAAGGTTGCGTATGACGGATACTCGTCGCTCAACAGCCAGTTCGGACACTTGTTCTATCGCCAGCCCTTCTCCAGTTATCACCTCGTCGTCGAATACCGGTTCGTCGGGAACTGGCTGCCCGATACTCCCGACTGGGCAAAGCGGAACAGTGGCGTCATGCTCCACGCGCAGGACCCGAACACGATGCTCCGCGACCAGGACTTCCCCATTTCGATCGAGCTGCAGTTTCTCGGTGGACTGGGTGATGGGAAACCGCGTTCGACGGCGAACATGTGTTCGCCCGGCACCGAGGTGAACATCGATGGTCAGCAGGCGCGCTCCCATTGCGTGAATTCCCGCTCGAAGACGTTCGATGGCGACGACTGGGTGCGCGTCGAAGCCATTGTGCTCCGCGACTCGGTCATCAAGCACATCGTGAACGGCGATACCGTGATGACCTACACGGCGCCGCGGATCGGCGGGGGCAACGTGAACGGGCACGACCCGGCGCAGAAAGTCGACGGGCGGCCGCTCTCGTCAGGCTGGATTGCGCTGCAGAGCGAAGGGCATCCGATCGAGTTCCGGCGCGTCGACCTGCGCGTCCTTTCCGCGCGGTGAATTTTCGTTCCGACCCTCGCCTACGGCAGCCACGTCGTGACCTCAGCCGCCGCGCGACGCGGCTTTGCTTCTGGCGCCTCGGCTGGTTCGCCCAAATCAATCATAACGACGATGCGTTCGCCGTCCGGAATGCCGAGCGCTGCTCGCGCATTTGGATCCCCCATCACCGCGCCACTCCTGAGATGTGTCGCGAGACCAAGTGAGCGAGCCGTTAGCAGCAGGTTCTGCACGGCCATCATCGTCGCGGCATAGTCTTCCTCACGCACCTCAGGATTCTCGGCGAGGGTCATCGTCACGGCGATCTGCGCCGGCAACGCAGAAGCCGTCGCGACCACCTTGTCGATGACGGCCTTCGCCGCGACTGGATCTTCGACCTTTTTCGCCTTGCGTGCGCCGAGCACGGCGGCGTAGGCCCGCCGCGCGTCCGGGCCGAGCACGTAGAAGCGCCACGGCTGCGTCAATCGATGATTCGGTGCCTGCACCGCGGCGTCGAGCATACGCTCGATTTCTGCGCGCGTGATGACCCGGCCGGAAAACTGCCTGACTGATCGACGACTGCTTATGGCTTCGCTCAGGTCCATGTGGCTCCAACGCTCGGGGGAAGGAGCATCATGATCGGTGACAGGTGCTGCGACAAGGCTCTTCTGCCACGCCCGCTGCACATCGGCCCTGCCACGAAGACCGGGGAGTTGCTGGCGAGCGTGCTGTATGAAATGCTGGCCGGGCAGCCTCCCACAGCGGCGGGTCGGCGCAGCAGGTCATCATGAAGATCCTCACCGAAACGTCTTGACGCCCAGATCAACGGCGCTGCCGCAGATTGGCCATCGCGGATTATCGTCGGGCCCGGCATCTTTAACCGCTTGACCACCCAGACGAATCGCCTGACAGCCGCCCTCGAGGGCCGGTATCGAATCGAGCGTGAGCTCGGACAGGGCGGCATGGCGACCGTGTACCTCGCCCGCGACATCCGGCACGACCGCGACGTCGCCATCAAGGTCCTGCACCCGGACCTCGGCGCTGCGTTAGGCAGTGAACGATTTCTCAGCGAGATCCGGACGACCGCGCGGTTGCAGCACCCCCACATCCTGCCGCTCCTCGATTCCGGCGCCGCCGACGGCCTGCTGTTCTACGTGATGCCGCTCGTGACAGGCGAGACGCTCCGGTCGCGCCTCTCACGAGAACGCCAGCTCCCGGTAGTCGAGGCGGTGCGCATCACACGCGAGGTCGCGGGCGCACTCGACTACGCCCATCGACAGGGAGTGATTCACCGGGACATCAAGCCCGAGAACATCCTGCTTCACGATGGTCAGGTGCAGGTCGCTGACTTCGGTATTGCCCTCGCCGTCCAATCGGCCGGAGGACAGCGGCTGACGCAAACGGGTCTGTCGCTCGGTACGCCGCAGTACATGTCTCCTGAACAGGCCATGGGCGAGCGGACGATCGATGCGCGCAGCGACATCTATTCGCTGGGCGCCGTCGCCTACGAGATGCTGGCCGGCGAACCTCCATTCACTGGCGCCACGATCCAGGTCATCGTTGCCCGGTTGATGGCCGAGGAGCCGCGCCCGCTCGCGACGCAACGAAAGTCGATTCCGGATCACGTGGAGGCCGCCGTGCTCCGCGCGCTGGACAAGGTGCCAGCCGATCGCTTTGCCTCGGCTGCCGAGTTCGCGACGGCGCTCGAAGGACGAGATACGTCAACGACGCGAACGGCAGCCTCACGCCTCGTTAGGCCGCAATCCCGGGGCCCGCTGATCGCGCTCGGCGCGCTCACGGTTCTGAGCACTGCCGCCGCGATCTGGTCGTGGGCGCGACCAGGCGCATCCCCCGAGATCGTGCGATACGGTATCGTGATCGACTCGGTACCTGCAGTAAGGGACTGGGCCGGTGAAGTGGCGATCTCACCCGACGGCGCCAGGATCGTGCGTTCGGGTGGACCCGGAGGCGCGTTACTTCTGAGGCGGCGTGATGAACTTTCGTTCTCGACGCTCGCCGGCACCGAAGGCGCAGCAGCACCGTTCTTCTCGTCCGACGGACAGCAGGTTGGTTATTACGCAGACGGCGCGATCAAAGCCGTGCCGCTTGCGGGTGGACCCACGACCGTCATCGCCGACACACTGTACCCACCCGAGACCGCGGCGTGGGGAGCGGATGGGTACATATATCGCGGAATCCTGCGTAACGGATCGCCTGTGATTGCACGTGGTCTGCCGCGCGTCGGTGAGCCACTGGAGCCAGTCACCAGCATTGACACAGCAGCGGGAGAGCTGACGCACATGCTTCCCCAACCACTGCCCGACGGAAAGGCGGTGCTCTTCCATGTGGTTTTGCGGGACGGCAAGCAGATGATCGCCGTCGGTGACGTGGGCACGGGCCGTCACGCGATCCTCATGGCTGGCGTTAGGGCCCGATACGTCGACGGTCACCTTCTATACACGACGGCCGATGGCAAACTCTGGGCGATCCCCTTCGACGCTTCGAAGCGCTCGACGTCAGGCACCGCCGTGCAGGTCGGGGATCGCATCCCGAACACGATCGTCGGTCCCGTGGATTTTGCAGTCTCGTCGACCGGGACGCTCGTCTACTCCGTGGAGGACGCTGGGTCGCGCCGCGAGCTGACGTGGGTGACGCGCGACGGCAAGCGCGATGCTGTCGACTCGAGCTGGAAGGGAGATTTCTCGAGTCCCACTGTGTCCGCGGATGGCTCTCGCATCGCAGTTACCCTTCGTCGTGGTGCCGGGCAATCGGACATCTGGACCAAGCCGGTGACCAGTGGCGCTCCGATCAAGCTCACGGTGCAGCATCGCAACAATCTCGAGCCGGCGTGGAGTTCCGATGGCCGCTGGGTGAGTTATATCGTCGCGTCAGGCGGTGGAAATTCGGGCGATGTGTGGCGGCAACGCGCGGATGGGAGCGACCGAGCCGAACGCGTCGTAACCAGCCGCCGGGCGATCTCCGAACAAGTCTTCGTACCTGGGGCGAACTCTTTTCTCGTGCGCACGACGTCACCGACACCGGGCGCCGGCGACGTCCTGATGATGCGCCCGGGTGTCGATACTGCGCCGGTGCCGGTGCTCGCGTCGGCCCACCCTGAGTACTCGCCGGTTGCCTCGCCTGACGGCAAATGGCTTGCGTACACCTCCAACGAGACGGGGCGCTATGAGATCTACGTTACTTCACTCCATTCGCCCAGTGATGCCAAGTGGCCCGTCTCGACGGGAGGCGGGATCACACCGCGCTGGTCACATCGAGGCAATGAGCTGTTTTACCTGGACCTCCGATCGAATATGATCGCGGCCCAGGTCGCGACGACGCCGTCATTTTCGGTTGTGAGCACGCGCGTACTCTTCAATGCATCGGACTTCATTCAGCCCGGGGTTTCGCGGCGGAACTTCGATGTGGCAAACGATCAGCGCTTCATCATGGTGCAGCGTGCAGATGCGGCAAAGCGGGGCCAGGTCGTCGTCGTCGAGCATTGGGTGGAAGAGATGCGACGGAAACAACCGTGAGCATTGCGGCGCCAAGATGATTCGCCTCACCGTCGGTGATCTCGAGTTCTCGGCGAGGCTCGAGCGCGAGCGCGCACCCGCAACGGTGGCCGCCCTCCTGCGCCTGCTTCCGCTTTCCGGCTGGGTCCTGCAGGCGCGCTGGAGCGGCGAAGCGGTCTGGATGCCGTTAGGCGACCTGGAAGTGGGCGTCGGCGCCGAAAATGACACCCAGTGCCCGTCGCCCGGGGAGATCCTTCTCCATCCCATGGGGATCAGCGAGACCGAGATCCTGATTCCCTACGGCGAGACGATCTTTGCCAGTAAGGCCGGTTCGCTCCGTGGGAACCACGTCATGACCGTCGTGGATGGCAGCGACCAATTGACTGAACTGGGAAGGCGCGTCGTGTGGCATGGCGCGCAACCCATTCGCCTCGAAGCCATGGAAAATAAGGCGCGCGCCTAACGGTCGATTCCGACTTCAGCGGACTGGAGGAACGGGGGCGACGGTTGCCTCGGGAACGCCCGCGCAGAGACGCTGCTCGTCCGCTGCGGACAAGTTCCTGGCGACAGCCTCACGACCTCGCCGTCCGCCCAGGTTCCACGACGCATCCTCACGACCCGGCCACTTTGCGCGCAACGATTTTGTCGCTGCACACGATGTCGTTGACGGTGGAGCGGACTTCAACGCCCGCACAACCATCGGCGTCGCGTCGCCGCTCAGCCGCGCCAGGTAGACGTAGTCGATACCGTGTTCAGTGGTCGACCGGCTAAGGTTCACGCGCGCCACGAGCTGGTCGGGGTTGATCGCGTTGAGCGCGAACAGCGTCACAAATGCCGAGACCATCGTCATCGCGGCAAAGGGACGCGACCAGCCGCGCAACACGGTGCGCGCCAGCGCCAGCGACACGAGTCCAAGCCAGACCATCACCGCGGTCGCATAGAGCCGATCGGTGCTGAGTCCGAAGAATCCGACATACAACCGCATGCGGAGCATTGCGGACGCCATGATTGCCAGCACAAGAACGATCAGCGCAATAGACAGGTGCCGATGACGCCGCACCACGTTCTCATCTTCAATGAACGCTCGAGTGGTCAGAATCAACGGCAGCACGAGCGCCGTTACGGCGACCAACTCGAAGAATCCGCGTCTCGCATATTCCGCGACCGTCAGTCCGGTAGTCGCAAGGACGACGTCAGCGCCGCCAAAGAGCCATCGAAGCTGCAGCACCACAAAGAGCGCAAACAAGGCGATCACGGCACCGAAGGACGTCGTGATTTCGGCAAGCCCAAGACGCACCGGCATCCGTTCAGGGAGCGCTGGACGTCGCGACACGCCGAGGAGCGCTCCGCGAATGTAGCCGGCCGACCACCACGTGAAGGCGCCAATCAACACCACATGTTCGATGACGCGCTCGGCATCAATCTCGGGCAACCTGAATACGGAGGCGAACACCGGGTCCGCGCGCGAGAGCAGGAGCACAAACACGAGCACCAGCGGCGTGGTGATCAGCAGAGCGCGCAGGGCAGTCCATGAGGAGCCACCGCGAAAGGCGGGGAGGGCCAGAAGGTCCGCATCACTCGCGACCAGCATCGGTGCACCGAACACGATGTCGCGCACGGTATACACACCTGCCGCGAGCACGTCGCGAACGCGTGCTACCAGAATCGACGCGGCCGGGAGGCCGGCAGCGGCCATGGAGAACATCGCAAGCGCCACGAGTGTGCCGAATACGTTGAGGGCTTGAAGCTCCTCTGCATCGTGCCACGCAAACGCGGCGGCACAGGCTATGGCGACCGCAAGCCAGGCGATTTGTTCGCGCGTCAGGCTGATGTCGCGGCGCCGGGCGATGTTCAGCGCGGCGAAGGCCAGGCCGAAGACCCAGATTGTCCACCCGAGTCCACCAGGCGCGTTACGCAGAGCACCGTCGGCCAGCAAGCCGAGTAGCGCGGCCTCGGTCAGGGTGGCGCGCGCGACGCGAGCGCGTTCACTGGTTACGACGCTTGTATCCGTGTCGGTTTCTATGGCCATCTGCTGGCGACCCCATTGTCAGGCATCCAAAGTACTTGACGATACAAAGTATGATGTGTCACGGGGGGTGTCAACCGGGCAAACGCCCAGGCCGCATTCAATGGCCTTCGATGTTTCCAAACGTCGGACCGGCAAAGGTGACTCCCATGAGGTCAGGCCCGCCACGTGAAGCAGAGCCATTCTGTCCGCGTGCCAATCCGCAGGCTGTTCTCGACGTGGTCTTGCAGGGCCTGGATTCCTGTCACAAGCTTTGAGCTTGCCCACACCGTCGTCGGAGAAAACGATGAAGGCAGGCCTCGTCCTCACCGCGATGATACTGACGGCATCGTCCGTCCTCGCGCAGAATCCGCAAACCGCTCAGCAGTCGGACTCGGCACGCGCCGCCAGCGCCCGTAATCGCGGTGGCGGCCAATGCAACCGGAACGCGTATAACTGCGTCGACGCCAAGAACCCGCTCCCCGCGCCCAATACGGTGTGGATTGAAGAGATGACCTGGATGGACGTCCGCGACGCGCTCGCCGCGGGCAAGACGACCGCCATCATCCCGACCGGTGGCGTTGAGCCGAACGGACCGTGGCTCGTGACCGGAAAGCACAACTACGTGCTTCAGGCCAACTGCGACGCGATCGCTCGCAAGCTCGGCAACGCTCTGTGCGCACCGATCGTGAAGTTCGTTCCAGAAGGCAGCATCGAGCGCAAGACGAGCCACATGGCCAGCCCCGGCACGATCAGTATGCGCGAGGAGACCTATCGTGCGGTCCTCACCGACATCGCACACAGCCTCAGGCAGCATGGCTTCAAGACCATCATCTACATCGGCGACAGCGGCGGCAATCAGCCGGGCCAGCGTTACGTCGCGGACTCTCTGAACAAGCTGTGGAACGCCGATCCGATGGTGCTCCACATCCAGGATTACTACACGTACAACAAGGTCGGGGAGCACATGGGGAAGAAGATCGTCGAGGACTCCGTCGGCGACGGACTTCATGACGATCCAATCATCACGCTCAACATGTTCGCGACCGACCCGAAGTCGATCCGGTATGAGGAGCGCGTGAAGGCGAAGAAGGCGACGATCAACGGTTTCTCGGTTGCCGACAGGAAAAGGAACGCCGAGCTGGCGAAAGAGATCATCGAATTCCGTACCCAATACACGATCGACGCCATCAACAAGTCGATCGCCAACAAGGGTACACTACCCGCTCCGCCCCGAACGCCATGATCAGGCTCCGACGTGATGCGTTTCTGCTGCGGGCGCTCGTTTTCCTGATCGTCGGCGCCTCAGCCGCCGGCGCGCAGCAGCAGCAGCACGCCGGCCATGCTGCGGCGGCGCTCACTCGTGAGGAGGTCGCAGCCGTTGCGCGCGCACACGTCGCTATCACTGCTGCCCGCGACTCGAATAACGTCCTCCGCGCCAAGTCGGGTAACAAAACCGAGCAAGCGCAGCAGCAACTCTACAATCAGCTACGCGCGCAAATCGACGATATCCTGCGACACGTGGGGCTGACCGACATCGAATACCAGCGGCGCTCGTTCCTTGTGAGCAGTGACACCGCCAGCCGAAGGGTCTTCGACAGCGTCGTCGTGGCCGTGACTGGAGCTCCGCTTCCCGGCTACGCGGCCCGCGCTGCCATACTCCCGGTGCCGCCAGGGCCGGCCGGTGTCCACATCGGACACGTGGTGAACAGCTTCAACGAAACACCCACATTGCAAGGCCTCCTTCCGGCGGCGATGGCCGAGGCTCGCATCGCCGTGACGCATGCCGGGCTCGCCGGCCGCCAGCCCACAAACCTGGAGTACATGAAGACGCACGCGGGACACGTCATTCATGCGTTGGATCCGAAGGTGATCGCGATGGGGCCGGGGCTGGGCTACGGTGTGACGAAAGGCGCCGCTGGCGCGGCGACCCACATCGATCTGGCGGCTGCCGCGCAAGGAGCATCACCGGTCGTCGTTATGCACGCCAAGCACATTGCGACTGCCGCACGCAGTGTTGTGGAACGCGCGGGGACGGCGCTGGCGATTGCGCAGAAGGTCATGGCTGCGACAACGGCGGCCGAAGCCGCCGCGCTCGTGAGTCAGTTGACGTCAGCGGTAGAACAGTTGATCGCCGGGGTCGACCTGAACGGTGACGGCCGCATTACCTGGGATCAGGGTGAAGGCGGGCTGCAACATGCGGATGAGCATGTGAAGCTTATGCTCGCGCCGCCGCAATAAGGGCGGACCTAACGGCGGGACCTAACGGCGGGACCTAACGGCGGGACCTAAGAGCGGGACCTACGAGCGGGACCTAGGAGCGGGACCTAGGAGCGGGACCTACGAGCGGGACCTACGAGCGGGACCTAGGAGCGGGACCTAAGAGCGGGACCTAAGAGCGGGACCTAAGAGCGGGACCTGAGCGCGGGACCTAACGGCGACTCAACAAAGTTTGCGTTCATTTGCACATGAGGTTGGTTAGCATTCGGCCGATTGCGACCAGCCGATGATGAATGGGCCAGTAGACCTTTGCTGGTATGTCACTCGCGGCAAATCGAGCACGGAGTCGCTCGTTGGTCTCTTCGGCTGAGGCTCGAGCGAAACGGAGGAATTGGTTACGATCCGGCCCTGCGTTTCGACCAAAACCCTCTTGAATATTTCCAGTAATCGACTCTGCAGCGTCTCGTAGCTGAACAGCATTCGGCAGACGACGACGCTTGAGCAGCTGGTTGACGTCATCCACTACCATTCGCGCAGCGTCGAGTACCCGGAGCCATGGTTTCTTCGACATGGCAGCACTCTACGCCAGACTCCATCGCGTACGTCATCATTTCGATGCACACATCATCAATACAACGCGCTGCGACCTGCACACTGCAGAATAGCCTGGAAGGCGATGTCCCGCCGTCAAGTCCGCCGTCAGGTCCCGCTCTTAGGTCCCGCCGTTAGGTCCCGCCGTTAGGTCCCGCCCTCAGGTCCCGCCCTCAGGTCCCGCCCTCAGGTCCCGCCGTTAAAGCAATTAACAACCAACGCATCGGTGCGAATTCTTCGCCCCAAGTTTTTCCAGCAGCGCAATCGTCTCAGGGAAGGGCCGCAAGCGCTGCACTGGCCCGTTCGCCAGGTCCACCGTGGTCTGGCCACGAACCGAGACCGCCTTCGGATCGGCTCCTTTAGAGACGAGGTAGCGAATCATCTCGTTGTCCCCGCGCGATGCCGCGTGGTGCAGCGGCGTCATTCCGTTATTGTCGCGCTGGTTGACGTCGGCCTTCAACTCCTCCACGAGATACTTCATCGCCGGCAGCCAGCCGTCGGGCGCATGGCGATGTGAGTTGCCGGCGAAGCCGTTGCCGTAGCCTACGCCCGCCGCGGCGTGCACCGGATACACGCCGATCCCTGGCGGCACGGCCTTGGCAGCGGAGTCGATAGCGGGATCGAGCGGAGGTCCACCAGCGCGCCCACCACCACCACCACCACCGCCTCCACCACCGGCACGGCCGCCCTGCGCGGCTGCGCGCTGCGAAGGTATGCCCGGGTCGGCTCCGTGCTTAACGAGAAGTTTCATCGCCTCGACGTCGACGGCGTATGCGGCGCGCCAGAACGCCGTCGTGCCCTCGAGGTTCTCGAGGCCACAGTTTCCGCTGCCGCAGTTGTTGTACGCGAAGTACCAGAGATGCGTCTTGATGCGCTCGTTAGGTCTGGCGCCGGCCTTGAGCAAGGCTTCCATGACCTCGAGGTGCGTTGCCTTCTGGAATTCCACCGCGTGGGGCTGCGGGAACCGCGACCGGGGCCGCCATTGTGTGTTGATGACGGCATACAGCGGTGTGGCGCCGGCGGTGCTGGCAAGGTTCGCGTCGGCGCCGCGCTGGATCAGCGTCATGGCGATGTCGAACTGGCCATTGATCGCGGCCAGCAGCAGCGGTGTCGTCTTGTCCGTCTCGCTCACATCGTTCAGCGTCGCGCCGCCGTCCAGTAGCGCGATCACCGCCTCGGCGTGTCCCTGCCGCACCGCATGGTGCAATGCCGTGAGTCCCCCAACGGCCCCCACCGCGGACTGGAATCCCGGGACGCCGCCGTTGATCGTGTCCACCTCTTCGCGGGCAGGGCCTCTGCTGGCAGCCGGCGACAGTAAGACGGCCCGCCCGGAATCAATGGCCTGCTGGATCTGGGCAGGCCTGAACGGGCCTTTCGGCGTGCGCCTCGGCGGTCCAGCCGCCCGTCCGCCACCGCCACCGCCGCCGCCGGCGTCTGCGGGCGCCGCAGCCGCGCGGCCGCCAGCTGCCGCGTTAGGCGTCGTGGCGGTGTCGCGGTGCTTCTCCGGCTCGAAGGAAACAAGGACGGAGTCCCGTTTGCGCGCCGCTGCCTGTTCCGCGGCCGCCTGCTCGCCCAGGTTCACCACCTTCGTGTGAATGTCTGCATCGGCGCCCCGGCGCATGAGCACACGGACCGCGCCGGCGCGGCCGTTGGTCGCCGCGAAGATGAGCGGCGTCTGCTGCCATTCGTGCTCGCGGGCATTCGCGTCCACGCCGCGGTCCAGGAGCGCGTTGATCGAAATCGTGTCGCCCGCGGCGGCGGCGAAATGCAGCGCCGTGGCCCCCGACGTCGTGAGCGCTTTCGCATCGCTTCCCGCACCCAACAGCGCTTTGACAATGGAGCCCCTTCCACCCTTGGCCGCGATGTGGAGCGGCGTGTAGTCGCCGATCCGTGTCCTCGCCCCCGTCTTCGCCTTCGCGCGGATCAACACGGTCGTCATCGCCGAGTCGCCGCGTTCCGCCGCCCAGTGCAAGGCCGTCATTCCATCGCCATGGGCGGCGTTCACGTTGGCGCGCTGAGCGATCAGCGCGCGCACGGTGGCCAAGTCGCCCTTCATCGCCGCGTCGGCGATCGGCGACGGAGGCACGGCTGTGACCAGTAAGAGCGGCGCGGAAAGGATGCTCAGCAGGTATCGTCGCGTCATGTGCATTCTCCCGGCGTGCTTTAACTGCGTCCTCTAACGGCGTGCTCTAACGGCGTGCTCTAACGGCGTGCTCTAACGGCGTGCTCTAACGGCGTGCTCTAACGGCGTGCTCTAACGGCGTGCTCTAACGGCGTGCTAACTGCAGCTACCCTTGACTGGTGCGGGTGCCTAACGGCGCGGACAGTCCGAATGGCCCTGTGCTGTCACCGAAGTGGTTCACATTGTCGAGGCCGAATTTGTGCATCAGCTCCAGCATCACGTTCGCCATCGGCGTTCCATCGGGGGCTTTCAGGTGCATGTTGCCTTCGAGCCGGCCGTTCCCGTGACCCAACAACAGCAGCGGGCAGCGCCGGTGATTGTGGATGTTTCCATCAGCCATCGGCGATCCGTACATGATGACCGTCTTTTCGAGCAGGTTGCTGTCACCCTCGACGGTGTTGTGCAACTTCTCGAGGAAATAGGGCAGCAGGCTCACGTGGTAACGGTTGATCATGTTGAACTCGAGGATCGCCGACTCGCGGCCTCCGTGGTGCGAGGCTGGGTGGAATCCCTTGTTCGTCCCACTCTCCGGATACGCGCGACTCGAGGCGTCGCGGCCTGTCTTGAATGAGATCACGCGCGTCATGTCGGACTGGAGCGCGAGTACCTGGAAATCGAACATCAGCTTCATGTGTTCGGCGAAGGAGTCGGGCACGCCGATCGGCGCTTCGGGGATTTCGCGCGGCTCGCCGCTCGCGTTGCGCGCTTCGACGGCCTGAATGCGGCGTTCCAGCTCGCGAATGTCCTCGAGGTACTTGTCCAGACGCGCCTGGTCTGTCGATCCCAGCTCGCGCTTCAGTCCTCTCGCTTCGCCGACGATCCAGTCGAGGATGCTCTGGTTGGCCCGCCGCCGTGTCATGCGATCTGCATTGTTATTCCCCGCGCCGAACAGAAGCTCGAATGCGGTCCGCGGGTTGCGAATCATCGGCAGCGGCTCACTGGGGCTCGCCCAGCTGATGGTGTCCGTATAGGCACACGCGTAGTTGTAGTAACAGCCTCCGGCCTGATCGAGGTTCTCGATACACAGCTGCATCGACGGAATGGCCGTGTCCTCCGCGATGCGGCGAGCGACGATCTGGTCGAACGACGTGCCGACGTAAAGGTCAGAGCCCTGCGTCTGCTTGGGATGCGCCTGGGTGAGGAACACCGCGCTCGACCGGAAGTGGTCACCACCGATTTCGGGCGCTTCGAACGGCTCCGCCATGCGCACGTCAGTGTTGCTGACGATGGTCAGATACTTCCGCCAGGGCTCGAGCGCCGGCAACGCTCCCTCCGGAATGAGCTCGAAATCGCGACCGACCACCGCCGGCGCCCACAAGTTCTTGGTTGCACCCCAGGCATTGCTGCCGGCCGCTCCATGCACGGACTCGATGCACACGAGTCGCGTCTTGTCCGCCGCCGCCGAGGCGCCCGAACGAAAAACCGGAATCATCGCCTCCAGATGCGGGAGCGCAATCGTGGCGCCCAGCCCGCGCAGGAACGTCCGCCGGGGCATTGGTCCGCGAGTGAACATGGTCATGGGGCTCTGAGGTGAGAGGAGACTGACAAACAGATGGCTGCGTGCTGATTGCTGATTGCTGATGCTGCACGCAGCGTGCTTGCGCTGGTGCACCGCGCAAAGGCACCAGCACCAGCACAAGCACGAGGCATTAAGCAGTAGCAATCAGCAATCAGCACGCAGCGTTCCTGGAAATGTTACCCTTTACTCACGTTGCGATTCGGTGATGGTCCCTTCCGCTCGTCCGCTGCGGAACGCGGGGCTCTTCACGACGGCGTTGATAAACGACCACATCTTGTAGCCATTGGCTTCCGCCTCTCGGACGATGGCCCGGATGGCGGGTTGATCGAAGTCTTCGACACGTCGACCGACCGCATATGCCATGAGGTTCTCCGTGAACGCGCGCGCCAGCGGAATTGGACGCGAGAGCAGCGATCGGGTCAGATCCATCGGTGTCGTGACCGCGCGGCCGTCATACATCGTTCCGCGCGTATCGAGCGGAGCGCCGTTCTCGCGGTACCGCCACTTGCCGGTGACGTCGTAGTTGTCGAGCGCGAGGCCGATCGGATCCATGTATTGATGACACGTCTTGCACGTGGGGTTCGTGCGGTGCATCTCCATCCGTTCACGCGTCGTGAGCCGCCGACCGTCCTTCGAGTCTGCCGTTTCCTCGAGGTCGGGGATGTTAGGCGGCGGTGGCGGTGGCGTCATCCCCATGAGCACCTCCATCACCCACTTGCCGCGCAACACCGGTGACGTGCGATTCGCGAGTGATGTTTGCACGAGGATACTGCCGTGGCCCAGCAATCCGCGCCGCATGGTATCGGCGTAGGCCACGCGCCGGAACGCCGATCCGGCGACGTTCGGAATACCGTAGTGCCGCGCGAGTCGCTCGTTGACGAAGGTGTAGTCAGCAGTCCATAGCTCGAACAGACTCGCATTCCGGCGAACCAGATCGGCGAAGAGCAGCTCGGTCTCACGCCTCATCGCGTCGGCGAGCTGTTGGTCGAAATCAGGAAACCAGAACGGGTCCGGATGCACGAGGTCCAGATCCTGGAGCCGCAACCATTGGGCCGCAAAGCGCGCCGCAAGCGCTTCTGCGCGAGGATCCGCGAGCATCCGTCGCACCTGTGCGTTCAACGTCGCTGGCTCGGAGAGTTTCTTCGCGGTTGCCGTCGCCAGCAACGGCGCGTCGGGAATGGTGCCCCACAGGAAAAACGAAAGGCGGGAGGCGAGCTCGACGTCGCTGATATTGTAGTTGTGGCCGGGCGCGACGTTAGGCGGAACTCGCTCGAAGCGGAACACGAAGTGCGGGCTCGCGAGTATGACCTGAAGCGCCATCCGGATGCCCTGCTCGAACGCGTCGGATCCGGCTCCTGCCGCGCCCGCGCCCTTGCGGTAGAAGGCCATCAGGCCATCCCGGTCGCGCTGCGTAAGCGGACGGCGATAGGCGCGCGTGCCGATACGGGTGATGATCTCGTCGGCACACGTTTCCGCTTTGGCGGGATTCGCGGGGCGGCACGAGAACACGATTCGCCGGCTGGGCGATTCTGAAACGCCGGTCGCTGTCGAGCCTTGGCTCTTGAGCGGCCCGACGACCGTGAGCTCCATGATGTGCGGTGGAGCGGTGGTGCCGGCGCTGTTGCTGCCGCTTGCGGCGAGGGACCAGTCATGCGGCCGGATCAGGTCTTCATACGGCCCCTCGTTCCGGCGCACAAAAGCGACCGACACGCGCTGCTGTCCGGCTTTGACGAGAACCGGTTCCGTCCGCAGATAATCGGCGCCCTGTGGCGCATCCGCGGAAGAAAGTGATCGTTCGACCCCCCGCTCGTAGCGAAGTAACGCCACGCGCGTACCATCGAGTGAGATGTCGACATCTTCGAGTTTCGTTCCGACGCCACCACGAACCTCCACCCGGAACGAATACATCCCATCGGCGGGGAATGGATGAGCCGCGACGATTCCACCGCGCGTCCCGTACGGCGTGCCCTCGATGTGATCCCACGGGTTTTGAGACGTGAAGACCGAAGTGGCATAACTCGTCGAAAGCGCCGGCGCGTCAGGATCGCCCAGGGCGATCCGGCTCACGGCAGCCGCTGCGTTGAGGTATGCCTCGAGCAGCGTGGGTGACAACGCCTGCACGTCGGCAATGTTGTCGAAGTTTGCGCTTTTCGTGTCGAGCGGCAGATAGTCGCCGGCGTCGATCTCCACGGAAAGTAAGTCGCGCACCGCGCGCTCGTATTCCGCGCGGTTGAGGCGCTGGAACGTGCGCGAGCCCGGGTTGGGTCGCGCACCCTTGTCGATGATGTTCTCGAGCGTTTCAGCGAGGGCGAGCAGGGTATCGCCCTGTGGACGTTTCGAGCCCGGCGGCGGCATCATTTGCGCCCGCAACTTGCGAATCATTTTTTCCGAGACATCGAGACGGGCAGGCGCCGAGTCGACGTTGTAGCCCTCGAGGTTCAGATTCCCGCGAAGCTGACGGGGATTGTGGCAGTTTGTGCAGAAGGTCTTGACGACATCTGAGAGTGCGGCGTTCGGGATGACTCGCGCACTTCTGGTTTTCGGACGGCCAGCGGAAGGGGGCGCCTCGAGCGAAGAATGGGCGTTTTTGAGCAGCTGCGCCGTTGTGGCCGGCGGTGAGTGGGCGGGTGTGCTGGACCGCGGGGCGGAAACTCCAATCGCCGTGACCGCAAGGCTCCCGAAAACTCCGGCGGCGATGGCGATTCCGGTTCGGTGCTGCGGCATTAAGGGCCTCGTCAGTTAGCCACGATGAAACGAAGCTTTGCAACTGTGCATCGCGGCGCGGGCGCCACCGCAACTCTAATGTATGAGGCACACGCCATTGCGCTATAACCCGTTGGGTCGGATGACCTTGGCGTCTCTCGTCGCCTGGGGCTATCGCCGGCCATGGGCCGACTCAAATCGACGGGTTCGAGCAGCCTGTCGTGCGCGGCTGACGTTGGCGTGACGCTGCGATTTCATTCTCCGCGGGACCCCAACGGCCTGAAGGCATGACGTATTCGCTCTGGAGCAACGGCGAACTGCTCGGCGAGTCCGCGCTCGACTATGTCCGGGTGATAAACAACCTGCGCACGGGTGACCTCCACCTGACGCAGAAAGGACTCACCGTCATGGGACGGCTTACTCAAACTCGCGATGACAGTTACCGCGGTGCGCGGCGCGTGAATAGGGAGCGATCGGACTCAGGCGACGAGTCGAGCGAGCCTACACTCCGTGCGGACCTCAGCGCTTTGCACGACCAGTACGACGCCCTCGCTCTGGAGCTGCGGGCGCCTAACGGCGAGGTGATTCCAACGGATGATATTCATGTGACGGACACGGAGTGGCTGTTGACGATTGATCGGGAGCGTGACGAGGAAGATGAACCATCCACTGAAGACGCCATGGACAGCGGTCAAGCCCCGGAGGTTCTGGCCGACATGGTCGACCAGCTCGCGGAGTGGGTGGTGGAGCACCCGCCCTGGCTTCCGGAACCACCCGCTCGTCCCCCCGCTCGCTTCCAGCTCTCGGTCACACTGATAGACGAATGGTCGATCCCGTGAATCCACCGCGCCCGGAGGCCAGGCGTCGGGATTGGCAGGTTGACGCTCGTCGAGAAACCTCGCAGAGGGTCAGAGACGATAGACGGTGATCGCGGTATCGTCGAACACGCGGTGCACGGTTCCCTTTGGAAGCTGATGCGAACGTTCGTGCTCGACGGCGAGTACGGGCGAAAATCGGTTCGCCGTCCAGTGCGCGATCACGCGATCGAGCATGCGTGAGCCATAGGGTGGATCGGCGAACGCGAGGTCGTAGGCACCTTCTCCTAAGGCAGCGGCGAACGGGAGCGCATCCTTCTTGAAGATGCGCGACCGCTCCTTCATCCGCAGGGCGATGACGTTGGCCTTGAGTGCGTGGAGGCTGGCGGGTCGCGTCTCTACGAAGTCGCATCGTCGGGCTCCACGCGACAGCGCCTCGAGGCCAAGCGCCCCGGTTCCGGCGAACAGGTCCAGCACGCTCGCGGCCTTGAGATCTGCAGTGAGGAGGTCGAGTAGTGCGGCGCGTACGTGCTCCGCGGTGGGTCGCACGCGGAAGTCGTTCGGCGACGTGAGGTCCCGGCCCGCGTGTTTTCCGCCGACAATTCTCATTTAACTGTTTCGCTAAGGTCCTTGGGTGCGGTGCCAATGTAGGAGCGTGTCTCGCCGCAAGGCGCGGATTCGCTGGCCCGAGGATGCGGCGAGCCGTACGTTTGTCGGCAATGCCGAGCCCATCCGATCGCCTCGTCGCCGCTTTAGCCGATCACTACCGGATCGAGGGGGAACTGGGGCAGGGTGGCATGGCGACCGTGTATCTCGCCTTCGACGTCAAGCACGATCGCAAAAGTCGCGCTCAAGGTCCTGAAGCCGGAACTCGCGGCCGTGTTAGGCGCCGACCGGTTTGTCGTCGAGATCAAGACCACAGCGAGCATTGGCTGGCGGCCATCCTCGCTCCGCGCTCCGGTGCCGTCGAGGTACTGCCGGGGGGCGAGCACGCCGACACCGAAGCGTCGTGGGCGTCGGACGGCAAGATCTGGATCGTCGGCGACGACCTGGAATCGACCATGTGGCGTTACCGCCCGGTACAACGGCCCCGGCGATGAACGATCGATTGGTGGCGGCGTTAGGCCCCTTGCCGCATCGAGCGCGAGCTCGGGCAGGGCCGCATGGCGACCGTCTACCTGGCGAACGACATCCGGGAGATCGCAAGGTGCGGTCCCTGTATGCTGAGTTGCTTGGCCTGGTAGATATGACTATTATAGTCACATGATAAGGACTACATCAGTATCTGCGTTGAAGGCCCGCCTCAGCGCCTTTCTCGAGATCGTTCGCCGCGGTGAAGAAGTGCTCGTGACCGACCGGGGTCGGCCCATCGCCAGGTTGGCCCCGGTAGTGGGCGCGCCATCAATCGAAGGACGCCGCGAGGAGCTGATCCGGACCGGGCGGATGCGAGCGCCGCGCGCCAAGCTTCCGCGCGACTTTCTCGACCGGAAACGTCCGGCTGACCCGAAGGGCAAGGGACTGGCTGCGCTCCTGGCCGAACGGGAATCCGGCTGGTGAAGTTCTGGGATTCTTCAGCGCTCGTCACGCTGGTGCTGCAGCAGCCGCGCACCAGCGAGGCGCGCGTGTTACTCGAGGAAGATGGCGATGTGGTCGCCTGGTGGGGGAGTGCCGTGCAATGCGCATCAGCGATTGCGCGACTGCATCGCGACGGTCAGCTCGGTGAGTCGGCGGAGCGGGAAGCGCGCGCGCTGCTCGACGTGCTTCGCCGATCCTGGTTCGAGGTGCAACCCGGCGATGCGATACGGGAACAGGCGCTTCGTCTGCTTCGCGTGCACACGTTGCGCGCCGCCGATGCGCTGCAGCTGGCGGCCGCGCTGGAGTGGGCCGGCGCGCCGCCTGAAGGGGATTTTGTGACATTCGACGACCGGTTGCGCGCGGCAGCGGTGCGCGAGGGATTCCGCGCATGAGCACCGTGGCCGAGCGGCTCGCGACCGCCCTGGGTGACCGCTACCGCATCGAGCGGGAGCTCGGTCAGGGCGGCATGGCGACGGTTTACCTGGCCGAGGACCTGAAGCACAAGCGGAAGGTGGCGCTCAAGGTCCTGAAGCCGGAACTGGCTGCGGTGTTAGGCGCTGACCGGTTCGTGCAGGAGATCACGACCACAGCGAGTCTGCAGCATCCGCACATCCTGCCCTTGTTCGATTCGGGGACTGCGGACGGGTTTCTGTACTACGTCATGCCCTTCATTGAAGGGGAGACGCTGCGGGACAAGCTGAATCGCGAGACCCAGCTTGGCGTCGATGAAGCGGTGCGGATCGCGCGCGAGGTGGCCGACGCACTCGACTACGCGCACGGCAAGGGGATCATCCATCGCGACATCAAGCCCGAGAACATCCTGATCCAGAACGGCCGGCCGATGGTGGCCGACTTCGGCATCGCGCTCGCCGTCAGCGCAGCCGCCGGTGGGCGGATGACCGAGACCGGGCTCTCGTTAGGGACGCCGCACTACATGTCACCCGAGCAGGCGACGGCCGACAAGGAGATCACCGGGCGCTCGGACGTTTACTCGCTGGCGAGCGTGCTGTACGAGATGTTGGCGGGCCAGCCGCCCCACCTGGGCGGCTCGGCGCAACAGATCATCATGAAGATCATCGCCGAGCCACCGCAGGCGGTGACGGCGCTGCGCAAGTCTGTACCGCCTCACGTCGCGGCGGCGCTGGCCAGAGCGCTGGAAAAACTGCCGGCAGACCGCTTCGAGAGTGCGAAAGCGTTCGCTGACGCGCTGGCGAATCCGGCATTCGTGCATCGTTCCAGTGCCGCCGCTCCCGCTGCTGCGTTAGGCGTGCCGAGCGCGTGGAATCGCCTCACGATGGGGTTGGCCGCTCTGGCCGCGGTGCTGGCGGTACTCCTGGGAGTAAGCGCCTTTTCGCAACGCGGTGCGCGGCGTATCGAGCCGTCCCTGATACGCTTCGCGTTGACCGACGACCCGACGGTCCGCATCCAGTCAGCGTACACGCGCTCGTTTGCCGTCTCGCCCGACGGTCGGACGATCGTGTTTACAGGATCCGACAGCCTGGGCGAACGGCTCTGGATCCGCACGATCGACAATCCGCGCGCGCGGCCGATCCCGGGGACCGAGATGGGCGCCAATGCGGCGTTCTCGCCGAATGGCGAGTGGATCGTGTTCGTCGCCGGGCTGCGAGAACTGAAGAAAGTGCGCGTCACGGGAGGCGATGTTGTCCCGGTCACCAGCGTCGACTCGCGGACAGCCGCCCTCTCCTGGGGAGCGAACGACGAGATCTTTTTCGAGCAGATCGGACCGGAAGCCGGCATCCACCGCGTCGCGGCAACCGGTGGTCGGCCGGAACTGGCGATTCCATTCGACACGGCGGCCGGCGAGATCACCCAACGTCGTCCGCTCGTCCTGCGCGACGCAGGAATCGTCGTCTACGGCAGCTACCTCGAGTACTTCGGCGAAGATGCGACACTCGTTATGTATCGGTTGTCCGATGGGAAACGGGTGCGGCTCGGTGTCCCCGGCATCGGGCCTCTTGCGATGATCGACGATCGGCTCGTGTATTCGCGGGAAGATGGGACGCTGATGGCGGTGGAGATCGATGCGGCCGGGATGCGGACTGTCGGTCGCCCGGTACCATTGGAACCGCGCGTCACCGCATTCACCACCGGATCCGCCGTCGGGCTTTCTGAGGGCGGTACACTCGTCTATCGCCCGTCGGACGCGACCAGCGTCGCACGTATCGACCTCGTCGACACGTCGGGCCGGACCGCAAAGTCAGTGCAGGGAGAATTCTTCGCCCAGGGATTGTTGCGATTCTCTCCCGATGGCGGCCGACTCGCCACGGGGATCGGGGGAACCGGACTGAGAAGCGGTCGGCCTGACCGGCGACCGGCGTACGACCTGTGGGTTATCGACGTCGCGACCGGTGAACCCACGCGCGTGACTTCGAATTCAGTGGCATCAGCGCCGGCGTGGTCGCATGACGGCGAGCGACTGGTCTACGTGGCGCTCGTCAACGGAAAGGCCGAGCTCTGGTCGGTGGCGGTCGATGGCTCCGGCGCGTCGCGACTCGCCGAACTGCGCGGTAATCCCGTGTCTTCGTCCGTTCACCCCGACGGTAAGTCCGTGATCGTATCCGAGGTCAGCGCGGGTCGCGAGGGAATCGCGCTCCTCCGAGTGTGGATCGACGGGAGTGCGCGAGCGGAGACCTTGCTCGTGGAACGCCGACACGGCGGTCTCAGGCCGATGCAGCCTCGCATCTCGCCGGACGGACGCTTTGTCGCGTACACGGATTACTCGACATCAGCCGTGTACGTGCGGTCGCTGGAGAGCTCCAGCGTATTGCAGGTATCGGTGTATGGAGCGAACCGGAATCCGGTCGTGTGGGGGCGTGATAGCCGCCACCTGTACTACAACATTCCGATCGGGCTCATCGAGATCACACTCGAAACGACCCCGGCGCTCCGCGTGTCAAGCCGTCGGACCATCCGCGGCTTTCCGTTGAGCGACAACTACGACCTGTCATCGGACGGCAAGACGTTCGCGCTGGCGTCCGCAGTACGAGGTTCCGCGGATATCTTTGTCGCGGTCAACTGGGCGGACGAAGCCCGTCGCGCGTGGCGCGCAGCGAAGGAATGATTGTGGTCGACAACGGGACGGCAGAACTCCTTCCACAGCTATGATCATCATCGGACTCACCGGACGGAACGCGGCCGGAAAGACGACGGCGGGTGAAGCACTCGGCTCGCGAGGATTTTCATACCTGTCGCTCTCCGACGTCATCCGGGAGGAAGCGAAACGCCGCGGCCTGGAGCCACTGCGCGAGAACCTGACGGCGTTAGGCAACGAGCTGCGGGAGAAGCATGGACCGGGCGCCCTGGCGGAGCTGACCGTCGCCCGGATGCAGTCAGACCGGAACTACGCGGTGGACAGCATCCGGCATCCCGCCGAGGTCATGGCACTGAAGAAGGCGGGGTCGTTTTCACTGTTCCACATCTTTGCGCCGCTCGAGGCGCGATTCGCGCGGTCCATGGACCGCGGGCGCGCTGGGGATGCGCGAACGCTCCAGGACTTCATCCGCCAGGAAGAGCGGGAGTTCGCCAGCAGCAACGCCGCGTCACAGCAACTCCTCGAAACGGAGCGCCTGGCCGACCGCCGAATCGATAATGACGGCACGCTGGAAGATTTCATCGCACGCCTGGAGTCCACGCTGCGCGAGTTGGCCGTGTCATTCGCCCGGCCGTCGTGGGACCAGTACTTCATGGACATCGCGAGGCAGGTGGCGGCGCGCAGCAACTGCATGAAGCGCCAGGTCGCAGCCGTGATCGTCTCCGAGAAGCGCATCATCAGCACCGGGTACAACGGCACGCCGCGCGGCGTGAAGAACTGCAACGAAGGGGGATGTCCCCGCTGCAATGGCTTCAGCGAAAGCGGCAAGAACCTCGAAGAGTGCCTCTGTTCACATGGGGAGGAGAACGCGATCGTCCAGGCCTCGTACCACGGCATCGCCATCCGCGACGCCACGCTCTACACCACGTATTCGCCGTGCCTGATGTGCAGCAAGATGATCATCAACGCCGGCATCCGGAAAGTCGTCTACAACGAGGCGTATCCGCTCAACGACACGGCGACCGCGATGCTCAGGGAAGCCGGAGTTGCCCTCGTCCGGTTGAAGGCGTGATCCGCGTCAGGCGATGACCGCCAGTCGCGTCGGACGTGTGTGCGGTTCGAAGTCCAGTATCTCCACGCGATTCCGCCCCAGCTGCTTGGCCCGGTAGAGCGCCTTGTCTGCTTCGGCGACCACGTTGGCGGACGATCGGTTTCCACTCGACGCACTCACACCAGCACTGATCGTCACCACCTTACCGGTGGGCGAGCCGGCGTGCGGAATCATCAGGTCGTGAATCGACTTTCGCATGCGCTCGGCCATGGTATAGGCGTCCTCGAGCGCCGTATGCGGCAGCACGACCGCGAATTCTTCGCCGCCCATGCGTGCCACGCGATCGGACGTAAAGCGCAGTGACGCCCTGAGCATCGCGCCCACACGGCGGAGGCAATCGTCACCGACCTGGTGACCGTAGCAGTCGTTGAATGCCTTGAAGGCGTCGATGTCGACCAGAATGACCGAGTACCGCTCGGTATGCGTGGACAGATCCTCGAGCATCGCGTCCATCGCGCGGCGATTGGCCAGGCCGGTGAGGGGATCACTCTGCGACAGGTCGTGGAGCTGCTGGACCATCGCCGAGAGCTGCGCCCCCTGGATCCGTCCACGCAGCCGTTGCAGATAGTTCAGGCGATACTCGCGCTCCAGCGAATAGTTCGCGGTGAGCGTCGCCGCGATCGTGATCAGCGCGAGCACGACGCTGCCGGGCAGGGAGGAGCCGAGCGCTATCGGCAGGCCAACTTGCATGGCGACGAGCACGCAGCAGGCGACGGCCGCAAACCAGAAGCGGAGGCGCACCACCACCGTAATGAAGAGCAGGATGATCGTCATCGCGCCACGATTGGCCCCGATGTCGCTGCCGGGCGTGAACATCACGGTCAGGATCATGCTTGCCGGCGCGATGATGCAGGCCAGCGTCATCAACAACTCGCGAACGAACGGTCGCACGCCCCACCATACGGCCAACACGACGGCGATGCAGATCGGTGTCACGATGCCGAGTCGGACCGCCGGGTTCATCCCGAACGGCGCCGGCCCCTCTCCCTTGACCGGCAGGACGATCGCCGAAAGGATGCCAAACAGGATCCAGAGGATGCCGACGGCTACGAGGTGCCGGCTGCGCGCGTGTTGCGTCTCGTGCTCGAACAGCTGTTCGAGTCGGGCGGGGAAATACAGCGTCGGCCACCGACCGTCGATTGTCTGCGAAACCTCTTCCTCGTACGGCGCGAGATCGCCGACAGGGGGGGCGCCGGAGTGGCGAGTGAGTCGAATCAGGGACATGATCCGTATCAGACTCTGCGGGCAGCGTTCGAGTCACGAGGCCACCTGCGAGACCTCGGGGCGCGAGACCTAAGAGCGCGATGCCAACGTGCGTCGTAATTGCGTAGCGACGTCAGCGGAACCCGTACACGGCGTCGAAAATTGTGACGGGCATCGCGTCGGGGCTGCTCCGGGCGCTCTTTGTTCACCCTCTCAGATCGATCGCCGCCAGGTTTTGCGGCTTGAGGTCCTGCGCTTACTGCTTTCCAGTCACCTCAGACTGAACGTGAAATAGTCAAAAACCGCGCGTGCAATCTGCGCTATCGCCCTTTCCTGCGCCGCAACGTCGCTCATCGACTCTTTCACGAACACCGCCACCACGACATGCCCAGCCCCGTCGGGGAGGTCGATGATGCCGACGTCGTTGGTGACACCGATGCCTAACGATCCCGTCTTGTGTCGCACGGCGGTATTCGGGGGAAGGACGCCCTTGAGTCGCGCCGCGCCGGTCTGGCACCGCAACATGATGTCGAGCAGCTGCGCCGTGCGCGTCGCATCGAGCGCCTCACCGCGCCATATCTTCGCCAGCAACCGTGCCATGCCTTCGGGCGTGGAGGTGTCCCGGCGATCCTGGTAGAATGACGTCCGCGCCCCCAGCCGCTGCGCTGGCGTGACCGTGCGCGACAGGGAATCGAACCTTGCGATCGACCACGTCGATTCGGGGCCCAGGTCCGTCACACCGACCACATCGGCGATCAGCTGGATCGTCGGGCGATCCACGGAGACGCCGGTGATGCCTAACGCGGCCGACCGCGCATTCACCGCCGCGGGCCCGCCCGCAACCCTGAGCACGAGGTCCGTGGCGCTGTTGTCGGAAATCAGGAGCATCAACTCGAGCAGGTTGTGCACCGACAACGTCACGCCCGGGTCGTTGAACAAGCCAGTGAGGGTGCCGCTGCCAGGATGCAGGTCCGCCGGACGGATGCTGATCATCGAGTCCAGTCGAACGGCTCCGGCCTGAACACGCGTCAGCAGTTCGACGGCAATGGGCACCTTGAACGTGCTCGCCATCGGGAACGGTTCGGCTCCGTTCACGAAAAGTTCGCGGCCGCTCTCGAGGTGAATGATCCCGACGCCGACCTTCCCGCCGCTGATCGCACTGAGTCGGACGACCTCGGTTTCCAGGCGTCGAAGGTTGGGATCTGCGGTCTGCGCGGGCAGCGAGACCGCCCACACCGAGGCAACGATCCCTGAGAAGACAACCTGCTTGAGTGAAGACGCGATGGCAGATGGTCGCATCGAAGTTCTCCAGTTAACCGGCCATGAGCTGAACAACGCACGCTGAGTCCAACGCTCTGACGATGCGGTGCTGTTCGAAATTCCGGAATGGTACAGACTGCTTGTTGGCGAGGTCATCCCCGTCGTTACCGCATCGAACTGCACTTTTGCCGACCGCAAAAAGCCCTTCACCGGCATTGCCTTATGTCGCAGACACAGGCGAATCACCTTACGAAAACAGCGGGCGCTCTTTCTCACTTGGGGGGTCGGTATGCGTCGTTTTCTTGGTGTGCTTTGTGGAGCAGCAGCACTCGCGTGTTCGGAGAACGCGCCGAGCAGTCCCAAGCCGTTCATCTCACTCGCGTCGCTACTCGGCGCCGAAGCGTCAGCGAATAACAGCGCAGCTCCTCTGGTTTACAACACGCAAATGCGTTCGGAGCTCGAGTCGCCGGCGTGCAATTCGGAGTCGAAAGGTCATGCGCAAATCAAGGTCGGTCAGGACGGCACGATTCACTCGCACGTGACGATCAACAATAAGGGTGCTGAAAGTGTGAGGTTCGGACACATCCACCACCTTACGGCTGGCCAGCCAACGGGCCCGATCATCTGGTGGCTCAGCTCCCCGATCGGCACGGACCTGAACCTCACCGACAAGCACCTGAGTTTCGCGCAGGAAGGCGCGTTCGTCACCAACACGCACTTCGCGAGTCACGAGTTGGCCTTGGCGGCTCTGATCGCGAATCCCGATGAGTTCTATGTGAACTTCCATTCGGATCTGTGCCCCGGCGGTTTCGCGCGTGGCTTCCTGCCCTGACCGAGCTGATTCGCGGCTGTTCCTGGTTTTGATTCTCAACAGTGAAGACCCCGGTGAAACACGCCGGGGTCATTTACTTGCCGAGTTCAAACTCCGCAAACAGAAGTGATGTCAAAACCGACATCGCTATTGCGGAGAAGTCATGCGAATCATTGTCGTCATCCTGTATGCCCTTGCCGTCTCTCGGGCCGCACCGGCTCAAACTGACGCACGGCCCGAGATCCTGGTGCTCGGCACCTACCACATGGCCAATCCTGGTCGCGACATCCACAACATGGCGGCCGACGATGTCCTCTCGGCCAAACGACAGCTGGAACTCACCCAGCTCCTCGAAGTCCTGAAGCGCTTCAAGCCAACCAGGATTGCGATCGAGGCGAGCGCCGGAAGCGAACGAACGACTCGCGATTACAACGAGTATCTCGCGGGCCGCTACACGCTCACCCGCAACGAGAACGACCAGCTTGGGTTTCGGCTGGCGAAGGAACTGGGGCACAAATCGGTGCACGCCGTCGACGTCGACGGCGACTTCCAATACATGCGCGTGATGAATTACGCCAAGGCGAACGGCAAGACGGCGCGGTTCGACTCCATGCAGGCCAGGGTCGCCAGACGCGTCAAACAACAATCGGATTTTCTGCAGACGCATACGGTGCTCGAGACGCTCGGACGAATGAACTCCGACTCAGCGGCCGCCGAGGCACTCGCGTCAGACATGGAGTTCATCTATTTCGGTGACCTCTGGGAGTTTGCCGGGCCGGATCTTCTCACCTTCTGGTTTCAACGAAACCTCCGCATCTACAACCGGATCACGGCACTCATCGAGTCACCCTCCGACAAGATCCTCGTGATCTACGGGGCGGGCCACCTGGGACCGCTGCGGCAGATCATCGGCGCCGACGCGCGAGTCAGGCTCCGCAAGCTTTCAGACGTAACGGGGCAGGGTGCTTCGAGCCGAGAGTGAAGTCCTGCGTGGAGAATCCCACGTCATTTGGACGCGGATTCTCGCGAAGAAATGCCGAATCACCGCTAATCGCTTCGAGCGGCCTTCAAGCGCGCGGAGCGTGGCCGCCACTGAAAAACAAGAACGGATTCGCGAGAATTAGCTCCCCTTAGCGAGAATCCGCGTCCAAAAACTCGTGGGATCCCCGGAAACGCGTCGGAACCCCAGAATGGGCCGAACGGAATCAGCCCAATCCGTCTTGAAAAGCCCCCTGCCGAGGGCGACAATGCGGTACCCTCTGAGAGGATCACCGTTTGCGCCCGACGGACGTCTCGAATCCGCAGTACTACCATAAGGTTGTCGACTGCCAGTGGGCCTGTCCGGCGCATACCAATGTGCCGGAATACATCCGGCTGATCGCGAACGGGCGCTACACCGACGCGTACATGGTCAACCGGGAATCCAACGTCTTTCCCGGTATTCTCGGCAGGACCTGCGACCGGCCGTGCGAACCGGCGTGCCGGCGGGAACGCGTGGACGGAAAGCCGGTGGCTATTTGCCGGCTGAAACGAGTCGCCGCCGACCATCGTGACGACGTCGGCCATCTGCTCCCGACCATCCCGGCGGTAAAGAACGGCAAGCGCATTGCGCTCGTCGGCGCCGGCCCGGCATCGCTGACCGTCTGCAACGACCTCATGCCGTTAGGCTATGAGTGCGTGATCTTCGAAAAGAATGCCACGCCCGGCGGCTTGATGCGCGTGAACATTCCGTCATTCCGGTTGCCGGCCCAGGTGCTCGATGAAGAAGTGAACATGATCATCGACATGGGCGTGGAAGTGCGATACAACTCGCCGGTGTCGAGCATGAAGACCCTGCTCGACCAGGGCTTCGACGCGGTGTTCGTCGGCAGCGGTGCGCCAAAGGGCAAGGAACTCGACCTGCCGGGCCGCAACGAAACGGACCGCATTCACATCGGCATCGAGTGGCTCGCCAACGTCCACTTCGGCCACATCGGAAAGATCGGCGAAAAGGTGCTGATCATCGGCGTCGGGAACACCGCCATGGACTGTTGCCGCACGTCGAAGCGGTTAGGCGGGACGGACGTGAAGGTGATGGCGCGGCGCACACGGAAATACTTCAAGGCGTCCCCCTGGGAACTTGAGGACGCCGAGGAAGAGCAGGTCGACATCATCGAGAATCACGCCCCGAAGCGGTTCATCATCGAAGATGGCCGCCTGACGGGGATGGAATTCGAGCGCCTGCGCTGGTATGAGGAAGGCGGCAAGCAGAAGAGCGAAGTCATCGACACGGTGATCCTGCCCTGTGATGACGTGATCCTCGCGATCGGTCAGGAAAACAGTTTTCCGTGGATCGAACGCGACGCAGGCCTCGAGTTCAACCAGTGGGACATGCCGGTCGTCGACAAGAAGACATTCATGTCGACCAGGCCCGGTGTCTTCTTTGGCGGCGACGCGGCGTGGGGACCGGAAAACATCATCTGGGCGGTCGAACACGGACACCAGGCGGCGATTTCCATACATCAATACGTCCAGGACCTGCCTGTCGCCGATCGTCCACCGATCGGGATGAACCTCGGCAGCACCAAGCTCGGGATGCACCACTGGCAATACAGCAACGACTACAACGCGGTCCAGCGGCAGAAGATGGTGCACGCGGACCTCAAGTCACGCTTCGAGGCGTTGAATGTCGAGGTGGAACTCGGGTTCACGGCGGAGCAGACGGCCCGTGAAGTCGAGCGCTGCCTGAATTGCGACGTACAGACGCACTTCACGGCGAACCTGTGCATCGAGTGTGACGCCTGCGTCGACGTTTGCCCGACGAGCTGCCTGACGATTACGAAGGACGGCGAAGAGGCCGATCTCCGCACGCGTCTGTCGGCGCCGGCGCTCAACCTGACACAGGATCTTTACACCTCGGTTGCGCTGCCGCAGACGAAACGGATCATGGTGAAAGACGAAGACGTCTGCCTGCACTGCGGCCTGTGCGCCGAGCGCTGTCCGACCGCTGCCTGGGATATGGTCAAATCGGACATCCTTCTTCCGTATGCGGGTTTGACAAGGCCAGAGGCCAGTGGCCAGAGGCCAGAAGTCGCGGGAATGCGTTAGGCGCATCTCCCATCTCCCATCTCCCATCTCATGTCTGGCGTAAACGACTTCTGCTTCAAGATCGGCACCGTCAACGGCACGGGGTCTGCCAGTGCCAACGGGTTGCTCATGCAGGCGATCTTCCGCATGGGAATACCGGTCGTCGGCAAGAACGTTTTCCCGTCGAACATCCAGGGATTGCCGACCTGGTACGAGATCCGGGTCAGCAGGGACGGCTATACCGCACGGACGGCGCCATTTGACCTGATGGTGGCGATGAACACCGGCACCTACGCTCGCGACGTCGCCGAGATCAAGCCGGGCGGTTACCTGATGTACGACGCGTCGTGGCCGATGGCGCAGTCGCTGCTGCGCGATGACGTCACCGTCATCGGGATCCCGTTAGGCGAGATGTGCAACAACACGTTCACCGGCGACCGGGAACGGACGTTGATGAAGAACATCGCCTACACCGGCGCCCTGGCGGCACTGCTGGCGATCGACATGGACGTCATTCACGCGATGCTGCAGGAGAAGTTCGGCAGGAAGAAGCACCTGCTCGAGTCGAACTACAAGGCGATTCGCCTGGGCTATGATTACGCCCGGGAGCACTATCCCTGCCCGCTGCCATTCCACCTCGAGAAGATGGACGCCACCCGCGACCACATCCTGATCGACGGGAATGCGGCCGCAGCGTTAGGCGCCCTGTACGCGGGGGCGACGGTCGGCGCCTGGTACCCGATCACGCCCGCCACCTCGCTGATGGAGAACTTCCGCATGTTCTGCGAGAAGTTCCGCAAGACGCCCGATGGAAAGCGCCAGTTCTGCATCGTGCAGGCCGAAGACGAACTCGCCGCGGCCGGCATGGTGATCGGTGCGAGCTGGATGGGCGCCCGCGCCTTCACGCCGACGGCCGGTCCGGGCATTTCGCTCATGGGCGAGTTTGTCGGCCTCGCGTATTACGCCGAAGTGCCGGCGGTCTTCTTCGACGTGCAGCGCACGGGTCCCTCGACCGGCATGCCGACACGGACGCAGCAATCTGACATCCTCTCGGCGGCGTATCTCTCACATGGCGACACCAAGCACATCCTCCTCTTCCCGGCCAGTCCCGAAGAGTGTTTCACGATGGCGCGCGACGCTTTCGATCTCGCCGAGCGATACCAGACGCCGGTGTTCGTGATGATGGACCTCGACATCGGCATGAACGACTGGATGTGCAAGCGGTTCGAGTGGGATGACAGCTATCGTCCTGATCGAGGCAAGGTCCTCGACGCGGCAGCACTGCAGAAAGTCGAAAAGTTCTTCCGCTACATGTCGACCAATGGGGACGGCGTTGCGGCACGCACACTGCCGGGTGTCGATCCCAAGGGCTCGTACTTCACACGTGGATCCGGGCACACCAAGTTCGGCACGTATACCGAGGATGCCGACGAATACCGCGAGGTGATGGACCGTCTGGTTCGCAAGCTGGCCGCGGCCGCCGAGACCGTACCGGCACCCGAGATCATCGACGCGGACGGCGCGTCGGTTGGAGTGATTACGCTCGGCGGGTGCCGGGGTGCGGTGCTCGAGGGTCTCGACCGGCTGAAAGAGCAGGGCGTCGCGCTCGACTACATGCGGGTTCGCGGGTTCCCCTTCGGGAAGCCGGTGCGCGAATTCCTGACGCGTCACGACAGGTACATCGTCATCGAGCAGAACCGGGATGCGCAGCTGCGATCGCTGCTGATTCTCGAAACAGGGATCGCGCCGGAGCGTTTGATGTCGATCCTCGAGTATGGCGGGCTGCCGTTAGGCACCAACCAGGTGGTTGATGGCGTCCTCGGACTCCTGAAGGGAGTGGAGGTGGCCGTATGACGTCGATCACGAAACCCAGGGTCCAGCACCCGTCGTCCACGCGAAACGCGCTCGGATTGAGCCGACGGGACTATGAAGGCAGCATGTCGACGCTCTGCGCCGGCTGCGGCCACGACTCGGTGACCGCGGCCTTGATCGACGCGTTCTGGCAGCTCGACATCCAGCCGCACCGGGTGGCCAAGTTGAGCGGCATCGGCTGCTCGTCGAAGACGACGGCGTATTTCATCAACCAGGCGCACGGGTTCAACTCGGTGCACGGGCGCATGCCGGCCGTGGCCACCGGCGCCAATGCCGCCAACCGGGAGCTCTACTTCGTCGGCGTGTCTGGCGACGGCGACTCGCTCTCGATTGGCCTGGGGCAGATGTGTCACGCCATTCGTCGCAACGTCAGCATGCTGTACGTACTGGAGAACAACGGCGTGTACGGCCTGACCAAGGGCCAGTTCTCGGCGTCGGCCGACATCGGGTCCAAGTCGAAGAAGGGTGAGCCGAACGTGCAGCCGCCGATCGATCCGGTGCTGCTGGCGCTGACGTTAGGCGCCTCGTTCGTCGCGCGCAGCTTCTCCGGCGACAAGGCGCAGCTGGTGCCGATCCTCAAGGCCGGGCTGAAGCACGGTGGCTTCGCGCTGGTGGATATCATTTCGCCCTGCGTCACGTTCAACGACCACGAAGGCTCGACCAAGAGTTACCTGTACACACGCCAGCATTACGATGAAGTGGCGCCGGTGGATTTCGTTCCGTTGCGCCGTGAAATCGCCGCGACGGAGCCGGCGGAAGGGGCGGTTCGGTCAGTCACGATGCACGACGGCAGCACGGTGCATTTCCGGATGCTGGCCGAGGACTATGATCCGACGAATCGTGAGTCAGCGTACAGCTACGTGCGGGCTGCGCACGAGCGGGGCGAAGTCGCGACGGGCTTGTTGTACATCGACCAGGGGAGCCCGGACATGCACGGGGTCAGCGGAACGATCGACAGCGCGCTCACCAGCCTGCCTTACGAGTCGCTGTGTCCGGGGAATGCCAAGCTCCAGGAATTGATGGAGGAGTACCGTTAGGTCTGCCCTGGCTGCCACCTCTACTCGTGGCGGGGCACGTTGCTGACCAGAGTGGATTCGTCGTATCGCATCAGCGAGACGCCGAACCAGAGAGTCCAGAGGCTCATGACGATTGAGGTCGCCACCCAGAGGAGGTTTCCGAAGCCGACGCCGAACCACCTCCCAAGCGCCCAGCCCGCGAAGGAGGCCAGGCCCGCAACCATGCCAACTCGTGCCGACCACACTGGCGAGGCCCCTTCAGAACGTCGCGCCTCATGTGCCGCGATCACCGCGACCGCCAGCGCGAAAAAGGCAAAGCCATTGCCCATGCCTTCGGCGAAGGCCCACCATGCCTTGAATGTCCCGACGTCGCCAGATACGGCGGCACTGGTCACTATAGTCGCTTCAGCCACAGCAGTCGTTACGGTCCAGATGGCGCTTACAATAAGCAGTGCCCACGCCGACAAGGTCGACCGGTCTTCGGTCAGGCGTGATCCGGAGGCCAGCACAACCAGCCCCGTCAGCGCATGGAGAGAGAGCGCCGCGGCCGCGATCCAGTGGACGACAGTCCACCGCAATGGCCCATTGGCAATGCGTTGCATCTGGTGGTCAAGGTCGTGGGCGAGGGGACCGTGAGAGACAAGCACTGCAACCATCAGGACCGAGGCGGCTGCGAACCACGTTCCAGCCACTTGAACAGCCGTTTTGTGTTGGGCCATCGCTCAACTCCGCGTAAGAGGACGTAACCTCGTATTCGAGTGATTGACGCGCTTGCTGCTGGTCCCGAGCGCTACCGGCGTCCGCTACTCACCAGAGTGGGTTGGTCGTAGCGCATTCCGTCCCCTGTGGCCCACGGCTCCCAGCCCGCAACGACGTCCCGCTCGAGGGCCTCCGTTTGCGCGTTGCCGGATTGCGGCAGCACGGCCATGAGCGGAGTGCAGTAGATGTATTGCCACATGAACTCGCGCGCCGGTGGGCCCTGCACGCTCCGGGTCTGCGAGCGAGTCGCGACCGACGAGAACCCGGCATCGGCGAGGAACGCCTCCATCTGGCGTGGATCGTTCATCGAGAAGACGGCGTGCACGAACGCCGACGCCTCCTCATTCACGTGACGCGCGATCGCCCGGTCGAACAGGTCGAAGAACGCGTTAGGCTGCGGCGTACTGATATACACCCGACCGCCCGGCTTGAGGACGCGATGCATCTCGCGGAGCGCGGCCGACTTGTCGACAAAAAACTGGAAGCTGAGCCCGCACAGGATCACATCGAATGAGTTGTCCGGCAGCGGGACTGATTCCGCGGCCGTCTCATACCATTTGATGTGGATCGCCGAGGGGAGTGATCGCGCCACACTCAGCATGCCGGCATTGACGTCGAGAGCGGATACCCTGCCATTCATGCCAACGCGCTCCGCGGCCAGCCGCGCGATGGTGCCGGTGCCACACCCCACATCGAGTACGCGCTCTCCCGGGCGGAGCCCGGCATCATTCACGAGATCGAGCGCAATGGGTCCGCCGATTACCGGGACGAAGTATTTCTGGTAATTCTCTGCCGCGTTATTGCCGTACGATGGGGTCCAGGCCGTTTGGGCCAAGGGCGTGCTGGTCATGCTGACTCCTGGTTGCAAGGATGTAGCATGACAATGCCGCGCCGGTATGCGGCTCCGCTTCGGCAGAACTGCACATTCGTCAGGCGCAGCCGGTATGGGTGATTCTACCCAGTCCGTCCGATCAGTCCCTGCTGGTACGCGTACGCAGTGGCTGCGGACCTCGTCGGCAGGTTGAGCTTCAGCAGGATGTTGCTGACGTGTCGATCAACGGTCCGCTCGCTGATCGAAAGTTGCCGCGCGATTTCGCGATTGGTCTTGCCCGTGGCAACGAGCTCGATCACCTCGCGTTCGCGCGCGGACAGCACCGGCGTCTCGACTTTGCTCCCGCTCTGACGAAGCATGTCGACTCGAGCGACGTCGGGCAGCGCGGAGACGCGCTGGAAAAACTGGCGCGCGCCATCAAACTCGAACTCAGCCGCCACGTGGTCGCCTAACTGCTGACAGCCTTGGCCGAGCAGAACGCGCACGCGCGCCGCCTGGTAGGGAATCTCGAGCTCCTGCCACAATGTCCAGGCCTCGCGCAAGCTCCGCAGCGCGGCGGACGAGTCGCCTTCGGCGAGATGCATTGCGCCCGTGGCATGAGCAGCAAAGGCGTGCACAGCCGGGGCGGGGAACTGCTCAGCAATCTGCGCCAGCTCATTGGCCGCCAGTCGGGCCGTTACCAGGTCGTCTACTGAGATGAGGATCTCGACCGCGGCGAGAAGCAGTTCGGCACGCGCCACCATCCCTTGCCGTTCTTTGAGCAGCCGGCGAATCGAAGTCGCGGCAAGCTCACGATTACCCTGCTGGAACTGCAGGAGGGTGAGACCCGGCTCCGGCGACTGTCCATGTTCACTAGCATGTCGATACGCTTGCGTCGCTTCCTCGACATCGCCTCGCAGCCGGTGAATCTCGGCGAGTTCATAGAAGGCAGCGCCGGACGGATACCGGAACGAATTCTCGTGCGCGCCGGACCACTCGCAGGCCCGTTCCGCTTCGGCCAGTGCTTCCGACCAGGCACCGCTGAGACGCAGGATTTCAGAGCGGTGGACGAGGCACTTTCCGCGGAACGCGACGATGTGAGGCTGCGTCGAGCACCACCGGTCGAGTGCCGCGGTCCACTCCCGTGCGCGACTGAGGTCAAATTGCGAGCGACAGGCGTCGATGACGGCGCAGTAGACGATGCCCACGGCAATGGGCGACACGTTGTCGACGGTGACGCCCACCATAATTTCATCAAAGAGTGACGCGGCTTCCCTCGGCTCCCCGCGCCGGGCGTGCACAAGGGCGCGCGTCAATCGGCTGAAGACGGTGAGGTCCGGGTCGTCGAACTGACTCGCGAGTTCGCCGGTGCGGAGTGCTGTCTGCGCAGCCGCGTCCACCTCTCCCAGCCGGAGCTGGTTTCGCGCAACAAGAACCAGGAGGAGGCCGAGTGGTGCACAATCGTGCGCCGGCTCGAGCAGGTGCATTCCGCGCGCCAGCCAACCGTTACCGCGTGCCCACTCCCGGCGGTTGAAGAGATCGAGGACCAGCCAGAAGATGCAGCGCGCCGCGCGCGGCATGTCCTCGATCCGCAGGCACTCGTTATGCGCCTGGAGCCACAACGCTTCGGTATCGTCGTCGGCTCCGCGCAGGTATGCTGATGTGGCCCGACGTTCCAGATCGTCGACCAGACGTCCCGCATCGCCTGCGCCCATTGAGTCAGTCACAGTACATAAAGACTAACGCGGCGTCGCGGTCTCGCGAGCCAGCGCCACCAGGGTCCAGTAAGGTGGGCGGTAACCCCGCTCGGCAGTCCATCGGTCGGCGGCCGCACGCAACAACGACTTCATCTCCGCGTGCCGCACGCCATACGAGCGGTTCCGAAGCGCCGCCGACGGCGCCATTCCCTCGGGGATGGTTCCCACACCGCCAAACTGTCCGCGTACCCAACTGTAACCCTTGAGCAGGCGAGCCAACGGTAACGCGTACCAATCGAAGTCCAGTGCATCGCCACGCTCCGCGCCCTCGAGCATTGCATCGGTGACCGCGTTGTCCAGGTGATCATCGAACAGCGATGCGGCAGCGCGCCACTCGGCGACCACGGCCACCTGCGGATCGTACTCCAGGTCTGACGGTTCCTGGGTTTCGAACTGCCTGACGCCGAACGACGCCAGCCAGCGACGCAACCCCGGCGCGGTTATCGTCGAGATGCCGGTCCACAGCGTGACGCCGTGGTCCCGATACGCTGCCGAGGCAACTTCCGAGCAGAAGAGACGGGACGCGTCGGCGTAGTCCATCGTAAAGTCGTACGGGATGTGCTCGGTTCGCGCACGTTCGAGCATGCCGGAGGCGGCGCGATGCGGGAGCATCGGATCCCGTCGCAGCGCAGGCAGGTCGGGTCGCAGCCGCAGCAGCATAACGCGAAGCTTCTTGTCGGCGAGGTATTGATCCGCCGTCGCGACCACAACTCCGCGATCGATGTGTGCTTCGATGACGGAGATTGCGCGCGTGGCCGAGTCGACATGCACGAAGGCG